>JBOIDR010000072.1:0-20164 GCA_050740695.1 Gammaproteobacteria bacterium | reverse complement strand
CCCTAGCCCTCCCCCGCTGCGCAGGGGAGGGACTTACCCTGGCGCTTGCAGCTGATTGACTTTGCATGTGAATCAGGAATTGCTCGAGCGGTGTTGTTCGACATTTACGACGCAAGTATCTAAGATCTCGATGATGCGGTTGAGCAGGGCGCTGGCGCGACCGTGCGGTCGACGATGCATTCCTCGCCCGGGTGTTGCACTCCACCCGGCGATAACAATACCGTGGCGCGCGGCGGTTCGAGCACGAACAGCGCGGCACCCTCCGAGGAATTTCAGGATCTGCCTTCTATTCTGGCACCCCGGTGCCCTGTCCGCGTGGCACAGCGCTCGCGCGATCCGGATCGCCCCGCACGACGGCGGCAGAGTACGCCTGCGAGACGAAGAGCCGTGGCTCGCCACCGCCGTCCGCGGGCACCACCCACTGGTCCATGATGGCCGCGCGCTTTGCTCCGCCGGAGAGGGCGTAGAGCACCCGTTCGTCGTCGAGCCACTGCACCTGGTCGTCCACGCTCCGGGTCTCGGCGAGCCGGTGCCGCTGCCGTGTCTCGAGGTCCAGTACCCACAGCCGCCAGGTGATCGGAGCGGTGAGGCCTCCGTCACGGTGCTTGAATGCGACGCGCCGGCCATCGGGCGACAGCGACGGACACTCGACGTTTTCTTCGATCACCTCGACGGCGCGCGCATCGACGTCGCCCGTCACCAGCAGGGTCTCGCCGCCCGTGCCGAGTGTCGCGTAGAACCTGCGAGCGCCGGGCATGAAGGTCACGCCCCAGAAGTTGAAGTCCGCCGCGCGCAACGTCTGATCTCGGCGACGGACGGCGAACGTTTCCAGGTCCTCGACCAGCCACCGTCGGGTGTCGAGGTCGATGATCGAGGTCCGGGTCGAGAATCCGACAGTCGCGTAGGAATGCCCGGTGACGAAGACGGTGGTGGCGGCCAGCGTCCCGTCCGGCGCCACCTGCAGCCGGCTGGGCGCACCGACCAGCGGTAGCTCCGCCACCGGGTTGAAGGTCCGATCGAACAGCACGGCGCCATAGGTCGTGAAGATGCCGCGGTCTGCCGTGAGGCACACGCCCCGGCCGGCGGCCATGTGCACGCGTTCGCAGCGGAGCGCCAGCATGAACCGCGCCGATGCCGGATCGGCCACGGGCGCGAGGCCGAGCGCACCGTTGTACTGATCGAGTGAGGTGCGCCTGAATACCAGGAGCGGCCCGGCTGGCGGGACGTCGCCGGGCGCGAGCAGTGGCGTCGGGTCGAGGAGGGCCGTCTGGCCGGATCCGGCCGGCGGCTGCGGGACGAGGGCAACCGGCGATCCGCGTTGTGCGGCGTAGCGGACATAAGCACCGGCGCCTCCCAGGCAAGACGCCACGATGACGGCAAAGAGCAGTGCTCGGCGCGACATGCGATCACGCCGCGGTGGCCGGCGTCCAGGGCCGCGCCACGCGCAGGAGGACGGCAGCGAGCACCGCGGCGCCGAAAAGGCCCAGGCCGAAGACTGCGAGCGCCTCGGTGGGACCGTGCCAGCTCCACAGGGCGCCGAACAGAGACGAGGCCAGGAGGCGCGACAAGGCCGTGGTGGTTCCGACGATCGCGAGCCCGGTGCTCAGTTGGTCCTCCGACAATACGCTGGCGGCGAGCGCCGCCAGCACCCCGTCCGTGGCCGCGTAGTAGGCCCCGAGGAGCGCCACGCAGGCCAGGATGCCGGCGGCGGATAGATCGGCGACCAGCAACAGGCCGTAGATGCCGAGCACCAGACCCTGCCCGGCGAGGAACACCCGGTGTCTTCCCCATCGGTCCGCCAGACGTCCGGCGGGCAGCGCCAGGATCAGGTACACGGTTGCGGTGCCCACGAACAGCAATGGAAAGAGCGTGGGCGACACTGTACCGCGTCCCTGCAACAACAGGTAGATCAGCGCATCGCTCGCGGTCGCAAGCCCGAGCAGCCCCCCCGTGACGAGGAGCGCAAGGAAGCGCCGGCGCGCCAAGACGGCGCCAAGACGCGCTCGCGCCGACGCGGCGGGAGCCGCGCGGTCGGGCCGATCGCCATGGTTCTCGGCGAACAGACCCAGGACGGCGAGACCCACCAGTGCCGCCGCGAGGCTCACGACGAACACCGCGTCATAGGCCCCAGGCGCCGCGGCCAGGACCGCGAACGCGACCACCGGCCCCAGCGCCGCGCCGGCGGTGTCCAGGGTCCGGTGCAGGCCGAACGCCGCGCCGAGGCGGGAGGGTTCGCTGCTCCGCGTGATCAACGCGTCGCGCGGCGCGGTGCGGATCCCTTTCCCCAGGCGGTCGATCATGAGCAGCGCCGCGATCGGTGCCCAGGCGGAACCCACCAATAAGAGGCCGAGCTTGCAAATCGCCGACAGCGCGTAGCCGAGGAACGCGACCAGCTTGTAGCGGCGACCGGCGTCCGTGACCAGCCCACCGGCCACACGTACCAGGGCACTGGCGCCCTGGTAGAGCCCGTCGAGCAACCCAAACTGCACCGGGGTCATACGCAGCTCGAGCACGAAGTACAGCGGCAGGATCGCGGTCAGCGCCTCCGAGGAGATGTCGGTGAAGAAGCTGGTGAGGCCGAGGACCACGACGTTGCGAGGGACGCCGCCCCGGTATTGAGGGCCGACCGCCGCGACCGGCCCGGTGGCGTTGGGCACTGCCCCATCTCGCAGCGAGGGATACACAGGCCCGATGATACAGGCAGAGCCGGAACCACGTGCGTTTAGGGATCCATGCCCTATTAGCGTTGGGGCACCCACGGGGGGTGCCCCTACCTCGAACGCCTTGGGCGGTCAGAGTTCCATGCCTTTCTCGGTGCCGGCGTCGGCGTGACTGCCCATCTCGGTCTGGGTATCGGCGGCCTGGATCAACCCGCCGGCGCGCCGCGGCCCCGTGACGACCTCATGCTGCATCGGCGGGCGCCGATCGAGAACACGCACACTTCTTCCGTGCTTAGATACCCGAGTTTCAGCACCAGGGTCAACCGCCGCGCATGCCGTGCCCCAAGGCGCGCGCGTCCCACCATGCCGAAGGCCGAGCTGAACTTGCCCTTACCGTTGCCGGTCAGATCCAGCGCCGTCTATGGCGCGTCCCCGACAGGCGCACGGCGCCAAGCGCGGCGTGCACGATCCCCGCGACGGCGACGTAGAACGCGAGCGTGGCCAGGGAGGACGGGAAGTATCTCGCGATCCGCAAGCCGAATTCCGCGAGGTGCGGCTCGAAACGGCCGGAGAAGAAATGAAACCCGCCGCTCGAAAACAACTCGCTCACCAACCCGCCGATGACGACGCTCACGGCCAGGGGCAGCAAGGTCGAGAAAGCAAGGCGATGGCGAGCCGCATACCAGCGGCCGGCGAGCCACAGCGCCCCGTAAGCGGGCAGGAGAAATCCGTAAGCGGGACTGATGCAGAAGCTCGACACCCCGCCGACGGCGATGGCGAGGTAGTCGATGAATGCCGCCTCGACCAAGAGGATCGGCAGCATCCACATCGGGCGCAGATACAACCCGGCGAGGAAGAATACCGCGGCGGAGGCATCGGGTAGGTGCAATTCGCCGGCGAAGTCGTCGCCGCGGGTGGCGGCCATGAGGGCGACCAGGACGAGGGCGATGAGGGCGGTTCGGCGGTTGTCGTTCATGGTTCTCCCTCATGCGATGGGGCGTCGCTTTCTTAGGCTCACAGTGTATCGGGTCGGTCACCGGGGGTCACGGGCCGCCTGCCGGCGTGGTGTGCACGCTCAAAGCTCGGCGCGGAAGCCGATCAGAAAATTCGCCCCCGCGGTCGAGAAGCCGAACACCTCTTCGTAGTCGTCGTCGAAGACGTTCTGCCCCTTGGCCGTGATCGAAAGCGATTCCATGCCGAGCTTGTTCTCGATCAGGCGGTAGGCAACCGCAATGTCGGCCTTCGCGTAATCACCCAGGCGGACTCGGCGACCGGCCGGATCGGCGTTGAAATCGAGGTCGATCGCTCTCCCCTTGACGGTGAGGTTGAAGCTGGCGGTCCAGCGCTCGGCGGTGTAGTCCACGGTGAAGGCCCCGGAATGCTCGGGGCGGCGTATGAGCGGTTCGCCCTCGACGAACAGGGTGCCCCCCGACGGACCGGCCTCGAGCACCTCGGTATCGAGGAAGGTATAGCTGCCGCGGAAGCCGATGCCGATCGGGGTCACGACCCGCAATCCGAGCTCGACGCCCTGGCTCTCCGCCTCCTGGATGTTGAAAAAGGCAATCTCGTCAGGATCCGGCTGCGGGATGAAGCTGATGAGATCCTGGAAATCCGAGGAGAAGTACGTCGCCGACACCTCGGCCCGGTAGTCGCCCAGGGCCAGCGGCTGGTCGAAGCCGACCTCCCAGCTCTCCGATCGCTCGGGACCGAGCCCTTCGTCACCCCTTCCGAGAATGTCTCTGCCGAAGTTCTCGAAGAAGGTGGGGTTCTTGATCCCGGTCCCGTAGCTCGCGCGGAGTTTGGTCTCGGCCCCCGGGAGGCGATAGGAGAGGCCGGCGCGTGGGTTCACCTCGCTGCCGTAGGTAGAGGCTTGGTCGAGCCGGAAGCCGGCGATCAACGTCACCCGCTCCTGCCAATCGAGGATCATCTGTGAATAGAAGGCCCCGGCGTCGCGGGTCTCGTCCGTGCGGCTCGAGGATGGGAAACCCTGAAACTCAAAGAGCGTGTCCTGCTCGAAGGATTCCGCCTCGCCATACCCGCCGAGTGTCACGGTCGGCGTGATGCCCGCGAAGGACGGCAGGAAGAAGCTCGAGTTGTAGTCGGCCGACAGGCGCTCCTGGGTCGTGTCGTTTCGGAAGGACCCGAAATCGACCCCTGCATCCGCGTGGTCATCGAAACGGAAATCCTCATGGTAGTACCCGATCTGGAGCGCGTGGCGCCACCAGGGCGAGGGGTTCCAGACCGCACGCGGGCCGACGATCAGCCGCTCCCGTTCCGAGAACTGGTTCGGGTCGAGCGGCGGGAAGCGATCCCCCGCGAACTCGCTCGGTATCTCGAAGCGCGAGTCGTTGTAGCGCACCGTGGTCGTGAGGTCCAGCGTCTCTAGCGGGCTCAGGTCGAAGCGCGAGGCGACTGTCGTGTTTCCGTAGCGGTTGTTGATATCGAGGATGCCGTCGGTATCGATGCGACCGACGTCGATCGAGTAACCGTAACGGTCGGTGCCGCCCGAGATCCCGCCACCGCCCTCGTAGGTCTCGAACTCGCCGCCGGCGAAGCCCAGGCGCGCGGACAGCGGCCCTTCCCCGCGCCGGGTGAAGACCTGTACCACGGAGGTGACCGCGTCGGATCCGTAGAGCGCGCTCTGCGGTCCGCGCACGATCTCGATGCGGTCCAGCCCGTCGCTCGTGAGGTCCGAGAAGTCGAAGTCGCCGCCGGGCTGGTTCACTTTGACGCCGTCGATCAAGACTTGATTGAAGTCCGACTGGCCGCCCCGGACGAAGAGCGAGGTCGTACCGCCGCGGCTCCCGCTCTGCACGACGGTGAAGCCGGGAACGTCGCGCAGGACCTCGAATGCGTCCTTGACCTGCTGCCGCTCGACCTCCTCGCCTTCCACCACGGACACCGAAGCGGGAAGCCGGTCGATCGGCGTCTCGAGGCGCGTGGCAGTGACGATCATCGGCTCCAACTCGACCGTCTCATCCGCCGCCGAAACGGGGTTACAAAATAGGGGGCAACAAGACAGAAAACAAAGGGGCAGCCGGACTGTCGCCATTTGGCGCAACACCATGTTTTTCTCCTCCGCGCGCACCCGCGCAGCAAGCTCGTGAAAGGCACGCAGAGGAAGGGGACAAGGCGGGAGCTCGAAACGATGGCCCGGCCCGGGCGCCCCGGCATCACCCTCCGCAATGCCATTGCAACCCTTCAGGCCGGTCTCCGGGCTCGCAAGCGGGTCGGTACCCTGGGGCGGCGCCTTCCCGTGCCGTAGCACAGTGGCGTAGTGCCGCTCCTTTGCTTGTTTACCGTTGCGGGGGCAGCGCCGGGTTTGCGCGTGGGTCGAACCACGCCGCGCACCGGCTTCCCGTTTCATCCCCTGGTACGAAGGTCTTCGGGGACACCTGAAGCCGGCACACTATCCACGAGGCCGTGCGCGCTTGTCAACGGCGATGGCTCGGGCGTGAGCTCGGGGCTCACCAGTGGTCGAGGGTGCAGATACGCTGGGCGGCATGGTTTTAGGGGTGTCGTGGGTGACTGTGATCTATGAGCTCATGCTTCGGAGGGAGCGGCAAGCGTAGCGGTCTTAGTTTAGACTAGTGGTGAGTGCTCACGTACATCGGCACAAGTGGCCATAGGCAGGTGTCCCGTCGGAGTCCATCATTGCGCGGTACGTCGACATTGCCCATTGCGACGTCGCGAGGGGTCTCCTGCGCTCGGTCGCCGCCAGGGTCCCGATGGTGCTTTCCCGGCGCAGGTTCCTGATCGGCAGCGGCACGCTGGCAGCCGCGACGACGCTGCGGGCCGGCAATCTGCTCGCCGCGCTCGAGGGACAGACGCTGAACCCGACGGCGCTGTCGCCTGCGAAGTACTGGGCCGGCATCCGCTCCCAGTTCCCGCTGGTTCGCGACTATCTCCACTTCGCCAGCTTCTCCCTGGTATCCCATCCGCGCCCGGTACGCGAGGCGATCGAGGACTTCCGCCGGGCGCTCGACGCCAACCCGCACCTCGTCGTGGAGCACGGCATGTTCGGGTCGGAGGCGGAGAACATGCAGCGCAAGGTGTGCAAGGAGATCGCGCCCTACCTTAGCGCCGAACCCACCGAGATCGCGCTCACCGGCAACACCACCATGGGACTGGCGCTGGTCTACAACGGATTGCCTTTAAAGCCTGGTGACGAGCTTCTCACCACCACGCACGATCACTATTCGCATCACGAGTCGATCCGGCTCGCCGTCGAACGTGCCGGCGCCGGCATGCGAAAGATCCCCCTGTTCGACCGTCCGGAAGATGCCTCGGTATCCGGCATCGTAGAGCGGATCCGCTCGGCGATCCGGCCGTCCACCCGCGCGCTCGGCGTTACCTGGGTGCACTCGAGTAGCGGCGTGCGGCTCCCGATCCGGGAGATCGCGAGAGCGCTCGAAGAGATCAACCGTCAGCGCGATGAAGCAGACGCCGTGCTCCTGGTGGTGGATGGCGTACATGGCCTGGGCGCGGTGGACGAGAGCGTCGCTCGGATGGGGTGCGATTACTTTTGCGCCGGCACGCACAAGTGGATCTTCGCACCGCGTGGCACCGGCATCATCTGGGCCGCTCCGAAGAGCTGGGCACGCCTGCGCCCGACGATCCCTACCTTCTCGGATTCAGAGTCGTTCGACGCCTGGATGAATGAGAAACGCGATGCCGGCCCGAATGACGCGGCACGCATGACGCCGGGCGGCTACACGGCCTACGAACATCAATGGGCAATGGGTGCGGCGTTCCGTTTCCACCGGCAGATCGGGCGCCCGCGGGTGGCAGAGCGCATCCGCGAGCTGAACGATCGCTGCAAGTCGGGACTGGCGGCCATACCGCACCTGACGCTCCACACGCCCCGAGATCCCGAGCTGTCGGCGGGGATCATCGCCTTCGAGGTGGACCGGGTCGCGCCTAAAGCCGTCGTGAAGATGCTATTCGAGCGCCGCATCATCGCGAGCGCGAGCCCCTACAAGGTCTCGTACGCGCGCCTCGCGCCGAGCCTGGTGAACACCTCGGAAGAGGTGGATGCCGCAGTCGCCGCGGTGCGCGCGATCGCTCGTATGTAGGGTGGCGGTGCATTCGGAACAACGAGTGCCGGAGCTAGGAACCTCGGCGCGTGCGCTGCCGACGACACAATGAGGTACGAAGGCGTACGCAACCTATGAGGCACGTCGGAAGGCGGAAGCCCCGGGCCCTCCTGCCGGGTAAGGTCGTGGCCGGGAACATCGGTGACTGGGGGCGCCCCGAGACCACGGTCCCAGAGTACGCCGGCCAGCTCGATGGGGGCCTCATGGAGCACTACATAGGCGCCGCCTGGTCCCACGAGGGGGTGGATCTGAACGGGAAGTTCAACGGCTGGGGGAGTTGGGATCGGATGATGGCGGCGTATCGCAAAGTGATGGGCCCGGTACGAGATCCGAAGCTTGTGGTCTTCAACATGAAGGGCAAGCCGACCGACTACAAGACCTTCCGCTATGGGTTTGTATCGGCTTTGATGGACGATGCTTATTTCGATTTCGATTTTTCGGATGGGACCGGCGGAAGCGTCTATAAAACCGATGTGGTGTGGTTCGATGAGTACGATCTGGCCGGCGAGAAGAATACCCGCTGGCTCGGTCGGGCGGTGGATCCGCCCCAGACCACGCCGTGGCAGAAGGGGGTCTATCGGCGCCGGTTCGAGAACGGCATGGCGCTCGTCAATCCCCGTGGAAATGGCGACCAGATTGTAACGGTGGGCCCGACGGGGTTTCAACGGTTCAAAGGCAGGCAGGACCCGGCGTATAACAACGGGGGACCCGCGGAGACGGTGCTTTTGAAGGATCGGGACGGGATCCTGTTGGTTGGGGCTACGCGCCTACGCTAGGGAAGCTCCAATCCCAACCGGCGGGCGCCAGACCCGCGTCTGGAAACGACTTTGGCTCAAGCACGCCACGACGTGGGCTACCATGCTGCCCATGCGCTGGATCCTCCCCTTCGTCCTGCTCGCGGCAAGCGCTCTAGCCTCCGCACTCCCAACCGCGGACCCACCGGCCGCCGATGACCTCAGCGGCGTCATCAACCAGCCCGCGCCCGGCTGGAAGCTCGAGCACTGGTTCAACTCCGAGCCGCTTGCACTAGAGGACCTGCGCGGCAAGGTGGTGTTGGTGCGCTGGTTCATGGCTCCGAGCTGCCCGTTCTGCAGCGCCACCGCGCCGGCCCTGAACCGATTCGACGAGGACTACCGCGGCCGCGGCCTGGTCGTGATCGGCGCGTACCACCACAAGGACCCCGAGCCGCTCGATCTCGAGACCGTGCGCGGCTATGTCAGGCACTTCCGATTCCGCTTCCCTGTCGCTGTGGACCCCGACTGGTACACCTTGAAGCGCTGGTGGCTCGACGGCCACGAGCGGTCGTGGACGAGCGTCAGCTTCCTCATCGATCGGCGCGGTGTGATCCGTCACGTGCACCTAGGCGGCAAGCTGGCGCCCGACACCGCCGACTTCCGCGTTATGCGCGCGAAGATCGAGGCGTTGCTCGCCGAGGATCCCTAGCTAGCTAACCGCGCCCGGTGGGCGGCACCCGGAACGGCGACGGCTCTGCCGGCCGTCGACATACGGTGAGGCCGTACACGCATGCCAGCTCGCCACCGACGAGCGTCCGGCCGCTCTTACGCATCACGTGCTCTTTGCGGGCCGGGGCCACGACCACGCGAGCCGACGTACGGCGTCGATTCGGCGCGGGCAGTGCCTGGACCTGCCGCCAGTCGCCTTCGTCGGCCTGGAAGACGTGCAGCACCAGCTTGGTGCGCATCCAGCCGGCGAGAGCGCCGCCGAGGCATGCCGCGGGGGCGCAAGCCGTTCTCCCTAGCGAAAGCGAGCCGGTTCAGGGTCTCGCTTGGGCGAGGTCGTCGTAGAGGTGCCCCATTGAAGAGGGCAAGGGTCTGCGGATGCGGGTTCGATTCCCGCCGCCTCCACCATCTTACGAAGACCGGAGTCGTCTCCGGTCTTTTACCCTGCCAGAAAAACCCCAATTGTCACATGGGCTTGCGAATCATGCTGTTGGAGCTGCGGGGGCTCTACGGCCCCTTTTCGGGCCATCTCGCTGCCTGGTCCTCTCTTAGTCTCTGTGTTGCTGTTGGAGATCCAACAGGCCGATCGCTGCCGATTGCATGAGAACAAGGAGCAAGGGGGCGTCGCCGAGCTCGAGGCGGCGGTGCTGGAACGAACTGCGCGGGCTCCTGCGGGCGCCCGGGATGCTAGCCGACGTGGCAACCCGTGCGGCCGAGCTCGACCCGCCTCGACCAGCTTTGGGACCAGCTCTTCCCGGCCGAGCAGCAGCGCATCGTGCGGCGGCTGGTCGAGACGGTTGTGGTCTTGCCGCACGATATCGTGGGTCAGGCTACGTCCCCACGGCATTGAGGAACTGACCTTATGAGCGCTCGCCGCATGAGTCTGACCCGTATCAACAAAACTGGCGAGCCCCAGGTCATCCCGGCCAGCGACGGCCGGCTGACCATCACGGTCCCCATCCAGATCAAGCGGCGCAACGGGCGGAAGCTGGTGACTCTGCCGCAAGGGACGGAACAGCGTAGGGACGGCGACCCAACGCCATTACAATTGGCGCTGGCCCGCGGGCATCGGTGGCTCGCCCTGCTGGAGTCTGGGGAGGGCAAATCGCTGCGGGAGATCGCCAGCAAGGAGAAGGTGCACAGCAGCTACGTGAGCCGGATGGTCAACCTGACCACCCTGGCTCCGGGCATCGTGGCGGCGATCCTTGACGAGACCTTGCCGCCGCAGATTACGCTATTCGACCTGGCGGTCGATCTGCAGGCGGTGTGGGAGGAGCAGTATGACGGGACCGGTCTGTCGCTGTGAATCCTTAATGGCTGCAAAGATGGCTATTATCACAAGCCATGCACGCACTTACCCGGAACGAGCGAATCATATCCTTGTTTCGATATTTTCGCGCAGGTCTTTGCGAAGCGCATCTTCATCCACTAATCCCACGTATCGCAGAATCGTGCGACCACCGACGCTCACGAGAAGGGCGGGAAAACCCACGATACCGTGGCGTGAGCACAGTTCGTCTGTTCTTTCACAGTCGGTCTTGTAATTCAAGATGCGTAGCTTGCTCCGTTCGAGTACCACCCGGGCCGCGTTGACCCGTTTGATCATCTCCACGTCCAGCGCCATTTCTCCGTCAAGCTGCAGCACGGTCAATTCCACTTCCACGAAGGCCGGGAATTTCTCCGTAACCTTGGCGGCTGGTGGCGTTTCCAACCCTGGAAACAGGCCAGCCGGCCGCGCGGACGAAGGCGACGGCGCGATGGTCACCATGTCCGCCCGACTTAAGCGACCACTGGGATCGCCTTCAAACAAGACCAGTGCGGCGGGCGCAGAGAGACAATTCCTGTCATCGGGCCCGCGTGCTTGATACATGATCGCGCAGGGGCGTCCATCGGCGAGCGTGCCCACATCGGCCGCGACCCGCGCGCGGGCGCCATATGCCTGCAGCGTGGCCAGCTTGCCGCGCCAGTATTCGGTGATCGCATGGCCCCCAGGCCTTTTCAGCACATTCCGGGACGCATAGCGGGAGGCCTCAGTGATGCACGTGGCCATCCAGGTCTCGTCGAGGGTATTGAACATCCGCGCGTAGCGAACCGCGAGCCTCGCTTGCGCCGGATTGCTCGCATTACATGCCCACGATTCATCAGCCTCGGAAATAGGCTTCAGGCGGGGTGCGCGCAGCTCAACGACACTGGAGCGATCTTCCCGGTCCCCAGTTCCCGTGACTTGCGGCGGCGCAACTTCGCGCCGGAGGTTTGGTCCCTCCGGTTTCCATGCGCCGCCTTCGAATACCTGCACGGTCACTCGATCCCCTAACACTCGCTGAAGTTCCGAGGCGATCGCCAATTCCTCTTGATTATGCCGCTCCCACCAAGCGTCGTCCGCCGTCCCGGGCAGGATCGGGATCAAGGTGTCGTCATAGTTCCGTTGCCACGCCGCCACACGTCGAACTATCGCGAGCGGAAGATCGAGGCTATCGTAGGAGAGGTGCTGGCCACGGTCGTTCCACAACCCGCCGCTCCCGTAATCGGGGTTGACTCGGACTATGCCAAGTCGATCCGTGAAGGCTTTTCGCTCCGCATCCACGCGTGCGACCGCCTGGCAAGTGCCATGCTTCTCCATACTGACTTCGGGGTTAGTGATGCCGACATTGTTGGGCGAATAGAACCGAAGCGGCATCCCGTCCTTGTGCGCTCGCCACATCAATATCTCCACTTCGTTACTCACGCAAAGCTGCCAACTTCGCCCAGGAAGGTCCTCGTCAGAACTAACACATAGCTCATCGAGCTGCGCAAGAAAGGACACAGGCTTCGTAAAGTCGTGATAGATCCCCCAGCAGTTTCCGAACTGCGTCGCCCGTTCAATCCAGTCTTGGGTCGCCAGTTCCCTGGGAGCTAGAAACAATACGTCTGCTCCGATCTGTTGGAGCGCGACTTCCTCTGCGCGCAGCCGCGCCTCTCGGGACTGAAAGACGACGCCGACGCGCCTTCGTTTGTCGCCGAGATACTCAAACCGACAGGCCGGCCACGGCTCTATGCCCACGAAGGCGTCATTCATGTCAAAGGCGTGTCGGTAACTCGCGGGTGATACCAACGCTGCCTTCAATGTCTCCACGTTTTCGATGCCCGTGACTTCAAGCAGATAGGTGACAAAATTCGAATCCGGAACGAGCGAGCACCAACAGTGCAATGCCAGAAACCGGTGGCAGTTGTCGTCGTCGTAGTCGATCTCGGGATCGGCGAAGTGGTAAAGCTTCCGGCCCAGCGCGGATTCGAGCTTAGCGATCACTGGGCGCACCTCGTCACGCCACTGATCTAATAGCTCGCGCGGAAATTGGTTGCCGTCGGGTGAATGCGCCCAAACGAGGTCGCTTGGCAGCCCCACGAAGAATTCGATCATGGCTTTTGCCGGCGGCACTTCCGGCAGCTCCGACAAACGGAGGGGCCGATTCCAGTTGTCGGGTCCGGTAAAGATCCGGACACGGCCCGTGACCCAGCAGGCCTGATCGAGAAAGGCGCAGAGCGCTTCGGGCACGAGACGCTCGCGGCGCAGATAGTCAACGAGCCGTGGGACCGGCACGCATTCCGGGACCCGCCGGATCTCATCGCAGAAGTTATACAACGGCGGCCGTTCCAGCAGTGCGAGTTCGGATCGAAGTTCCGAATACGCCTGCTCGGCCTCTCTGATCGCTTCCTCGGCGGACATCCCCTCGTGCCGAAGGAGAACGGCGATCGCTTCGACAGGGTTGACGTAGGGTACCCGAATACCGGCAGGCGGTTCGAGAAAGTGGATACTGGGTTCGACGACATCTTCGGGCCCCTTCGGAACGAGACCGCCCAGGAACGCGATAGTCTCAGACTCGATCCCCGAAACCGGTAACGCTTTTAGTAAAGCTTCAATACCCATGACTATTCCTGGCGGCGCCGATCGCCGTGCCTCTGATCCGACCGCGAAAGTATGTGCTTGGCCCTGTGCTCATCGTCTGATTGGCAGCGTCAGTGAGGAGCGCCATCCGGGCGCCAATCCTGCAGTCGCCCTCCCCCGCGCGACCGTTAACGAAGGCGAGAATGGGCATTTCATGCAGCCGCGCAGAATTTGTTAGCCTCGGAGATATCCCTGTAACCAGGCCGATCCGGTGACGTAATCTCCCGGCTGCGGCCGCCATTCAGCGGGGAAGAGGTGCTCGGCCACATAGAACGGAAGCTCGAGGTTGAGGTCGCGCGGGCGTAGCACGACAACATCCACCCGCCAGAACGTCACGCCAAACAGGACATATGTCTCCGGAACGACGCAGACCACTTCCCTTTGGTAGCCGAAATCATCGGCCGGTCCTTCGGACCGTGGCAGGTAGGCCGCCATCTGCCCCGTCGAGATGCGAATGGGTTCGAGGTCTTCATCGCTTTTTGGCCGGGAGGCCGCGAGTGCAGCCGCCTCGTCCTCCCTAGACCACTGGCCGTGTGTTTCAAGCCAGGCATCTCGTGCGCGAAAGGCGCGGACCTGCTCCGGCTCATCGATGACGAATTTCTGTTCCTGGGAGGGCGTCATGGTGTAAGCAAGCGCGGCTAGGGCGAATTCCACTCGCACCTGTGCCCGGTAACGCGCGCGGTGTTTCCAGAACAACGTGTCGAAAGCGATCAACACGGGGCCCTCCTTCAGGACCAGTTCCAATCTCGCCTCCAAACGGTTCGGAAACAGCGCAATCTCACCCACCTCGACCTCCACCGATGCTCCGTCCCTGAAGAACGGGTAGGCCGAGTAAAAGACATTGCGCCTCTCGCCCGTCGCATCGTCGAGCAAGTTGAGGGCGATAAGGGCTAGCATGCCGGCTTTCCCCCGGTCCTCGTCGCGATCGGCGTACAGCAGGCCGCTTGCCTCCGGCTCGCCAGCATGGACCAGCCGCCTGAGCCCGAAGTCATCAGGTACCCTCACGTTTGCGATCTGGCTCTTTTCAAGCCCGACTGTTATCCAACGCCCAATAAAGTCCTCGACGTCCTCGTCGAAAACGTTCCAACGATTGCGATGCCCGCCGGCGTCATCGTCAGCCAGCGCGCGGGCCGATTCAAAAAGCATCCTGGGTTGAGTCTCCATCGGAAAATCTCCTGCGAATGAACCGTGTGTCTCGCACCTGACGTAGCACTCGGCCACGTAGCGACCCAACTCGGCCAGGCAGCCCCCGACCGGCTGGTTGGCGAAGCCCTTCACTTCGAGGACCTGCCAGTTGCGTGCGTCGGCATAGCGGAAGATCCCAATACAAGCCACGCGGCGGCCGGAGCTTCGACCGCGCACGGAAAACAGCCGCACGTCGCCCGCCACGCAATCGTCGGTGAGGTCGGACATATACAGTTGCGCATGGCGATACCTTCTTCGATAAGCTCCCCGCCGGAACAAAGCGGCGTTACCCAGTAGGGTCCATGGTTAAACGGAGGAACCAAAGAGTCCCATTCCAGACCGTCGGCTTCCGCTTTATCCTGCTCCGCCGTCTCCCATGCGTTCCAGCGCCGGACTAGCCGCGGCCAACCGGCACGCCGTTGATTCTTGTCCAGGGTGGGCATCGTTGTCCCGGCCCACCGCGTGACGCCCAGAAAGGCATCGACGAACTTGGCTAGACGGCCGACCGACGTTCCCTGTCCGCCTGCCTCAGGGCGATGGCAATCACATCTCGCGGCACGCCACACCAACCCCGTCGGAAGTTGACTCGGTCGGTACCCCGTGCGACGTAGATGCGAAGCCATGCGTTGAGTACGGCCGGTGGCGGGGGCGGGGGCAGTCCCGCTTCGTCGAGTACACGAAGGAACTCGATGGCCACGTCAGCCAAAGACTGATGGGCCGACATAGCCCACGGTAACTTGAATATGCGCGCGCCGTATTGGTTCACATGACGCCAGGCAGCTTTGGACAGGCCCGCCGCCGCAAACATGTCACGGATTTGCGCGATCGGGTCGTGGTACGGATCCAAGCCGCATTTCTGGGCACAAACGGTGAGGAGTGGCAATAGACGCGGATTCTCGTCCGCGACCTGGCGAAATTCGGATTCGTACTGCCACACCGTCGAATAGAGGTCCGACGCAAGGTGGAGCTCGCGCGTGCAAGCGCGGGCCCTAAGGGCAATGGCTACCAAGTCTGGATCGAGGTTCAGCGCCTGCGGCAATCCCGCGGAGCGGATCCACCGAAACCGCGGATCGGCCTTCAATAGGCGGTAGACGGTGTCCGCAAGCCAGGTTTCAGCATTACCGATCTCTTCATCAGATAGAAACAGCTGACCCTGATCACCACGATCGGAGAGACCCAGGTCTTCGATGACCCAGCGTAGCCACCAACTGGTACAGAGTGGCCGGAGCACCTCTACGCGATACCCGCCCGCCTGGAACTGGCCGTTGCGGTACATACGGCCGGGAGCGAGCGTCTTGCCGCTATCATCGACGCGGTAGGCGACACAGCCAAAGACCGTGACGGTTCGGCCATCGATGTCGTGGCTGACAGACACGGGTGTCTCAAGGTGATTCTCTAAATGGCGGCAGAGTAATACCAGGCGACGCCTATTGAGTTTTGCATCCGCGGCGTCGGCCAGGCGGCGTGGCAACGCAGCGGTATCGGCCAAAGAGTCTAAGGGGACGTCCATCACAGTGCAGTCATTGCACTGGAAAGGTGCGTGGCGCCTTGGGGCTGCCGACGCTAGGGAAGCAACTTGCTATGTCCTTCGTGCTCATGCCAAGGCCATCCGTGGTGAATGGGCTTAGCGTAAGCCAGTGAGCAACGTGACCCGCGAGTTCCCCTATTATTCTGTCGAGTCGCCTTCTTGTTCCGGTGGCCAGTCGTCAGGCCGCGCCAAGGCTTGGGCCAAGAGCGCTTCACGTTCCGGGAGGCGCTGATGCCCCATAAACGCGGAAATCAACACCTCCCTGACGAAGTGGGAGAGCTTGATTCCGGCCAGGTCCGCGAGGGACTGCATATCCTCGCGCAGTTTGGCGGGGAGCCAGACCTTGAAGTTGATCAGGTTCTTCCCGAGCTCGGGCGTGCGACTTGTCGCGCGTGAGTACAAGGGGCCATTGTCGAAAAAGAACCCCTCCCGTTCGGCCTCCATCTGCGTATGGATGTACCGACCGTACGCATAGATGAAGAGGGCATCTCGTATAAGGGCTGAACGGCTTGCATGTATGTGATCGCCGAGTTGCCTTAGAATCTCGTCGAGAGGTTCGGGCAGCCACACCTTGAACGGTATCCAGTGGTCCGACCTGAATATGGATAGGTCGCCGTCGGATCTCGCAAGCGATGAGCGAAACGGCAGTTCCTGGGGGTGAACGGACGGCGCTGCGGCCCTGGATTTATTTCGCCAAAACATATATGTCCTTCCCCTGCTGCTCCGACTTTAGCCCTGTATAAGACCGGGCAGCCGCCCAGTAAATAGACCGTAGGCAACAGGAAGTATGCGAGCGAACAACACGTGTATGTCGGCAATCCATTCATGTTCCTGAGAGGACGGCAGGCCCCCATCGGTCTCGCATAGCGGCGGCTTTCTGTCAGTCCTGAGGACCCCCACATGCGCATTTCGGTACAGTCACGTTCGAGTGTCCGTTCTGTGTGGCCACCGCGGAGAACCGCGAAGGGATGCCTGCACGCTTTATTCTCATTCTTTCCGAAACAGGTGAGTTGTCACCTCTATCGGAGCCGTATCGTCAACGGGTGGTTAGCGGCGGTTCGATTTCGCAGAGTGCTTAGTTGTCGGCGCCGCGCACCGTGACCGAGTAGCAGCCGATGATGGGCGCAATGTCGCGCGCCAGGCAAAGAAAAGGCCAACGGAGAGCCGTTGGCCTTGGTGAATGGTGGAGGCCGCGGGAATCCAACCCGCGTCCTAACGTCCTCCGCACGCGGTTGCGGCGTGAACGCGATCCCGGAGGCTTTTGCCGATGAGTTGGCGCAGCGGCTCGGGTGGCCGGCCGATGACGCGATCGTACAGACCAACTTAGTCGCCCATACCGGCGCGGCCGGTTACGGGAGGCTCGCCCGGCAGCCGGCGTTCGACGGCACCGTCCATCCCGGAACGGACTATGCGCGGAGTAAAAGCGGAGTAAAAGGGGTCAGAGTCCTTTATGATATGCTGGCGGTTGGCCCTTTCCAGGAGGAGTGCCCGGCCATGCCCCGCAAACCCGACTCAAACTGGCCGGCATGCCGGGGCACGTCGTGCAGCGCGGTAATAATCGCCAGGCGGTCTTTTACGACGAACAGGACCACCGCGCCTATCTCCGCTGGCTGGAAGAGGGAGCAGGGCGCTATAGTCCACGCCTATGTGCTCATGACCAACCATGTCCATCTCCTGTTGACGCCGGAACGGGAAGGCGCCATCGGGCGGTTGCTGCAATACCTCGGGCGGTATTACGTGCTCTACATCAACCACCGCTATGGCCGCAGCGGCACGCTGTGGGAGGGGCGCTACAAGGCAAGCCTCATCCAGGAGGAGGATTATCTCCTCGCCTGTTATCGCTATATCGAGCTCAACCCGGTGCGCGCCGGAATGGTCGACGGCCCCGGGGCCTATCGGTGGTCCAGCTACCATCGCAACGCCCTGGGACAGCCAGACCCGGTCATCGTTTCTCACGGACGTTACCGCGCGCTGGGACAGAGCGAACCACAGCGCCAGGAGGTCTATAGGGGTTTGTTCACGGTTCATGTAAACCGTGGCCAACTGACGCAGATCCGCGATTATGGCAGACCGGTACCCCCCTTGGGCAACGATCGTTTCAAAGAGCAGGTAGAGGCGATGGTGGGGCGTAAGATCGGCCAGGCCAGACGCGGAAGGCCGAAAAAGACCTCTTATAAAGGGCTCTGATCCCTATTTCGCGGGAAGCGGCCCTCATCTGCGGGCTACGCGCACTCCGTCGCTGATCTTATCGCTGGGATGAACGATGACGGGATCGCCCGGGGCGAGGCCGTCGAGGACTTCGGCTTCGAGGCCGTTGTCGTGGCCGATGCGCACGGGGTGCAGCTCGGCTTCGCCGCCGGTGACGCGGAAGACGGCCCAGCCGGCCACGTGGCGGAACAGAGCGCCGGCCGGTATTTTCAGCACCTCGTCTTTTTTCCAGATGACGATCCGCGCCTCGACGCGGTAGTTGTCGCCGAGCTTCGCCCATTTCTCATGCGGATCGGTGAAGTCGGCGATGATCCAGGCGCGCTTCTCTTCGACCCCGAGCGCGGAGATCTTGGTGAACCCGGCCGGCTCGATGCGCCGGACGAGCGCGTGGAGCGGCGCGTCGCCGCCCCAGTGATCGAGCAGGACCGGGACGCCGGGCTTGACTTTCACCGCGTCGGTGGTGAGCGCGTCGATCCAGACCTCGAGATCGGACGGATCGCCCAGCTCGAGGAGTTGGTCGCCGGGGCGGACGACGGCGGCGCTTTCCTGGAGCACGCGCAGCACGCGGCCGTCGATGGCCGAGTAGATCGGGACGTTCCAGTTCTCGCTTCCGGCCGACATGCCGGGCGCGGTGCGCGTATAGGCCGCCTCGGCCTGCTGCAACTCGAATTCCGCCACGCGGACGGCGGCCCGGGCCGACTTGACGGCCTCGGTAGTGACCGCCGCGCGATGCGATGCGTCGTCTAGGTCCCGACGCGAGATCACGCCGCGACGTACGAGTTTCTTTGCGCGCTCGAATTCGCTGCGGGCCAGCTCGGCGTCCGCTTTGGCCCGCTCGAGCTGGGCACGCGCCCGTTCCGTGGCGGCCTTAGCGGCGCTGACGCGCGGCTCGATCTCGGCGCGCTCGCGAGGGTCGAGCAGCTCGGGGGCTCGCGGTTCGATCGTCGCGAGAAGTGTCTCGCCCGCCGTGACCGGATCGCCGGACTCAAGCGTGATCCGCTGGAGCCGGCCGCCGAGCGGCGCCGAGACGACGTAGCGCTCTTTTATGCGCGTCTCACCGTCTTCGTCATGGTCACGCGCATCGGGCCGCGCGCTGCTTGCGCGAGATCGACGGCGACGGGCTTCGGCTTCGACGCGGAGGCGATGAGCGCGGCGACGCCGAGACCGAGCACGACGAAGAGGATCCGTTTTTTGTTAAGCTCCATCATTCTTTGGATTTGAGGACCTCGATCAGATCGAGGTGGTCGAGGCTGCGCCGCACGAGCAGCCCCGAGAGCACGGCCGCGACGACGACGACGCCACCGGCCAGCGCGTAAGTCGATGGCGCGACGACGAGCGGAATGCGATAGAGATCGCTCTGCAGGCCGAGCGACATCGCGGCGGCGAGTCCGTATCCGAGCGCCATGCCGAGCGGCAGCGCGAGGGCGGTGAGCGCCGCGAGCTCGCCGAGGAGAATCGCGGAGATCTCCGCGCGGGTGAAGCCCATGACGCGCAGCGTGCCCAGCTCGCGGCTGCGCTCGGCCAGCGAGATGCGGGCGCTGTTATAGACCACGCCGATCGCGATGATGCTCGCGAAGCCGATCATGAAAAAGCGCATCATGTTGAGATTCTCCGCCATCGTTTTGCGAAAGCTCTCCAGCGCCGCCTGCTTTACGCTCACGCCAGCGATGCCTGGCAATTCCTTGAGCTGATGATAAAGCGCGTCGAGGCGCACGGGATCGGCGCTGAGATAAGCGCCGGAGACGTTCCGCCCCTCGCGCATGAAGCGATTCAGCGACGCGATTTCCATGTAGGCGGAAAGCCCGGTGAACTCCGTGATGAGCGCGCCCACGGTCATGCGGCGGATCGGCCGCTCGCCTTCCAAGATCTCGACGGTGACTACGTCGCCCGGCTTCACACCGAGCCGGCTTGCGAGCGCGCTGGACAGCATGAGCCCATCCGACGGGAGCGCGACCGGGTGCTCGCTCTCATCGATGAGCGGCAAAGTTCCACCGTTAATTGAACACCCAAGTTCCAGCGTTAGTTGAACACTCGTAGTACGGATATACAGGAATGTCGGATGGGGCGGTGTTGTTCATTGTTGTTTTGAAGGTATCTATTTAGTT
>JBOIDR010000071.1:0-20473 GCA_050740695.1 Gammaproteobacteria bacterium | reverse complement strand
GCTGCCGTACCGATAGTCCATGGGATCCCCTTCTTCAATGGGACTATTCTACCATGCCCGCTCATGGCTGTAGATGAAATCTGCCCGCCTAAAAGGCGGGGGTTTGAACCCTTCATATTGAAATCAAGGACAACGCCCCGCTCGCGGTCGCGGTCATGACGGTGTCTGTGGCGCTCATTTACCTGTTTGGGCTCCTCTGTCACGCGTTGCAACGCGTCCTATGGGGGTTCGTGTTTCGACGTTTCTGCTCGCTACCACCACCGCCATCACCAACATCACCGACAGCGCCAACGGACAAGTCCTGGTTCCAGGCCTTGGACCGCGCCGCTCGCGAGGAACTGGCGCTCTACTTTTGGTACATGCGAGCGACCTGCTGGAACCTCGCGATTGCCGTCTTTTTGTCCTCCTTCCTGGTATTTTCATGTTTTCCGGGTATCCTGCTAGGCTTGGTGGCGAGCTTCGCGTTAGGGTGGCTGGGCCTTGGTTTCCATAAAAGCTTGCATCGCGCATTAGTGGCATCCCAGTAGCTGATGCCCCAGCGCGCACGGGCAGCCAACGTGACTTGCATCAATGGCACGGTGATCTCCTGCACCGGGAAGCGCCGCAGGGTATCGATAAACGCGACCGCTGCATCGTGGCTGAGCGGTGACGCAGCCGTGGACCTGGTTGCCTGCACGTAGAACTCCGGCAGCACCTGTACCGATAACGCCAGATCGGGAGCGTTCAGCAATGCGACGGCGCGTTCCGCTTTAGCCGCCTCGGCCGGCCGGGAGCTGATGGCATAGAGCGGGATGTTCGTGCCAACGAAGCGCATCGCGGTCGTGCACGGTGTCGCGAGTCAGCCGTTCGGTGGCGGAGAAATCGGGGTTTTCTCTTCGGATCCGAGCGAGCGCTTCCCGCTGCCGCCGTTCGAGGCGTTCGAATTCGGCGGCCGGTGTCCGAAAAACGATCTCACCAGCGCGGACACGGAGGTTCCGGCCTCGGCGGCTTTGATCCGTGAGCGGCGATAGGTCTCGTCGTCCACCGATACGGTGATGTTTTTCATGGTCACAGTCTCACAGTTTACGTGACTCATGGATCCTAGAGCCGTTGTCCTACCGCTGCAAGCAGCGCTTCTGGCCGCTGAAGCGCGAGTTGGATGGTGACCGGCCGGCCGATCGGCCGCTCCTATCCGGCCGGGGTTCGCTGCCACGGGTATCCTGAAAAGCCTACCTGCGAGCTATCATCGGCGCCCCATGTCCCCTTCGATCGATCGACGTCTCTGTATCGCACCGATGATGGACCGCACCGACCGGCACTGCCGGTATCTCCTGCGGCTCATCTCCCGGCATGTGCTCCTGTATACCGAGATGGTGGCGACCGGCGCCTTGCTGCACGGCGATCCGGCGCGCGCCCTGGTCCATGACCCGGCCGAGCACCCCCTGGCCTTGCAGCTCGGGGGCAGCGAGCCCGAGGCCCTCGCGCTGTGCGCGCGCCTGGCCGAGGACTGGGGTTTCGATGAAGTGAACCTGAACCTGGGATGCCCCAGCGAACGGGTCCAGGAAAACCGCTTCGGCGCCTGTCTCATGGCCGAGCCCGAGCGCGTCGCGGCTTGTATCGCCGCCATGCGGGCCGCAACCAGCTTGCCCGTGACCGTGAAGACGCGCCTCGGGATCGACGATCGCGATTCCTATGGCGAGCTCTGTCGATTTATCGGCGCAGTCTGGGCCGCGGGTTGCCGGACGGTGATCCTGCATGCCCGCAAGGCCTGGCTCCAGGGGCTCTCCCCCAAGGAGAACCGTGAGGTCCCACCGTTGCGCTATGACTGGGTACACGCGCTCAAGCGCGATTTCCCGATGCTCGAGGTCGTTATCAACGGTGGGCTCACCGGCCTCGAAGCGGTCGAAGCACAGCTCGCGCACGTGGATGGGGTAATGATCGGGCGCGAGGCCTACCGCAACCCCTATCTCCTCGCCGAGGCCGATCGCCGGTTTTTTGGCGCGCTGCTCCCCGCGCCGACGCGTGCCGAAATCCTCGCCCGCTACGAAGACTATATGCGTCGCGAACAGGCGGCGGGCACCCCTGTCCATCATATGGCCCGGCACCTCGCGGGACTGTTCCTGGGGCAGCCGGGCGCCCGCCAATGGCGCCGGGGACTGGCGAGCCTTGCGGCTCCGGTCCGGGCGGATCGGGGCTTGTTCGTTGCATGATTCACATGCGTGGCGTGGGGACACGAATTTCTGTCGGTGTGCGTCCGGCGGCGGCGAGGGTCACGCGTAAGAGAGCACGCATGCCGTACGTAGACGCCTCGCATCCCCTGTGGCGCGCGGAAGCAAGGGCTCAGGACCAGGCGGGCGCGATCCGTGACGGCGCACTGGCCGGGCTCAGGCTCCTCATTCTCGCCGGGGACGATCTCTACCAGCGTTTCGTCGAAGAGACCGCTTCCCATTGGGGGATCGCCCATAGTCATGCCGAGCGCGCCCCCGAGGCCCTGGAGATGTTACGCGCGGCGGTCACTCAGGGGCGGGCCTACGACCTCTGCCTGATCGATGATACCGGGGCCGGGAATGGGATATCGCTGGCGCGCGAGATCGGCCAGGACCCGCTGCTCGCACGGCTCGGGTTACTGATACTCAGCGATCGGCCGGACGCGGCACGGCGCCGCTGGCGCATCCCGCACGTGCTCGGGGTGCTCACCAAACCCTTGTCCCGGTTGGACCTCCACCGCTCTATCGGCGAGGTCCTGGAGCGGGGTCCCGAGGTCGCCGAACGCGCGCGCGTCCTCATCGTCGATGACGACGCCGGCACCCGCTTCGTCATCCGCAGCATCCTCGCCAACGACGGCTATCGTATCGAGGAGGCCGAAGGGGCCACCCAGGCGCTGGCCCTGTGCGAGCGCCGCATGCCCGACCTCGTTCTGATGGACGCGCACATGCCGGAAACGGACGGGTTCACGGCCTGCACCCGGATCCGTGATCTCAGCGCCGGGGAACATCTGCCGGTCTTGGTCATCACCGCCCTCGACGATGAGCACACCATCGATCGCGCCTTCGGCGCGGGGGCCACCGACTATATCTCGAAGCCCATGAACTTCGCCGTGCTGCGCATGCGTGTGGCGCGCTTGCTGGCCGCGAGCCGCGCCGAAGAGCGCGTGCGGCGGCTCGCCTTTCATGATCCCTTGACCGGCCTCCCCAACCGCATGCTGTTCCGTGAGCGCCTGCTCGCGCTGCTCGCGCGGGGACCTATCGACACCTCTTGTCACGCCGTCTTGTTCCTGGACCTAGACCGCTTCAAGCTCGTAAACGACACCCTGGGCCATGAAACGGGCGATCTCTTGCTCAAGGCCGTCGCGGAGCGTATCACCGGTTGCGTGCGCGCCTGCGATCTGGTCGCGAGGCTGGGCGGCGACGAGTTCACGATCATCCTGGAGCGCATCGCGACACCCGAGGTGGCGGCGGCCGTGGCCAGGAAGATCGTCGAGGTCCTGTCTTACCCATTCGGGTTCCTGGGTCAGGAGATCTATGTGGGCGCGAGCGTGGGTATCGCGCTCTACCCAAATGACGGGCGCGACATCGGTACGCTCCTGAAGCACGCCGACATGGCGATGTATCGCGCCAAGGAGGACGGCAACCGCTTCGTGTTCTACAAGCGCGCGATCGGTCAGGGCTTGTCGAGACGCCTGGCGCTCGAAAGGAACCTCCGCCATGCGCAGAGCCGCGACGAGCTGCGCGTCTACTACCAGCCCCAGATCGATGCCCGCACCGCCCAGGTGGTGGGCATGGAGGCCCTGGTCCGGTGGGCGCACCCGCGCCTCGGGCTCTTGAAGCCGGCGCGCTTCATCCCACTCGCCGAAGAGACCGGCCTCATCGTCCCCATCGCGGAATGGGTGTTGCGCACCGCCTGCGCGCAGAACCGGGCTTGGCAGGATAGCGGGCTCGGGTCGTTCACCGTCGCCGTCAATGTCTCGGCGCGCCAGCTCGTCCAGAACGACCTGGAGCGGCAGCTCGAGGGCATCCTCGGCGAGACCGGCCTCTCGCCGCAGTACCTGGAGCTGGAGCTCACCGAAGGGGCGCTGATGCGCCAACCCGAGGACATGCAGAGGCGCTTGTTGCGGGTCAAGCAGGCAGGCTGCCGCATCTCGATCGACGACTTCGGAACCGGATACTCCAGCCTCAGCTACCTCAAGCACTTCCCCTTTGACCGGCTCAAGGTCGACCAGTCCTTCGTGCGCCGCCTCACCAGCAACCCGGACGACGCGGCCATCACCCGCACCATCATCGCCATGGGTCACGTCCTGCGCCTGCGGGTGGTGGCCGAGGGGGTGGAGACCGAGGCGCAGCTCCGGTACCTCCAGCGCCTCGGTTGCGATGAGGTCCAGGGTTTCTATATCAGCCAACCGCTGACGGCCGAGCGCGTGACGGCGATGTTGCATGAAGACCGATGCTGGATCCCCAAACCGATGTCGGCGGATGACCGGCGTGTGCTCCTCATCGTCGACGATGACACCGACGTGGTCCAGGCCTTGTTGCGCCAGCTCGGCAGCGACTACTGCACGGTCCTGAGCGCGCAAAGCGCCGGGGCGGCCTTCGATCTCCTCGCCACCCACGAGGTGCGGGTAGTGATCTCCGATCAACGCATGCCCGGCATCGACGGCGTCGGCTTTCTGAGTCGGGTCAGGGAGCTCTATCCCGAGACGGTGCGCATGCTCCTGACCGCTCATGCCGATCTCGATCTCATCACCGAGGCCGTCAACAAGGGCTGGATCTATGAGTTCATCACCAAGCCCTGGGAGGCCGCTCTATTGCGCCAACAGCTCCGCGAGGCCTTCGCCCACTATGAGAAGACCACTGGGGAAAAGGCCAGCCCGGAAGGCCCCCCGGCTGCTCCCAGAGGGACCGGCCGAGCGCCATGACGTACCGGAACCGGAACGGCGAGCGGTCGTGCCTCCCTGCGGCGCCTGACGACGGGCATTCCTTGCAGGACGCAGCCGCCTGGGCCTCAGGGCGAAGCCGCATCTGGGCCTCAGGCGGAAGCCGTATTTGGAAAAGGCGGCCAGCCCATCCCCCGTCCGGCCAGGAGGTGGAGGTGGAGGTGGAACACCGACTGCCCGGCGTCGGCATTGCAGTTGATGACCGTTCGATAGCCGTTGCTATCGAATCCTCGATCTTTGGCGATCGCGCGTGCCGCGAGGAACAGCTTTCCTACCACCTCGGCGTCGCCGGGCCCGAGATCGTTCAGCGTGGCGATATGCCGCTTGGGTACGATGAGGACATGCACCGGCGCCCGGGGCTGGATGTCGTTGAAGCATAGCACCTCGCTGTCCTCATAGACGATGCCGGGGGTGATCCGGCCGCCGACGATCTTGCAGAACAGACAATCCATCATCATTGGATTATACGATCTTTGGCCACTATCAAGATTATCGGGCCACGATGAAGGCGGCGCTGTTACCGCGCAAGACGTGCAGGAGCACGGCGGATTGGAGGCGGTTGACCTGAGCCAGGAACTCTTTAGGATCAGAGACCGGGACCTGATTGACCGATAGCACGATGTCCCCCTCCCGCAGCCCGTTCCGCCAGGCACGGCTGCCCCGTTTGACCTCGTAGACCATGACCCCCTCGACCTCGCCATGGGCCGGCGAGCGCTCCGGGATGTCTCCGAAACGTGCGCCTTCGAGGCGCGGGTTCTGAAGCGCCGAGCCGCTCGTCACCTGGTCGATCTTGGCCGCCACGGTGGCGCCGATCTCTACGCGGTCGTTCTTGCCGAGCAGGCCCTTGCGCAGCACCTCCAGGGTGATCTTGTCCCCGATGCGCAGGAGCCCCACCCGATTGCGCAGGTCGCTCGCGTTGCGCACCGGCCTGCCGTTGACCGCCACCACCACATCGCCGGCCTTGAGCCCCGCCTTGGCCGCCGGCGACCCCTCGATCACGTTCACGATCACGGCGCCCTCCCGTTCGTTCAGATCGAAGGCTTCGGCCAGATTGGGGTCCAGGTCTTGGAGTTGGACGCCAAGTTGCCCGCGCTTGACCTCCCCGTGCTTCGCCAACTGCTCCATGACCTGGCGGGCCGTATTGATGGGGATGGCGAACCCGATCCCGATGCTGCCACCGCTTTGAGAGAAGATCGCGGTGTTGATCCCGACCAGTCGGCCCTGCAGGTCGACCAGGGCCCCGCCGGAGTTTCCGGGGTTGATGGAGGCGTCGGTCTGGATGAATTCCTCGTAGCCCTCGATGCCCAGGCCGCTGCGCCCCAGCGCGCTGACGATCCCCGAGGTCACGGTCTGGTCGAGTCCGAAGGGGTTCCCGATCGCGACCACGAAGTCCCCGACCTTGAGCCCGTCGGAGTCCCCGAAACCGAGCGCGGTCAGCCCCCCGGCCGGGACCTGGATCACGGCCACGTCGGTCTCGGCATCGACGCCCACGCGCTTCGCGTCGAGCTTGCGGCCGTTGCGCAACTTGACCGCGATGTGCTCGGCATTGGCGACGACATGGGCGTTGGTGATGATGAGCCCCCGACCGGCATCCACGATGACGCCGGATCCCAGGCTCTGCGTCTTGCGCTCGCGCGGCTCGTCGGGCACATCGAAGAAGTGGCGGAAGAGCGGGTCGTCCAGGAGCGGGTTGCGGCCCATCCGGACCTTGCCTTCGGTCGCGACGTTGACCACGGCGGGCATGACCTTTTCGAGCATGGGCGCGAGACTCGGCGTCTCGCCCCCGAACCAGGGCGCGGCCCCGTGGGCGCCACCGGTCAACAATAGCAGCGCGGCGGCGATGATCGGCGGCCGCGGCACGGCCCTGGATGTCACCCCCTTTGAGTCTTCATGATGCATGCATCTCGCTCCCCCATGAGGCAAGAGCGCCCTTGTTCTCCACGGTAATTCTTGCACGCCGCACCCCCGCCTGTCACACCGACGGCATTGGCCGGGTGGCGCAGGGCGCATTGGCAACGCCCGGCTCCAGTATGGCGTCCCGGGTCATTGGCCACCGCACCGCCCAGCAGTCGTAGGGTGGGGTTAGACGCGCAGGACCAATGGCGGAGGGAGACCTAAGGGGTGAAGTACCAGCGTTAATTGAACACCCAAGTTCCAGCGTTAGTTGAACACTCGGAGTGTGGATTGGGTTAGTCATCATTCTTTCTGTAATTCTGTTATTTTGTTGTTGGGCCTGTGGATTTGTGGGCGAGAGGCCCGAGAGTGTGGGCAGCCTGTGGGCAACACGGATGTTGTCCATAGGCTGTCCACACACGGCCCGAAGGGCTCGGGCCGGTCCGCAGGACTCGTCCACAAATCCACAGGCAAGGAGCTTGGCGAACCGCGCGAAATCGCGGTCCGCGGTGAGCAGCGCGGTAACACGATGTTTCGACGCAGACCGCGGCGATCTGAGCGTCGAAGGCTAGGTTGCCGCGCGCGTCGGCCTCTCGTAGATGTTGGGAAAAGAGCTCGGGATAACGCGGACCTGGATTGAGCACCCGCAGGCTTGGGCTTGCCAACAATCCGAACAGCGCTTCAAGCGCGGATTCAAGGCGTGTCGGTGGGTAGAAGATGCGCGGATGGGTCACGACTCGCACGAATTCGCCCAGGCAGAATACGGGCACCCATGGCAATGGGTCTTCGGCGAGCCGCGTCAGCCAAGCGAGCGCGCTTACGTGTTCTGGCAATTCCTCCCGGTGAGCATAGATCAGGATATTCGCGTCCACCGCGATCACGGACGTTCTTCCATCCGATCGATGAGTGAGTCGCGGTCGCTGAGGTCCACGCCGGGACGAAGCCGACCCCGCACCGCGTTCCATTGGAGGGTAAAGGCGGGCTGCCCGTGCGCTTTAGCGGCAAGCGCGTCGTGCAACGCGGCTTCGCTGAGTTGAGTGATGGTGCAGTTGGTGTCCGCCGCGTGGCGCCGCACTTGCCGCATGAGCTCATCATCCAGATTTAAAAGGTAGTACGCATGCAGATGAGCATACTAACTCGGCATGAACTCGGCATACATCTGTCACGCCTGCCTGCGTCGCGCCTCCGGCGCCCGGGACCGCCTTCGACATGACCTCGGGGATGCGCGTCGAAGAATCCTTCGAGATCGGTGGCGAGCACGGCCAGATCAGCGCCGCTCGAGGTTCGAAGTGAGTCCAATTCGGCAAGACATGGCGTGCGAGGGTGTTCTTGCCGCATTGGCGCGGGCCGACGAGCAATACCGCCGGAAAAGAGCGAAGGAGGAAGCGGAGACGCTCTGCCTGCAATCGCTGTAGGTAAACCACATCTTGTACTTTTGCATGAAGGGTTCAATAGTACAAGGTATGCTGAATAGCAGGCCGCGACGCCGGACCCCCACCCTACCCTCCCCCGTCCGCGAAAAGCGCGGACAGGGGAGGGAGTGTTGAGTCCCCCCCTGCGTAGCCGGGAGGGAGCGTTGATTCCCTCCCCTGCGTAGCTGGAAGGGGCTGTTGATTCCCTCCCCCTGCGTAGCTGGAAGGGGCTGTTGATTCCCTCCCCCTGCGTAGCTGGAAGGGTGTTGATTCCCTCCCCCTGCGTAGCTGGAAGGGTGTTGATTCCCTCCCCCTGCGTAGCTGGAAGGGTGTTGATTCCCTCCCCTGCGTAGCTGGAAGGGGCTGTTGATTCCCTTCCCCTGCGTAGCCGGGAGGGGTGTTGATTCCCTCCCCTGCGTAGCGGGAGAGATGCTCCGAATTCCCTCCCCTGCGTAGCGGGGGGGCTAGGGTGGTGGGGGTGACGGCGCCGCGGCGGGCAACGCACTTGGGCACCGCGCCAGCCCGCGTAGCTCGCCCAAGATGACCGTGAGCATCGGGAGGCCCGGGGCTTCGAGAGGTATGAGCTCGTCGGTCAGGTGGTCGTAGCGCTCGATGGCGGCGCCGTGCGAGCCAGCCCAGCGCTCGACCACGGTCTCGGGAACCATGGCCTCGAGTCGCTCGGGATCCGCTTCGCTCGCGAGTGCGGCGGCGGTGAGCGCCGCGCCCAAGGCCCCCAACTCATCCTCCAGATTGGTGCGCGCCCGCTCCTGCCAGAAATCTGCGTCCCCCTGAGCGATCCGCTCGCGCAGCACGTCGATCGAGAGGCGCCGCTCGATCTCGAAGTACACCCGGCCGGCCACGGCCAGATCGATCCCCGTCCGCTCCGCCAGCTCGCCGAGATCGAGGGCACAGATGAGTCGCCTGAGTCCGGCCAGCCGGGTGGCCAGCCCCTCCCCAACGCCTTCCTGCCGGAACCACTCGGCATTCGTCCCGCTCAGGAGACCCGGTAGCACCGCGCCCAGGGCCTCGACTGCCGGTCGGAAGCGCGAAACCAGATCGGTGATCTCGAAGGGCTCGGGGGAGCGCTGGAGGAGCCAGCGGGTGCCGCGCTCGATGAGCGTCTGGGTCTCGCGCACCACGATGCCGCGCGCCGCGCACGAGACCCGCGCCTCGGTCTGGTCCAGCTCGTCCCAGAGCCCCCGCACCTGGAAGATGTCGCGGGCCGCCATATAGGCCTTGGCGATGGCCGGCAGCGGCATCCCGCTCAGCTCGCGCATCCGCAGACCGAAGGTGCTCCCCACCCGGTTGACCATGCTGTTGGTGGCTATCGTGGCGATGATCTCGCGGCGCAAGCGATGGCCCAGGATCTCCTTCTGGAAGCGCTTGCGCAGGGGCTCGGGGAAATACCGCTCCAAGACCCCGATGAGGTAGGGGTCATCGGGCATGTCGGAGCGCAGGACCTCGGCGTAGAGGTCCATCTTGGCATAGGCCGACAGCACCGACAGCTCCGGACGGGTGAGGCCGCGGCCGGCCGCCTTGCGTTCCGCGAGGGTCGCGTCGTCGGGCAGGAACTCCAGGGCGCGCTCCAGGATCCCCTTGTGCTCCAGCTCCCCCATGAGCCGCATATACCATCCGAGGTGGCGTTCCGCATCGAGCTCCGCGACGGTCAGCGCGCGCGCCAGCCGGTAACTGTCCTGGACCACGAGCGCGCCTACCTCATCGCTCATTGCCGCGATCAAGACATCACGCTGTTTGCCCGTCAGATCCCCCTCCGTCACCGCGGCGTTCAACAGGATCTTGATGTTGACCTCGTGATCGGAGCAGTTCACGCCCGCGCAGTTGTCGATGGAATCGGTGTTTATGCGGCCACCGAGCAGGGCGTATTCGATACGAGCACGCTGCGTCAGCCCGAGGTTGCCGCCCTCGCCCACTACTTTGCAGCGCAGATCCCGGCCATCGACCCGGATGCCGTCGTTGGTGCGATCGCCGGCCTCGCCGTGCGACTCGCCGGACGACTTGACGAAGGTCCCGATACCGCCGTTCCAGAGGAGATCCACCGGCGCCTTGAGCAGCGCGCGGATGAGGTCCGACGGCAGCAGGCTCTTGTTTTCGATCCCGAGCACCGCCCGGGCCTCGGCCGAGATCGGGATGGACTTGGCGCTGCGCGGCCACACCCCGCCCCCTGGCGAGATCAGCTCCGGATCGTAATCGGCCCAGGTACAGGCGGGCCGATCGAACAGGTGTCGGCGCTCACCGTAGCTGGCCTCGGGGTCCGGGCTCGGGTCGAGAAAGATGTGCTGGTGGTTGAAGGCCCCGACGAGCTGGATGTGCCGCGACAGCAGCATCCCGTTGCCGAAGACGTCGCCGCCCATGTCGCCGATCCCGACGACCATGAAGGGCTGCCGATCGATATCCACTCCGAGATCCGCGAAGTGGTGTTTGACCGCCTCGAAGGCGCCGCGGGCGGTGATGCCCATCTTCTTGTGGTCATAGCCGGCCGAGCCGCCGGAGGCGAAGGCGTCCCCGAGCCAGAACCTTTGTTCAAGCGCGAGCGCGTTGGCAATGTCGGAAAAGGTCGCGGTGCCCTTGTCGGCAGCGACCACCAGATAGGGGTCGTCCCCGTCGTAGCGCATGGTCTGGGGGGGAGGGACGATCCGGTGGCCCACCCGGTTATCGGTTATGTCCAGGAGCCCGCGGATGAAGGTCCGGTAACAGTGCATGCCCATCTGGTGCAAGGCCTCGCGCCCCCCCGCGACGGGCGGCCGCTTGACGATGAAGCCGCCCTTGGCCCCGACCGGCACGATCACCACGTTCTTGACCCGCTGGGCCTTCATGAGCCCGAGCACCTCGGTACGGAAGTCCTCGCGCCGGTCCGACCAGCGGATCCCCCCGCGCGCCACCTGGCCGCCGCGCAGGTGCACGGCCTCGACATCGGCGGAGCACACGAACGCCTCGAACATCGGGATGGGCCGCGGGAGGTTCGGGATGAGTCCCGGATCGAGCTTAAGGGCGAGGGGGAACTTGCGCTCGCCGTTCGGCCCGCGCTGAAACCAGTTGGTGCGCAGGGTCGCCTGGATGACGCAGAGGAGCCCGCGCAGGATGCGATCCTCATCGAGGCTCGTGGTCGCTTCCAGGGCCTCTTCGATCTGCGCGGCCAGAGCGGACACACGGGCCGCGCGCGCCTTGCGCCTAGGATCGAAACGAGAGTCGAAGAGGCCGACCAGTGCGCGGGCCGTATCGGGGTACCCGGCGAGACAATCCTCGACATAGGACTGGGTGTAGGTCAAGCCGATCTGCCGGAGGTACCGGGCATAGGCCCGCAGGACCAGGATCTCGTAGGCATCGAGCCGGGCGCGCAACACCAGCCGGTTGAAGCCGTCGTTGTCGATGACCCCGGCCCACACCAGGGCGAAGGCTTCCTGAAACTTGGCGCGTACCTGGTCCGTATCGAGGCTTTCCGCCTCGTTATGCCGGAGGCGGAAGGCGTGGATCCAGACCGAGTCCCCTGCCATCCTGATCTCATATGGTCGGTCATCGAGGACCGTAACGCCCATGTTCTCGAGCATGGGCAGGACGTCCGACAAGGTCACCGACACCGCCGGGTGATAAAGCTTGAAGACCAGGAGATCGTCGGCGAGGTCGCCGGCCTGGGCCAGATGCACCTCGATGGTACCGCTTTTTAGCGCCGCCTCGATCCGAGCAATGTCGCGCACCGCATGGCGCGCCGTGTAGTCCTCGCGATAGGCCGCGGGAAAGGACGCTCGATAACGCCGCAACAGGTCGTTGCCCGCCTCCTCCCCGTGGGCCTCGATGAGGGCCTCGTGCAACCGATCGGCCCAGGAGCGCGTGGCCTCCGCGAGGCGCGCTTCGACGTCGCCGATCTCGTAGGCCGGGACGTCCTCCGGGCGGGTGCGGGCCATGAAATGGATGCGCGCCAGCGGCGACTCGGCCAGCGAGACGTTGAAGTCCACCTCGAAGGCGTTCACGGCCTCGCGCAGGATCGCCTGCATGCGCTCGCGGAGATCGGTGTTGTACCGGTCACGCGGCACGAACACCAGGCACGACAGAAACCGGCCGTAGGGGTCACGGCGCACGAAGAGGCGTACACGCGGCCGTTCCTGCAGATGCAGGATGCCTAAAGCGGTCTCCCAGAGCTCGTCCAACGAGATCTGGAAGAGCTCGTCGCGCGGATAGGACTCCAGGATGTACTGTAACGCCCGGGCGGAGTGGCCCTCCGCGGCGAACGCGGCACGTCCCATGACGGCCTCGATCTTGTGACGCAAGAGGGGGATGGTCTTGGGATCGCCCTGGTAGACCGCGACGACGTGCAGGCCCAGGAGGCCCAGCTCGCCCGCGATCAGCCCGTCGTCCCCGAAGCGTCGCACCCCGATGTAATCGAGGTAGCTCGGGCGATGGACAGTCGAGCGCGTGCTCGCCTTGGTGATGACCACGGGGGTGATCGCCGCGGACGTGGTGAGTATGCGATCCGCGTCCCACGAGGCTCCCAGCGACTCCGCCGGGCCGTGCCCCGGCCGGTCTCGAGACCCCGCGGGCGGGTCGCGCCAGATCCCGAGCCCAGATCCCGCGACGGGACGGAGATCGGTGCCGGGTGCGTCCCGTACGTGGTCGCGGCAGCCGAGCAGGGTGAAATTGCCCCCTGCGAGCCACTCGAGAAAGGCCCGCAACTCGTCGAGCGGGGCGCCGGATAGGGCCTCCGAGGGAATGGAGCCGAACGACTGGGTCGCCTTTGCGAGCGCCGCGTGCATCGCGGGTCGATCCTCGACGGCCGCGCGTACATCCGCGAGGATGCGGCAGAGGTCATCCCGAAGTACCGAGATCTCGCCTGGATCCGTCTCGCGGTCTATCTCCACATGAATGATCGATTCCGCGCCTGCGCTTTTGGTCGTGGGGCCGGCGATCTCGATGAGTAGGCCCCGGGCGTCGCGCACGACGTGCAAGACCGGGTGGACCATGAGATGGATGGTCGCGCCATGGCGGTTCAGCTCCATGACCAGAGAGTCCACCAGGAAGGGCATATCGTCGGTGACCATCTCGACGACAGTGTGGGTGGACTGCCAGCCGTGCTCCTCGAAGCCCGGGTTGTAGACCCTGAGCTTGAGCTCGGCGGGCCGCCGGCCGCGCAACAAGCCGAAATGCGCGAGAGTGGCGCCGTAGAGGTCCGGGACCTCGCGCTCACCGAGGTCCTCGGCCGAGACGCCCGCGTAATAGCCGCGGACGAAGGGCACGAACCCCCCCGCCTGGCCGTTCCGGAGGCGCTCACGCGCGAGCGCCGCGACGGCCTCGATGACCTCGAGTTTTTTCTGTTCCGGGGAACTGCCTGTGATGGTCATGCTTGGATCGCTACGCGGCCGAGCTTGTGCGCGACGACTTCAACAAGTGTAACGGTCCCCGGTCCTTCACGGGCACGGTTAGCGAGTCATGCTGTCGGGGAGGACAGGGGCAGGGCGCCGGCGGCCGCCATCGCCCGTCAGCGATCTGCTGGGTGCGGACTATTCGCTGAGCGCACCACGCCGCTGCCCGGCGACCTCGCATTGATCTATGATCCCTTGTCTTACTCTCCAACTTGATTCTTGACTATTCGGTCTATAATGGCTACCCTGATGGTAGCCCAGAGCGCGAAGCTTGGCAGATCGTAGGAGAACATGGCCATGGGTATCGGGCGCCCCGGCATGAGCGCCTGACCCCGATGTGGCGTAAGGTCCCCCCGCGCTGCTCGCCTCCCTTCTCTGAAAAAGCGGGGAGGCGAGGGGGGATCTCGAGCGGTGGTTGCAGTATGCCGCCGGTGCCAGCAACGCATCGATCTGCCCGCCAATCGCTTCACGCCGAGCGCTTGGCAGAAGGTTACCGGTTCGTAATAGGGTGCCGAAGATCCTGACCAATCCCACCTGAGACCGCCGCATCGATTTGGTTGTGGCGAACGATCGGCGGGTTACCGCGGAGGATTGAATGAGCGAAGAAAAGACGAAACTCGACGGGCCCGATCTCGCCCAAGGTGTGGCCATTTCGACCGTTGCCGAGGGCGCCATGCTGCTTGGCCACACGCAGGGCGAACCGATAATACTCGTGCGTCGCGGCGGGGAGCTATTCGCCATCGGCGCCGTCTGCACGCACTATAGCGGCCCGCTCGCCGACGGGCTCCTTGTCGACGAAACGGTTCGCTGCCCTTGGCATCATGCCTGTTTCAGCCTGCGCACCGGCGAGGCGCTGCGGGCGCCGGCGCTAAACGCCGTCTCCTGTTGGCGGGTCGAGCAGCGGGACGGCAGCGCTTTCGTTAAAGAAAAGCTCAAGAGCGCCAGCCGGCAGCCGCCTCCCGCGGCGTCCGGCATACCGGGATCGGTGGTTATCGTCGGTGGCGGCGCGGCGGGTAACGCTGCCGCGGAAATGCTCCGCCGGGAGGGCTACGCCGGTCGCCTGACGATGCTGAGCGCCGATGCGTCGGTACCCTATGACCGGCCCAATCTTTCCAAGCAGTATCTTGCGGGCAAGGCGCCCGAGAAATGGATTCCCCTTCGATCGGCCGAGTTCTATCGAGAGCAGGACATCGACTTGAAGCTCGGCGTGCGCGTCGCCACGATCGACACGGCGAGCCGGCACGTGGACCTGGTGGACGGTAGCCGCCATGCCTATGACACGCTGCTGCTCGCCACCGGCGCCGAGCCGGTGCGGCTCGAGCTGCCCGGCGGAGATCTCCCCCACGTACATTACCTGCGCACGCTCGCCGACAGCCGCGCCCTGGTCGCCAAGGCGCTGGTTTCGCAGCGGGCCGTGGTGATAGGCGCGAGCTTCATCGGTCTCGAGGTGGCGGCATCACTTCGAGCGCGCAATATCGAGGTGCAAGTGGTCGGACGGGAGACCTGCCCCATGGAGAAAATTCTCGGCGCGGAGGTCGGGAACTTCATCCGCAGACTCCATGAAGAACACGGCGTGACCTTCCATCTCGGCACGACGGCGGCTTCGATAGACAAGAGTAAGGTCACGTTGCGGAGCGGAGAAAGCCTCCCGGCCGATCTCGTCGTCATCGGCGTCGGCGTACGACCGGCGATCGCACTGGCCGAACAGGCCGGCCTGGCCATTGATCGAGGAATCACGGTGGACGAGTACCTGGAAACGAGCATCCCGGGCATATTCGCGGCCGGCGACATTGCGCGCTGGCCGGATAGGCTGACCGGCCAGTGCATCCGCGTCGAACACTGGGTAGTGGCCGAGCGCCAAGGTCAAACGGCGGCGCGCAACATCCTGGGTCGACGAGAGCCCTTCGATGCCGTCCCGTTCTTCTGGACCGAGCAGTACGATTTCGGCCTCGCTTATGTCGGCCACGCCGAACGATGGGACAACGCCGAGATCGACGGGCAGCTTGACACGCGCGACTGCACGATCACCTATCGAAGCGGCGGCAGGAAGCTGGCGGTCGTCATGATTCACCGGGATCTCGAGGGGCTGCGCGCGGAAGTCGAATTCGAGAGGACGATCGCCCACCACAGAGTAAGCGTTTAGCTACACCAAGATCGATCTTAACGGATGATTCGAGGTTGCTCTTATAGAGGGATCCGCAACCGAAGGCGAACCATCATCGTCGTGCATCCTTACACGTCACCCGCTCGCATCGCTCAAGGCCGGCTGAGTGATGCACCCGCGGAAGGCGGCTACCGGTGAGGAATTCGCCGATGACGGACTCAGACCCGAGGCCGATCGTCCTCATTACCGGCGCGACCGGCAACCTCGGCCGTTCGCTCGGCGAGGCGCTCGGTCGCGACTACCGGATCGTCGGGCTCGACCTTAAGGCAGAGGGCGTCGACTTCCCGGTGTTCGAGGCCGATTTCACGTCCGATGCCGCAGTCGAGCTGGGATTGCGCAAGTTCCGCGACGCGTTCGGGTTGCGCATCGCCAGCGTCATCCACCTCGTTGCCTATTTCGACTTCACCGGCGAGGACAACCCGCTGTACAAATCCGTCAATGTCGAGGGCACACGGCGCCTTCTGCGAGCGCTGCAGGACTTCGAAGTCAAGCAGTTCGTTTATTCGAGCACTATGCTCGTGCACGCGCCTTGCCGCCCTGGCGAGCGCATCGACGAGCACCAGCCGATCGAACCGCGCTGGGCTTATCCGAAATCGAAAGCCGCCGCTGAAGCGGTGATCCGTGCGGAGCACAAACGGATCCCTTACGTCATTTTGCGGCTGGCGGGGGTCTACGACGAGCACTCGATGGTGCCGACGATGGCCCAGCAAATGGCGCGGATCTACGAGCGCGACTTCCAGAGCTACTTCTACTCAGGCAGCACGTTGGTCGGTCAGGCAATGCTCCACCGCGACGACATGCTCGAAGCGTTCCGCCGCGCCGTCGCCCGCCGCGATGTGCTGCCGCCCGAAACCGAGGTCCTGATCGGTGAGCCCGACGCGATCGGCTACGACGCGCTCCAAGACGAATTCGGCTATCTCATTCATGGTGTGGATGATTGGCCGACCATGCGCCTGCCAAAGCCCATCGCCGCCGCCGGCGCGTGGGCGCATGGCAAGCTCGAGCCGGTCATCCCCGACGCGATCGATGGAGGCGAGGCGCCGTTTATCAAACCCTTCATGGTCGCTATGGCCGACGACCACTACGCGCTCGACATTCGGCGCGTTCGTGATCTGCTCGGCTGGGAGCCGCGGCATCGATTGAAGGATGAGCTGCCGCGGCTCGCCGCGGCGTTAAAGAACGACCCGGCCGGTTGGTACGAAACCAACGGTGTGACGCCGCCGGCCTGGCTCAGCAAGGCAGATGACCTGGGCAAAAATCCGGAGGAACTGCGCGCCCGCCATGAGGCGCAGATCATGACCGAGCACCGGGCCAACCGTTGGGCGCACTTGGTCAACATGGGTCTTGCCACTTGGCTCATCACTCAGCCGCTGCTGATCAACGTCGAGGAACTGCTCCTGCGCCGGAGCGAAGTAGTCCTTGGCGCGGCGCTCATGGTCTCCGCTGCCCTGGCGCTGTCTTGGCGCCAGCAATGGGCACGCTGGCTGTGTGCCGGTATCGGCGCACTGGTGATGGGCGTGCCCTTCCTGTTTTCGACGGAGAACGCCGCCGCCTATCTTTCCGACACGCTCGTTGGTGCGCTGATTTTTGGCTTTGCAGTGTGCACCAAGCCCGAGCCGGGTCCCTCGGCGATCGCCGCGCTCACCGGTCCCGCGGTTCCGCCCGGCTGGACTTATAACCCATCCAACTGGACGCAGCGCTTGCCCATCATCGCGCTGGCGGTCATCGGCCTCTACGTCTCACGCTACCTCGCCGCCTACCAGCTTGGCCACATACCCGATGTATGGGATCCTTTCTTCGCCGGCTCGCCCCTCGATCCGCAAAACGGTACCGAGGAGATCATCACCTCATGGGTTTCAAAAGCGTGGCCAGTCTCCGATGCCGCCGTCGGCGGCTATACCTATCTGCTGGAGATCCTCACCGGCATCGTCGGCTCGCGGATGCGTTGGCGCACCATGCCCTGGCTGGTGGTGCTGTTCGGCCTGATGATTGCGCCGCTCGGCATCACCTCCATCTTCTTTATCGTCATCCAGCCCCTCGTCATCGGCACCTGGAGCACCATTGCGCTGATCGGCGCGGCGGCGATACTTATACAAATCCCTTATTCACTCGACGAACTGCTCGCAACTCTGCAGTTCGTGCGCCGTCGCGCGAAGGCCGGCCAGAACTGGCTGCGCGTGTTCTTTGTCGGCGACACCGACGAGATGCGGGAGACGCAAAATGCCGAGCCCATCACCGACGAGTTCGACCAGTCGCCCGGCGCCGTGATCAAGGATATGATCGGTGGCGGCGTCAGCCTACCCTGGAACCTGGCTCTGGTAGCGCTCATCGGCTTGTCGCTACTGTTCACGCGCATTGCGCTCGGCGCCGATGGCAGCTTAGCGAATGCCCACCACGTGATCGGATCGCTTGTTCTGACCGTGGTCTCGATTGCCGCGGCTGAAGTTGCCCGGCCGGTGAGATATCTCAGTGTTCCACTTGGAGCAGTATTGATGGCTTCGCCTTTCATGTTTGGTGCGAGCATGGTTACGACCGTCGTGACCATGGCCTTGGGCGCTGCGCTGGTAGTGCTCAGCATCCGCCGCGGCCCGATCCGGGCACGCTACGGCAACTGGGATCGCTTGATAATTTAGCCGATGTCACGGGGCGAAAAGAGTTGATTCCGTATTCGTCGATGTCGCGTCATCCACGCCTATCCGACCCAGGCCGAAGGATCAAGACAACGGCGGAGGCCTACGACCGCACGCGTTTGATGCCGACGCTCCAATCGCTGCTGCCGCGCTGGTTGCAGTGGTGACCACCAACTAAGGAGATGATATGAAACTCGGCATGATCGGTTTGGGGCGCATGGGCGCCAACATGGCGCAGCGTCTGATGCGCGGCGGACATCAACTGGCGGGCTTCGATCCGAAACCCGAAGCACGCAAGGACCTGGAGGACAAGGGCGCCGAATCCGCGGATTCGCTTGCCACGCTGGTAGCGAAACTGCGAGCCCCACGCACGCTATGGCTGATGGTGCCCGCCGGCGAAATCACCGAAGCCACCCTCACGGATCTCCTGCCTCTGCTGGCCGCGGGCGACACGGTCATCGACGGCGGCAATTCCAATTACAAGGACACGCTCCGCCGGGCCAAGCGATTTGCCGACAAAAACATCCACTACATCGACTGCGGTACCAGCGGCGGCGTGTGGGGCCTGGCCGAGGGCTTCAGCATGATGATCGGCGGCGATCAAGCCGCTGTCGAACGGCTGGCGCCGATCTTCGAAACACTAGCGTCCGCCAAGGATCAAGGCTGGGGCCGCGTCGGCCCCGTGGGCTCCGGCCACTTCACCAAGATGATCCACAACGGCATCGAATACGGTCTGATGCAGGCCTACGCCGAAGGCTTCTCCCTCCTGCAGCACAAGTGCGAGTTCGGGCTGGACCTGCACCAGATCGCCGAAATCTGGCGCCACGGTAGCGTGGTGCGCTCCTGGCTGCTGGACCTCACGGCGGCGGCGCTGGAAAAGAACCCGGCGATGACCGGGATCGCTCCTTACGTCGAGGATTCCGGCGAAGGGCGCTGGACCGTGGCCGAGGCGATCGACCTCGACGTTTCCGCGCCGGTCATCACGCTGTCGCTGATCGAGCGCCTGCGCTCGCGCGACGCGGACTCGTACTCGGACAAGCTGCTGGCGGCCATGCGCAACCAGTTCGGCGGGCACGCGATCAAGAAGGAATGAGCGCTACGGACGCGCAGGACGATGCCGGCCCCGGCAGAGTGCGCTGGATCGGCGTCGCCGACGCCGCGGCGCTGCGGCAGATGGCGTACCGGCGCATCCTCGACTCCGCCGCGCACGCGATCAAACGGCGCGGCCGGTTTTTGATCGTGCTCGCCGGCGGCAACACGCCGCGCGGTATCTACCGGATGCTGCGCACTGCGGACACCCACTGGTCGCGCTGGCAGGTGTACTTCGGTGACGAGCGCTGCCTGCCGGCAGACGACGCCGAGCGCAACAGCCGGATGGCGGCCGATGCCTGGCTCAATCGCGTGCCGATCCCGCAAGATCAGTTGCACGCGATCCCCGCCGAGCTCGGCGCGCGTGCGGCGGCGCTCGCCTACGCGGAAACGCTGCGCGGCGTCGGCGATTTCGACCTGGTGCTGCTCGGCCTCGGCGAGGACGGCCACACCGCCAGTCTGTTTCCCGGCCGCGACTGGGCCGTCGCGGCAAGCGCACCGGATGCCCTGGCCGTGTTCGATGCACCGAAGCCGCCGCCGCAGCGCGTGTCGCTCAGCGCGGCGCGCTTGAGCCGCACGCGCGAGGTGCTGTTCCTGGTCGAAGGCGAAGCCAAGCGCGATGCGGTCGCACGCTGGCGCGCCGGCGAGCACCTGCCAGCCGGTGCGATCCGGCTCGCGGGCGGCGTCGATGTTCTGGTTGAGTCTGCGTTACTGGGACGGCGTGCCGTGTAGGCGGGCATGCCGTGAATGCCGTCGGAAAACCTTGTCATGGCAGTCGCGAGAATCGCCATCTGAAAGGGCGATCGCCAACGAATCATGCGATGTGCCAAGGCCGCGGGTGCCTGCTTCCGGCCAGAAGCGGACCCTCTCCTTGCATCGGATGTTCCTTCACGTTGGCGCGGGTCATCGCGGTAACCGTATGTTTAGGAAAGCTTTCTACGCTCTGGGAGTTTCGTTTTAGTGGTTACGGCTATGCCCAGGTAGGGAAGTTTGCTCGGTAGTGA
>JBOIDR010000070.1:0-20646 GCA_050740695.1 Gammaproteobacteria bacterium | reverse complement strand
CAGGAACTAACGGGAGAAGGAAGAAAGAGTAAAGAAGGTTTCAACAGAACATTCCGAACAAGACGGCAAGCAATCGAACGCTTTTCACACCGCCAGCCTTATGCGAGTTTCAGAACGGCGCTGACAATTGCTCCGGGTGATCGCGGGCGAAGACCACCTCATCCTGTCCAAACCCATCATCGACGAGCTGCTTACCGTGCTGGCGAGAAAGTTCAGCCGGGGCCGCGAAGAGCTCGCGCGCTTGGCCGTGTTTCTTGCGGGGCTCGGCGAACTGGTTCATCCGGGGTCGAAGATCGGATTCCTCGAAGACGAGCCCGACAATCGAGTCCTGGAATGTGCGATCGCCGGTCACGCCGACGCAATTGTGACCGGCGACCACGCCATGTTGAAGGCGGGAAAGTATGAGAATGTCGCCATCGTTTCGTTGCATGACTATTTGGCATCCAAATAGGTGGAACTGAGGTGGACCCCATTGTCAAGACTACAATGGCTTGCCCGCAAGGCTCCGGAGCTTTGCGGACAAGGGAAAGCGTGGGTCTTTTCTACTGATTCCCAAGCTCCGGCTTGGGGACCCAGGACGTGAAGCTCCTGCTTCACGTCTAACCAGGGGGCGCTCGGTTGACCAAATTGGCTCGCGATTTATGCGGTTCCAAATCCACCATGGAGAGGAATTCCGGGAAGCTGCAGCTTCCCGACCGAGTTCCCAAGCTGGAGCTTGGGAACCAGCAAAATCTCATCTCTCGACACATGGCACATTCGTCACAGGCGAGCAAGTTGGAACGGTTGGCTTCGGCGGATCGCGCGGCCGGGTAGCGCTTTGCGTTTCGCAGCGCCTGCTCCCTGGATTTGGTTTGCAGGAGTCTCTGCCGCTTCCCCCATCAAGACTGTTTCCGCCCGTATCGCCGAAAAGTCGGGGTTTGCCATCGCCCCTTGCAACCCCGGCAAGGGTAACGAAAAAGGCCGGGTCGAGCGGGGCGTTGGCTACGTCAAGAAAAGTTTCCTCAACGGCCTCGAAGTTCCGGACTTCAGCGCCATTAACCCCGCCGCGCAACTATGGCTCGACACCGTCGCAAACGTGCGGCTGCATGGCGAGACCCATCAACGGCCTCGGGATCGCTTCCAAGAGGAGCAACCCCAGCTACAACCCCTCCACCCTATGCCCTACGATAACGCACGCGTTTCAACCGTGCGCACTTCCAAGCAGTTTCGCGTTACGTTGGATACCAACCGCTATTCCGTCCCCGCAGAATACGCCAGCACACGCGTCATGCTCAAAGCCTACCCCGAGCGGCTCTGTATTTACTATCAAGACAAGCTCATCGCCCGCCATGCGCGCAGCTATGACCGCCACCAGGACATCGAAGACCCCGATCATCCCAAGCCATTACTCGCACAACGCCGCCATGCCCGCGAGAGCAGCGGCTACTGATGCCGCCCCAACCCAGTGCCTTACACCTGACCCGTCGCCAAGACCTCCTCGATCTCGAACTCGACCAGCCCGATCTCTCCCTCTACGAGGCCCATGACAATGAAACTTGATCCCAATACGGCTTTTCGCTCAATTGACCTATCTCGGTTTACCCTTTATCGGCGAACACTACCAAACCCTCGCCCAACAAGCCGCCACCGAGCATTGGTCCTATTTGCAGTTTCTTGAACGGCTCATCGAAGGCCAAGCACAAGCCCGTGAGAGTCGTGGCATCGAACGCCGGGTGCGATTGGCCCGCTTCCCGCTCATCAAAACCCTCGATGCGTTCCAGTGGGACTGGCCTAAGAAAATCAATCGCCCCCAAATCCAGAATATTTTCCGTCTCGCCTTTATTGAACAAAACGCCAATGCCATTTTCCTCGGTGGAGTCGGTGTCGGGAAAAGTCATTTGGCCATCGCTCTCGGCCATACCGCCTGTTTCAAAGGCTACTCGGTGCTCTTCACCACCGCCATCGATATCATCAATACCCTGAGCGCTGCCCAAACCACTTCCACCCTCAAACGTGAACTCCGTAAGTATCTCAAGCCAAAATTACTGCTCATCGATGAATTGGGCTACCTCCCCATCGATAAACACGGCGCAGATCTGCTTTTTCAGGTCATCAGTCAGCGTTACGAGCAGGGCGCTATCGTCATTACCTCAAATCGAGCATTCAAGCACTGGCCCGCCATCTTCAACAACGATAGCACCTTGACCTCAGCCCTTCTCGACCGTCTGCTCCATCACGCGGATACCGTCATCATCGAGGGGAAAAGCTACCGCATGAAAGATCAGATCGAGGAGTAATTACGGACCGCACCGCCAAACATTCCGACCGCAGTTTTCAAACCGTTTGCTTTACACTAATTTCACGGCGGTGATGACACGGGAGAGTCGGAACATACGCCGAACACGATCTACGAGTAGGGCCCCGGGCGTGCACGAGGCGTCAATGCCAAAGTACTTTGGCTGTTGATCGTCGAAATAAGACGGGTGCGCTCTTTCGGTACCACGTTTGGAAGGGTAAACGCACCTTTCGAAATTGGTGATTTGCAATTTGTGAGAGGTGGTTGCGTTTCTGCTCTTCGGTCCTATCTATGAAAGGCCCAGTAGGCCTCCGTATCGCCGCTGGAGTGGAGCGACCCAGCACCGCGCGATCGTCCGCGTGATGGCGCCGGTGGTGACCCATTGCGCCTTCACTTTGGGGCCGACGCCGTGGAGCTTGACGTCGGAGGGATCGCCCGGTCCAGGACACCCATTACGAGATCGATCCGCGGTTCCCGAGCGACATCGCAGCGACAGTAAACGTAGCCTGGGTGGAACGGAGTGGAACCCGGTTTACGTTTCACTCCGGGTTTGGTCGACGTTACCGCCGTTCCTTCAGCGAAGGGAAGTCGCTCGTTGAGAACAACGTATGCACGTGGCGGTATCTTTTCGCCAACGCCTCTACCCCGCCCGCTTCGCGGTCCACCAGGCCGATGATGCCGACGATTTCATAGCCCGCCTGCTCGAACTCGTCACAAGCCTGAAACGTCGAGCGTCCGGAGGTGATCACGTCGTCGATTACGACAATCTTGGTTCCAGGAGGCAGTTGGTTCTCGATCCTATTTCTCGTACCGTGCTTTTTAGGCTCTTTGCGGACGATGGAACCATGTTGCGTCGGTTGACCGGTCTCGTAGGCCTTCATGACGACTGCGGCAACGATGAAGTCCGCTCCGATCGTGAGCCCCCCAATCGCCGCGGGTCTCGTTGGTAACTTTTCGATTTCCCGTAACACCTCTTGCGCGATGAGACTCGCGCATTCGCCGTTCAACGTAACGATCTTGCAATCGAAATAGAAAGAAGACTGTACCCCTGTGCTGAGAGTGAAATCGGAGCTGGTGATCAGGCACTTTTGCTCGATGAGCTGTCGGAGCCGTTCGCGATCGGGTTGCATAGCTCGGGCTTCAATGAGGCCGCGGCGAATCGCCGCGGAAAACGCGGTGCCGGTCGTGAGTACGGAAGTAAGCTTACATGGCCCCGTGCGCCTGGTGCAAGAAACCGGCGATGACCCGCGGAGCGACCCTCTTGAACTGCCGGCGAAGGTCCATCCCGCCGGGATCGTGTGCGGGGTGGCGCCCGGAGACGGTATGCCGGCCCCGGAGGAGCGCTGCAGACGCCAGGGTCGCCTGCGGATCGCCTTGCGATCGCCCTCGATGGCTCGCCGATCCCCATGCTCGGCGTTGATCACGGCATCCGGCTCAGGCAAGATTCGTCTGTATCCCTTGCGAGCTACCCGCCCGCCGGGTCCCTTACCAGAGTCTCGTGTCGAGACGAGGTCCGTCCTTGCCAACCCTGCCCTCTCAAAGACATTGCCGGTTCCTGATCCTCGGCTCCGGACCCGCCGGCTACACGGCGGCCGTCTATGCCGCGCGCGCGGCGCTGGGCCCCGTCCTGGTGACAGGGATCGAACCAGGCGGGCAGCTCGCCATCACGACCGATGTCGACAACTGGCCGGGGGACGCGGAGGGTCTACAGGGCCCCGAGCTCATGGAGCGCATGCGGCGTCACGCCGAGCGCTTCGGGACGGACATCGTCTCCGACCACATCCATCGGGCCGATCTCGGACGCCATCCCTTCGTGCTCACGGGCGACGCCGGCAGCTATACTTGCGATGCCCTCATCATCGCCACGGGGGCCTCGGCGAAGTACCTCGGGCTACCTTCCGAGACCGCCTACCGCGGTCGCGGGGTCTCGGCCTGCGCGACCTGCGATGGGTTCTTCTATAAAGGCCAGCGGGTGGTGGTGGTCGGCGGTGGGAACACCGCCATCGAGGAGGCGCTGTACCTCTCGCACATCGCCTCGCATGTGACCGTGGTCCACCGCCGCGACCGCTTCCGCGGGGAGAAGATCCTGGCGAACCGCGTCCTCGAAAAGGCCGCGACCGGAAACGTCGCCATCGAATGGAACCAGGTGCTGGACGAGGTCTTGGGAGACGAGCACGGGGTCACAGGGGTGCGGGTGAAACCGGCGGCCGGCGGCATCGCCCCAGACGTAGAGGCCAAGACCAGGGTTATCGAGGCCCGTGGTGTCTTCATCGCCATCGGGCATGAGCCCAATACCGCCCTGTTCGAGGGGCAGATCGAGATGCAAGGGGGCTACATCGTGGTCAAATCGGGGGTGGGCGGTTTCGCGACGGCGACCAGCGTCGCGGGGGTCTTCGCGGCCGGCGATGTGAGCGATCCTATCTATCGCCAGGCGGTGACCTCGGCCGGCTCGGGCTGCATGGCCGCCCTGGACGCAGAACGTTATCTTGAAACCCTGGGGGGGGAGCAAACCCATGTTTGAACACCTACGCAGCTACCGCATCCCGTCGCTCAACCTGGAGGCCCAGGAGTACCGGCATGCCGGAACCGGGGCGCGGCATCTGCACCTCTGCGCCAACGACGACAACAACGCCTTCATGCTGGCGTTTCGAACCGTCCCAAAGGACTCGACCGGCGTCGCGCACATCCTGGAGCACACCGTGCTCTGCGGCAGCGAGCGCTTCCCGGTGCGAGACCCGTTCTTCCTCATGACCCGGCGCTCGCTCAATACCTTCATGAACGCCTTCACCGGCAGCGACTGGACCGCCTATGTGTTCGCGAGCCAAAACCGCAAGGACTTCGACAACCTGCTGCAGGTGTATCTCGACGCCGTGTTCTTCCCCCGATTGACCGCGCTCGACTTCGCGCAGGAGGGCCATCGTCTGGAGCTCGCGGTGCCCGGCGACCCCGACAGTGAGCTGGTCTACAAGGGCGTGGTCTACAACGAGATGCGGGGCGCGCTCAGTGCGCCCGGCGCGCGCCTCTGGCACGCGCTGGCCGCCGAGCTGTATCCCACCACGACCTACCACTATAACAGCGGCGGTGATCCCGAGGAGATCCCCAAGCTCACGGTCGAATCGTTGCGCGAGTTCCACCGCCGGCACTACCATCCGTCGAACGCCTGCTTCGGCACCTACGGCGACTTCGATCCGCGCGAGCACCAGGCGAAGTTCGAGGAGTGGGCGCTCCGGCGGTTCGAGGCCCGTCCCATGGACGATGCGATCGGGGACGAACGGCGTTATACCTCCCCGCGCGGGATCACCCTGCCCTATGCCCTCTCGGACACCGAGGACACAAAAGACCGCACCCACATGGTGCTCGGCTGGCTGCTCGGAAGGACCCAGGACCTGCGCTCGGTGCTCGAAATGCACCTCCTGTGCGGGGTGCTCCTCAACAACAGCGCCGCCCCCTTGCGTCACGCGCTGGAGACCACCGCGCTCGGGGCCGCACCTTCGGAGCTGTGCGGCCTCGATACCGGCCACCGCGAGGCGCTATTCGTGTGTGGTCTGGAAGGCTCGAACCCGGAGCAGGCAGAGGAGGTCGAGGGCCTGTGCCTGGGCGTGATCCGGGAGGTGGCGGAACAGGGTATCGATCCGGAACTGGTGGAGTCCGTGCTCCACCAAATGGAGCTGGATCAGCGCGAGATCTCGGGCGGCAGCTACCCCTACGGACTGCGGCTCTTGGGCAGCGCCATCCCCAGGGCCATGCACGACGGCGATCCGATCGCGGCCCTCGACCTCGATGCGGTCATCGAAGATGTCAGGGCCGGCGCCCGCGACCCGGGTTTCGTGCCGGGCCTGGCGCGCCGCTGGCTCCTCGAGAACCCCCATCGAGTGCGCGTGGTCATGACGCCGGATACCGGGCTCTACGCCCGCCAGGCAGAGGCCACTCGCGAGCGCCTGGCCGACGTCCGGGCGGCGCTCTGCGAGTCCGACCTCGAGCGCATCATGGCAGAGAGCGCCTCGCTCGCGGCGAGGCAGGGCAGCCCGGAAAATGCGAACGTGCTCCCGCGCGTTGGCATCGCCGACGTGCCGTCCGACATCCGCGTCCCGACCTCGCGCGACAGCGAGATAGCCGGTCTCCCCGTGACCTGGTTCGACCGGGGCACCAACGGGATCGTGTATCTCGATCTGTGCGTCGAGATCCCGACGCTGGCGCCCCCCGATCTGGAGCGCCTGCGCCTCTATGCGAGCTGCCTCTGCGAGGTCGGCTGCGGGGAGCGGGATTACCGGCAGGCCCAGGCGCGGCAGGCGGCGGTGAGCGGTGGGGTGGGCGCACAGTGCTCGGTAAGGGCCGGTGTCGATGATCTCCAGTCCGCCGGACTGCTGTTCCGGCTGTCCGCGAACTGTCTGGCGCGCAACCAGGCCGCCCTGGCAGATCTCTTGGCCGAGACCTTTTCCCGCGCGCGCTTCGACGAGCAGGACCGGCTGCGTGATCTCGTCGCCCAGATGCGCGCCGGCCACGAGTCCTCGATCACCGATCACGGTCACGCGCTGGCGCTGGCGGCCGCCAGCGCCGGCATCGGACCGGCCGCGGCGCTGTCCCAGCGCTGGGACGGCCTGCCGGCGCTCCAGGCACTCAAGGCCCTGGACCAGGGGCTCTCAGATGGGGCCCGGCTGACCGAGCTCGGAGAGTCGCTCGCGGCGTTGCACGAGCGCGTAAAGAGCGCCCCACGGCGCCTCCTGGTCGTCAGCGAGGGCCGCTATCACGAGGCCATCGCGGGTGCCGTAGCGGCCATCGCGAGCCTCGGGCCGGGGACACGGACCCCATCTCCCATCCCGCCCGCGCCGCTTACGGGGCAGCGGGTCCACGAGGCCTGGCTCACGAGCACCGAGACCAGTTTTTGCGCCCGCGCCTACCCCACGGTCCCCGTCGGCCATCCAGACGCCGCTCCCCTGTCGGTGCTGGGGCGCTTCCTGCAAAACGGCTATCTGCACCGCGCCATCCGCGAACAAGGCGGCGCCTACGGCTCCGGGGCCGGCTATGACGGCGACACCGGGGCATTCCGGTTCTACTCGTACCGGGACCCCAGGCTCGGGGAGACCCTGGACGACTTCGATGCGTCGCTGTCCTGGCTCGCCGAGCACCGGCACACGCCCGAGCAGTTGGAGGAGGCGATCCTGGGCATCATCGGGGCGCTCGATCGGCCGAGCTCTCCGGCCGGGGAAGCCATCAAGACCTTCGTGTCGACACTGAACGGCCGTACGCCCGAGCTCCGTCGGCGCCTCCGGCAGCGCGTGCTCGAGGTCGGCGTGGAAGATCTGCGGCGCGTCGCCGCTCGTTATCTGCTCCCGGAGCGGGCCAGCACTGCCGTCGTCACGGACCGTCAGACGCTGGGGCGCTATCGGACGTTGGGGCTCGAGGCCCGATCCCTGTCATAGCCCCCCGTGCCTCGGACCGCCTCGGGGGTGGATTGGAAGCCCCCCATTCCTATGGTAGTGTGGCGCGCGGGTTTGATCTGATGACAACAAAGCCGCCTTCCGCGACCGGGTCCCGTGGCCGGCGCCGGAGTGCTCTTCGGAGGTCTCCATGTTGACAGGCTTCGCTACGATTGGCGTCTTCTTCTTTTTCTTTCTGGTGGCGTTCTCGATCACTGCGCTCGTGATGTACCTGGACGCCCAGACCCTGACCGCGCGTCCCCCGAAGTTCAGCATCGCGGAAGGCAGCGCCGAGGCGAGCAGCGAGCAGGCCTCGGTGGCCCATGATGAAGATGCCAAGAGCGGTCGCATGCGGGTGGAGGCGGTGCTGAACGGGGCCGGCCGGGGACAAGCCTCCTCGACCCTGGGCCACGAGTTCCAGGTGCGCGGCAAGAAGGCCGGGCGTTTCTACGTCGTGGTCGAGTACGAATACCGGGCCGGGGTACGGGTGGCCGATGGCGCCGGGAGATCGAGCGCGGAGCTGGATCTCCATATCGGTGAGAAGTCGGCCAAGATCAGCGAGACGCTGCAGGACGGCCTGGGAAATCAGGGCGTGCCCGACCAAGGTGAGGTCCTGAAGGCCAGCAAGAAGATCGTGACCACCTTCAAGCCTGGGCCCACCCGGATCTGGGTGAGCCTGTCCGCGGTCGCCGAAGGGACCGGCGACTCGAGCGCCAACTGCCGAGCCGAGGCCGACGCCAAGGTCATGGCCATCAGCGTCAAACCGACCCTGGGCAGCCTGTTCGCATAGCGCTCAGAGTTTGTGAAAAAATCTGCTGCGCTCGGGATCTCGCGTCCCGGCGGTGCTCGGAATCCTCATGTATTTCAAAATACACTCCGGTTGCTCGTCCCATCCATGGGACTCGCCCCTTCGGGGCTTGCGCTCCGTTTCGCTCCTGGCGAAACGGTCCTGCGCTCCGGCGGGAAGCCAGGGCCAGGGAATGGCCCTGTTGGCGCGCCGAGGATGCAACGTGACCTCCCTTCGCTCGTGACGATTTTTTCACAAACTCTCAAGTCGGGACGGTCCCGAGCCGCGCCTCCAGGGCGGCGAGTCGTTCGGGCGTCCCGATATCGTGCCACTCCCCCCGGTAGCATTCGCCGCTCACGAGGCCGTGCGATACCGCCATGCGGAGCACGGCGGCCAGGGGAAAATATCCCGCCTCGCACTCGTCGAAAAGCTCGCTCCGATAGACGCCGAGGCCGCTGAAGGTGAGCCTCGGCCCGTGCTTGAGCGATACCCGGCCGTGCTCCAGCGCGAAATCACCGTCCGGGTGATGGCTGCGATTCTCCACCAGCACCAGATGAGCGATGCCTCGGGGTTTGTCCAATAGGCTGGCGATCGGATAGCCGGTCCAGACATCGGCGTTGATCACCAGGAACGGCGCCCGGCCGAGCATGGGCAGGGCCTTGTAGACGGCACCGCCGGTCTCCAGTGGCAGGGGCCCCTCGTCGGAGTAATGGAGCGCCACGCCGTAGCGCCGGCCGTCTCCGAGCGCCGTCTCGATCTGCCCGCCCAGCACCGACAGATTTACCACGATGTCGCGGATCCCGGCGCGCGCCAGCCTTTCTATCTGATGCACGATGAGCGACCTCCCCGCCACCGGGAGCAGGGCCTTGGGCGTGTGATCGGTGAGCGGACGCATGCGCTCGCCCCAACCCGCCGCCAGGATCATCGCCTTCATGGCCCCAGAGTGGGGGAACGGTCCCCGTGCAGCGCAGGTAGCACGCGCTCGCACAGAAACGCGTGGAGGTCCCGAAGCTCGGGATAGCCGCCGCTCACGTCCACGAGATAGCCCACGGTCCTCGGCACATCGGCCAGATAGCCCGGTTTGTCGTCCCGATGTCGGAGGCGGGCAAAGATCCCGCTCGCCTTCAGATGGCGTTGCACCCCCATGAGATCGAACCAACGCAAGAACAGCGCGGGATCGACCGCCCGCAGCGCCGGTCCCAATCGCTCCCGATAGCCCATCATCCAGGCGTGGACCTTTGCCTCGGGCCAGCGGATGTAACAATCGCGCAGGAGCGACACCAGGTCGTAGCAGACCGGCCCCAGGACCGCATCCTGGAAGTCGATGACACCCGGGTTGTTAGCCCCCGGGCCATGGCCGCCCGAGTTATCGCCGGCCGTGTAGAGCAGATTTCTGGAATGGTAATCGCGATGCACGAACACCTGCGGTTGCGCAACGGCCGCATCGGCCACGAGCCCGAAGGTCCCGTGGAGCATCCCCTGTTCCGCATCGGAGAGCCGGAGACCCAGGTGTTTCTCCAGGAGCCAGACCCGGAACAGCTCCATGTCACGCCAAAGCCAGGCGCGATCATAGGACGGCAGGCCCGTGCCGTCGGCCCGCGCCTGCATCGTATGCAGTGCGTGCATGGCGTCGGCATATAGAATCGGGGCGCTCCGGAGATTCAGCTCATCCAGATACAGGCGTGTGCCGAGGTCCGTCAACAACAGGAATCCCCGTCCGAAATCCCCCGCCAGCACCTCGGGGACGTGCAGTCCCGCGCGCGCCAGCCGTACCGCGATGTCGGCGAACACCCGGCAGTCCTCCCGTTCCGGTGGTGCGTCCATGACGATGCGGGTCACCCCCTCGTGAGCGACCCGATAGTACCGCCGAAAACTCGCGTCACGGGAGGCCGGTGCGATAGCAAGGTCTCGCGTACCTAGGGTCCGACGGATCCAGTCCACCAGCGCTTCAAAGCGATCCGCCTCGGCTCGATCGAACATACCAAAATACTATTCCGGCGGTCCCGCCCGTTAGGTGCCCCTCTTGATTATAGGGCACGGGTGTATGGCTGAAGACCATGCCCGAAATCGATGAATGGACGCGAAAAGGAGGGTCACCGGCCGTCACCCGCCCTTCGGCGATCCGCGCCTACAGCGGGCTTCCGCCCCACTCGCTAGCTAGTCTCCCGCGCGCCCGGGACCAGGCTGCTTCGCGATCAGCCGGTAAGTTGCTTCATAAATCCGCTCACGCGGCCCAATCGCGACAAGGTCGATCACACGACTCGGCGCGATACGGTAGACGATGCGGACGTGCCCGATGCGAAAACTCCGCAGTCCGGCAAGCTCATCCTTCAGCGCCTTACCGGCATGAGGATCGCAAAGGATCGCTTCGAGCGCGGCGCGGACCTTCTTTCTTAAATGTGGGTGTAGCCCGCCGATGAGCGGGATGATCTGAGGAGGTGCCCGGAGCCGGTAAGCGACGCGACTCATCCACCGTGGCTCAGGAGTTCCTCGAGGGTATAAAGCGTTGCTTTTTTTGCCTTGAGCGCCGCGAGATTGGCCTGGATCTCGTTCATCAAGCCAGGGTCGCGCTGAATTGCAATGGTCTCCTTCCAGCTTTCATAGTCGTCGGGGCTGACGAGTACGGCGGCGGGGCGTCCGTTCTTGGTGATAACCACTTCCTCGTCGGTGGCCATCACTTCATTCACCAGGCTGCTCAGGTTGGTCTTGGCATCGGACAGCGATAACGTCTTCATACTGGGTGTCCTGCATAAGCGGTTGACCAGAATTCTGGTCACTCTACGCGGAGCGGGTGGCATTGTCAACGACTGCCGACCGAACTGGCGACCCAATCTGCGGGAGCCGGCGCCGCGCTATCGGATCACCGTGATGTCCAGGCCGATATCCAGCATTCCCCAAATTTGGTCCGCCGTGACGACAGGCAATCCGAGTGTCAATGCACAGGCGAGACAGCCGCGGTCACCGAGAGACAGCCCGAGATGTCGCGTCTTCACCCGCAACTCACCGGCGGTGAACGCCATTTTTCCGCGCTGAACGGCTCGATCCGGATCCCGATCTCCATGACCGATTCCCGCACCTCGGCGGTGGGCACCCCGTGCTCGGCGAGTTTTGCGACGACCTCCGCGAGGTTCGGCGAGGCTATTCGCGCGTGCGGCAGGAACGCGGCAACCTGATCCTGACCGGGTTCTTGGTTGAATAACGCCAGTAGCGCCGAGGCATCGAGGAGCCGGTCATTCACCCGCGGCCTCCCGCCTCCGTTCAGCGATCAGCTCATCGACGAGCCGCACGCTGTCGGGCACGTAGCGCCTTACCAGAGCCTGAGCCTTCTTAACGGCCTGGCGGGGCGTGATCAGATGGAGCTCCTGATCGGTGAGCCTCAGTATCACCTCGTCGCCTTCGGATAGGCCAAGCGCGCGCCGAAGCTCGGCTGGGAGGACGACACGTCCGCCCTTCCCCATGCGCGTTATCGTTTCCATGACAGAACCTCGCTCTTATGGCACTGTTCGGCATTCTAGTATACCTGTGCCGAAAGAGACAGACGGCCAAATGCGCGGCGGATTGCGTGCAACATGACAGTTTCACGTGCTACACGCTTCATTGGGGGTGGGGCTGATGGTTGGGGCCGGGGCCCTGGCCCAGCAAGGACGGCCTAGCGTCGGGAATGAAGGTAGGTGTAAGGAGCTCGTCGGATGCCGCTCCGGGCGGCCGGGCCGCAAGCGATCCGCTGGCTCAGTCAGCCGACTGCGCTATCGCGCCCGGAGACTCCTCCTCATCGATGTGCGATTTCGGCACCGGGCGCGCGCGCGGGACGCAGCCGGCGAGCACCCCGGAGACTAGGAGGTAGCTGAACGCGACGGCCGGGCTCTGGGCGAGGCCGATCTGCTCGCCGTGCATGAAGCCGAAGAAAGTGAGCACCGCCCCGGCGAGCGCGAAGGTCGCGGCCCGCAGGAACTGCCGCTCGATCGAAGACGGCGACGGAGGCGAGGATGAGGCTGCTCAGGATCGCCCGCCGAGCACCGACAGGCCCTCGTAGAGCGCTCTGGCCGAGCTTTTCGACGCCTATCTGGGCGACGCTGGTCCCTGCCGCGCTGAGCGCGTTGTCGATCTGGAGCTTGCCCAGGCCGCGACGTGCGGGACGAGCGTCAGGACGATCGCTGGGGCGTGGCTCTTCGGGGTCTCTTGAAAGGCCTGGGCGCCGGTGGCGATGAGACCCCGCTCCGCCGGCGCGCGCGCCGCGTATAATCCCGAGCGGTTCCGCCCATGCCGATGCCCACGACGCTGCGGCCAACCCTTCGCGCCGCCTGGACCGCGGCCTTTCGAGACGCGGGGCTGCGGCGGGCCGTGTGCGCCGCTGGCGGCGCTCTCATCCCGACCTTGTTCGGGCTCTCGGCTTTCTTCGCCTGGCTGGAGAGCCGGCCTGGGTACGTCCTTCCCGACCCACTCCTGGACTCCCTGGGTCCGGCCGACGTGTCCGTCCCACTCTTCACGATCCTCTATACCACCATCCTGGTGACCGTGGTCCGGTCGCTCTGCGAGCCCGTGCGCGTGGTGCGCGGGCTGCACGCCTATGTCATCCTGCTCTTGCTGCGTATGGCGGCGATGGCGTTAGTCCCCCTCGATCCGCCGCCGGGCTTCGTTCCGCTGGCCGATGCCTTCACCCAGCGCTTCTACCCCGGCACCGAGCCCTTCGAAAAGGACCTGTTCTTCTCCGGCCATACCGCTACCCTGTGGCTCATGGCGTTGATCGCCACGACGCGGGCCGGCCGCTTGTGGTCGGGCTTTGCGACCTTAGCGGTCGGTGTGCTGGTCATCGTTCAGCACGCGCACTACACCCTCGATGTCATCGCCGCACCGCTGTTCGCCTGGCTGGCCTGGCGCCTGAGCATCATCACGATGCGGGGGTGCGGATCGGGGGCGTGAGCGCTATGGGGTGAGGCGGGTCATGACGGTACCCGATTGACAGCCATGGGCGCGTCCCGTCGCGGCATCCTGTGGCCGCCACGCATCGCAAGCGTTGCAAGATATGAACATGAGCCCTCCCCGAAATCGAGCCTCGACCGGCTGCCCAAGCAGCCCAGTGAGCACTGCTAGCGCAACACGATCGCCGGGGGAAGCGCTGTTACGCGCGCCCTGGGGTTTCGGGGGACACCCGGTCTCCGGGACCTACCGCGAACAGGGCCTCACGGTGCTCCTCGTCGAGCAGAAGCTCCCCTTCGCGAGACGGGTCGCGGATCGGTTTTGCCTCATGGAGAGGGGGCGGCTCGTGGCCGGCGGCGCGATCGGCGAAATGCACGAGGAACTGGTGCGGCGGCATTTGACGGTGTAGTTGAGCTAGACTTCATGATCCTCGATGAGCTTGCCGGGCCGAATCGATGTGCTGGTGGTAGGGGCCGGTCCTACGGGCCTCATGCTCGCCGTCCAGCTCGCGCGCCGCTCGGTGCGGGTCCTCATCGTCGACCGAAACCCAGGTCCCTCGGTTGCGACCAAGGCCCTGGGCGTGCAGGCGCGCACCGTCGAGATCTATTCGAGGCTCGGCATCGCCGCGCGCGCTCTCGAGGCCGGGACGCGGGCCAGCGGCGCCAATCTATGGGTCGAAGGCCGGCGAGCCGCACGCGTACCGCTCGGGGACATCGGCCGCGATCTCAGCCCCTATCCGTTTCTCCTCATCCTCGGGCAGGACGACAACGAACGCCTGCTCGGGGAGGCGTTACGCGATGAGGGAGTCGAGGTGCACTGGAGCACCGAGCTCGTCGCGCTCGTCCAATCCGCTGGAGAGGTATCGGTCACGCTAAAAGGGCCGGACGGCTCGCTGCAGGCGATCGCAGCGGGCTGGGTGGCGGGCTGTGACGGTGCGCACAGCGCGGTACGGCGTCTCACAGGGATCGGGTTTCCCGGTGCGCCTTACGAGCACGTCTTTTTTGTCGCCGACACGCGCGCCCAAGGCCCCATGGTGCCGGGCGAATTGAACGTCTACCTGTGGCGCGATGGGTTTCATCTATTCTTCCCGCTACGCGGAGAACAGCACTGGCGCGTGGTCGGGATCTTGCCGCGGGAGTTGCGTGCACGCGAGGACCTCGATTTCGATAGCGTGGTCCCGTCGATCCGAAGAGAGGCGGGATCGGCCCTCGCATTTACCGCCTGCGGCTGGTTCTCGACCTATCGGATCCATCACCGGCGCGCCGATCGGTTCCGGCAGGGCCGCTCGTTCCTGCTCGGCGATGCGGCGCATATCCATAGCCCGGTCGGCGCCCAGGGCATGAACACGGGGCTGCAGGACGCCTACAACCTGGCGTGGAAGCTCGCGCTCGTGACGCAGGAGAAGGCCTTCGACGGCTTGCTCGACTCCTATGAGGCCGAGCGCGTCCCGATCGCCCTGCGGCTGCTCAGGACCACCGATCGCGCTTTCTCTTTCATCGTCTCCGACGGCTGGCTCGGCAGTGTCTTCCGCACCCGGGCGCTCGCCAGGCTGCTCGGCTTCGCGATGGGCCGCGACGCCTTGCGGCGGCTCGCGTTTCGTACCATCTCCCAGATCGGGATCCATTACCGTGCGAGCCCGCTTTCGGAGACCCTGTCGGACCTGCCGGAGGGCGCGCCGCGTGCCGGCGACCGCTTCCCGTGGCTGCGGCTTGGCTTCACATCGGGCGCTCCGGTCGAGGACCTTTTCGAGCGGCTCGACGATACGCGTTTCAATCTGATCGTGGTCGGGCAGGCCATTCCTCCGGCCATCGCCGAACGATCCGGCCTCGGCGAGCTTCTCCTGGCCCATAGCATTCCCGACCAACCGGTCAACGCTCGGGAGCTTGCCCGCGCGCGGATCCCGAGGACCTCGTTTTTTCTCCTACGTCCCGACGGCCACGTCGGCCTCGCCGGGACGCGGCTCGACAGCGCCGGGGTCGCGCGCTACCTGGTCGAGCGTTTGAAGTTTCGGACGAGGCCCGCAACACTTAGCCGATGTGGCGTACAAGGGTTGCCACCGGTAGAGCCGGGCGTCATCATGCGCGTACCAGTCTGTCAGCGACTCGGACCGCAATGACCAGCATCCAAGACCTCAAGGGTTACTGTCACCCGCTCACCCCCGCCGGACGGGCGGCGCTGGTGGGCGCCCCGCCTTGGCACTATGCGACCGAGTATCTCAACGTCGGCTATCGCGCCGATCCCGCGGCCATCGCCGCCTGCCTGCCCGAGCCGCTGGCGCCCGGTCCAGAGCCCGATCGCGCGTATGTGGCCTTCGGTAAGTGGTGGTCGCTGTGGGGCCGCGAGCGCGACATGGCCTACACCAACCCCGAGCGCACGCAGTATCGAGAATGCGCCCTCTGGGTCGGCTGCTCGTTTCGGGGCGCGCCGGGCCAGATCTGTGTCTTTTGCTGGGTCGATAACGATTTCACCCTGGCGCGCGGTTGGTTCATGGGCTTTCCGAAAAAACTGGGCGTGACCCATCTCACGGAACTCCACCCCCTGAACCCGGGCATGGGGCCGCTCGGCCCCGGCACCCGGCTCAAGGCCTACGTCTGTGCCCATGGGGAACGCCTCATCGAAGCCACGATGGCCATCGAACGCCGGATCCGTTCGACGGATCTGCCCGCGCCCATGGGGCTCCCGATCTTCAACATCCGCCACTTCCCGAGCGCCGAGCGGGAGGCACCGGCCGCGGTGCTGGAGCTGGTGCGGCTCAGCGCGGAAGACCTGCGTTACGGCCAGGATCTGTGGGCCGGACAGGGTGAGCTCCGGTTCTTCCCTTCGGAGATCGAAGAGCATGTGCCGCTCGCGCCTGTCGAGGTGCTGGGCGCCTACCGCTTCAGCTCCGGCTATACCTTCACGGGTGCCGAGGTCCTGCACCGGTGGGTGTAGTGCAAGGGGTTCGCGCGCCCACGCCCTCGACGGGCAAGGGAATGAGAGGCGTCCTGTTTCCGTGAAGAGGCGTCTACGCGCGGATCCTTCGAGACGTTGCGAGAACGAGCCCGTGATCAAACTGCCATGATCCCATGATCAAACTATATAAGTTCAAGGCCTGCTGGGATTGCCAGACCCGAGCCCGTTCTGTGTGAAGGTCGAGACGTATCTGCGCATGGTGGCCCTGCCCTATGAGCGCGTCGAGTGCGCGACGATGTTCAAGGCCCCCAAGAAAAAGCTTCCCTACCTCACGGACGGCGACCGTACCATCCCGGATTCCGGCTTCATCCTCGATTTCCTGAAGACGACATACGGCGATACCCTCGACGGCCGGCTCTCGGCCGAGGAGCGCGCGCGTGGTCACGGCCTGCGCCGCATGCTGGAAGAAAGTCTGTACTGGCCCATGGTCTATTCCCGCTGGAGGGAAGATCGGAACTGGGCCGTGATCAAACCGTTGTTCTTCGGCGGCCTGCCGCCCATCCTGCGCGACCTCTTGCCCCTCTTCGCCCGGTCACGGGTGAAGAAAACCCTATGGCTCCAGGGCACCGGGCGCCATGCGCGCGACTAGGTCTACGATCTCGGGCGACACGACCTCTCCGCCCTGTCGGTACAGCTCGGGGCCATGCCATATCTGTTCGGCGATTCCCCGACCTCGTTCGATGCGGTGGCGTATGGATTTCTCGTGAACCTCCTCTTGCCACCCATCGAATCGCCGCTCAAGGACCACGCCCTGGCGCTAGCCAATCTCCCGCCCTACTGCGCGCGCATCCGGGAGCCCTACTACGCGGGGCCCCCCGCATAGGCGTACGAGCCTCGACGCGGGCCACCCCGGCCCGCCGGCATGGCCCCGTAACAAGCGTGGGGGGATCCGCGCATGGTTCCGCCAGGACCAAGGCATGGGGCGGCGGGGGATCCGCTTATATCCGGCTATATAATGGCGCCATGCCGGCCCATGCCTTAGCCCAGATCACCGAGTACCACGCCGCTGCCCCGCTGCCCGATTACCACGGGGGCGGCATCGTCAACCTCATGGCCTCGATCGTAGGCGCCTTCGGGGGTGATCCCGGGCCCTATCCGCCGCTCGACGCGCTCGACGGCGCGCGCCTCAGGGCGCATCGCAACATCGTCTTATTCATCATCGATGGCCTCGGCTATGAATGGCTCAAGCGCGCCGGCCCGGGATCGGCGTTGTTCCGCCATACCGTCGGCCCGATCACCTCGGTGTTTCCGAGCACCACCGCGAGCGCCATCACCACCTTTCTGACCGGGGTGGCGCCCCGGCAGCACGGCATGACCGGCTGGCATGTGTACATCGAGGCGCTGGGGACGGTCGTCGCGGTGCTCCCGTTCCGGCCGCGGACCGGGGCGCCCCGGGCGAGCACATCGCACTGGGACGCGCGCGCGATATTCGATCAGACCCCACTGCCGAACTGCATCCCGGCACGCTCCGCGGTGTTCGTACCGAAGCGCATCGCGGGCTCGGCCTACAACGAGGCGCACCGGGGCACCGGGGCGGTGCGGCCTTATCGCTCGTTGCCGGGCGCCGTTGCAGGGCTTTGCCAGGCGCTCTGCCAGGGCAGCGGACGGCACTACGCCTACCTCTATTATCCCGATCTCGACAAGACCGCGCATGAATGCGGTATCGAGAGCCCGCAGGCCAGACGCAGGCTCGCCGAGGTCGATGCCGCTTACCGGTCCCTGCTGGACGGCCTGCGTGGCACCGGCACGGCCGTGATCGCGACCGGCGATCACGGCTTCATCGACATCCGGCCCGAGGACCGCATCGAGCTCGGCGAGCACCCCGCGATGGCCGAGCTCATGCGCTTGCCGCTGTGCGGCGATGGTCGCGTGGCCTATTGTTATGTCCGCCCCGGCCGCCGGCGCGAGTTCGAGCGCTATGTCGGCACCCATCTCGATCGGCAGGTACAGATTTTCGTCAGCGCCGACCTCATCGGCCGGGGATACTTCGGGATCGGTCCCACACACCCGCGGCTGGCCGAAAGAGTCGGGGACTATACGCTCCTCATGAAGGACCGCTATGTGATCAAAGACTGGCTGCCGGGCGAAGGGCGTTTCGTGCATGTCGGCGTGCACGGGGGGCTCACGCGCGAAGAGCTGTATGTGCCGCTCGCGGTCGCGAGCGTCTGATTTTTCATAGGCCCCGGGGAGCGGCCTGAAAAAGCGGTTCGTGGGCAGGATCGGGCGCTGGCTCGCCAAGGGTCTCTTGGCGGTCATCCTGTTCAGTATCACCTCCGTCCTGGCCCTGCGTTTCCTGGCCCCGCCGACCACGGCCTTCATGCTCCGCCACTGGGCCATCGCCCTCATGGAGGGCCGGGACGCACCCCCGCTACGCTACGACTGGGTCGATTACGAGCGCATCTCGCGAGACGCCGCGCTCGCCGTCGTGGCCGCAGAGGACCAGTTGTTCCCGAGCCATTCGGGCTTCGACCTCAAGGCCCTCTCCCGCGCCTTGGACCACAACCGCACGCACCGCGCGCCGCGCGGGGCCAGCACCATCACCCAGCAGCTGGCCAAGAACCTGTTCCTGTGGCCGGGACGGAGCTATCTGCGCAAGGCCATGGAGGCCTATTTCACGGTGCTGATCGAGGCCCTGTGGACGAAGCGCCGGATCCTCGAGGTGTACCTGAACGTCGTCGAGTTGGGCGACGGGGTGTTCGGCATCGATGCCGCGAGCCGCACCTATTTCCGCAAGCCTCCCGCGGCGTTGAGGCGCGAGGAGGCGGCCCTGCTCGCGGCCGTGCTCCCGAACCCCACGCGCATGAGCGTGCGCCGCCCCTCGCGCTACGTCCGTGCGCGTCAAGGCTGGATCCTCAAGCAGATGCGGCGGCTCGGGGGAACGGCCTATGTCGCCCGGCTGTAGCAAACGGACGCTGATCGGAACCGGTACCTCGTTCCGGTAGAGAATGCCGTCCAGCAGGGATGATCGCGAGCGCAAGGTTGCCGATCAGGAACGGCCTTTGCTTACCCGCGCGCGCACAGCGCTCTATGCGTTCCTGATCGTGATCAAGCCCTCGCAGCCTGGGTAGGACCCCGGCTTCCGCAACGGCCTTGCGGAACTGCACTGAACTTCTTACCCTGCACCGCAACCGTGTATCACCGCTCGGGGAGGAAATATCATGCTTTCCGAGGCCTGTCCCATTCGCCTTGCTCACATCGACTGACCGCCTATGCTATTCGGTGACATGCTCGACGCCTACCGTCGCGGTGCCTACCATGCCGCACGCGTGCCTGCGGGCTCAGTAATCGCGACATTGCGTGAGGAATGAGATGCCCCGCATTTTCGATAACATCGAGCTCGACCTGCTCCCCGCGCTTCCGGCCACCCTCGAGGATCTGGCATTCGTCCCGACCGACTTGCTAGCGGACCTGGAGAAACCGAATTTATCCAGGTGCACGCCAAGTGCGACGGCAATGGCGGCAAGGCGAAAAGTTGTATCAGCATCTACGGCCAGGCGCCGAACTACCATGGGGCGGCTTACCAGAATAAATAAGCTCGTCCCCTCCCCTGTGGGAGGCCTTTCGCCATGACGGTCGAGTCCAAAGGCCGCGAGCTATTCATCGTCGACAACAGCGTCTCTGGCTGGACTGGGCTCCGCTACCTCGAGGAGTGGTCCGGCATTGCCAAGGCGTTCGATATCGCCACGGGGTACTTCGAGATCGGTGCCCTGCTCGCCCTCGACGGGAAGTGGCAGCCGCTGGAGAAGATCCGGATTCTGATGGGCGCGGAGACGACGCATCGCACGCGCAAGGGTCTCCTCGATGCGGTGCGCTCGCGCGCCGTGGAGATCCTCGACGGGAGCATCGAAGCCGATAAGGACGCCAACCCCTTCCTCCACGGTGTGCCAACGATTCTCGAGGCGCTCCGATCGAGGCAGATCGAATGCCGGGTCTACGACCGCGACAAGTTCCACGCCAAGGCCTACATCACGCACGCCAAGCTCGAAGTCGTCGGGTCGCAGGCATTGGTGGGATCGAGCAACTTCACCGCTCCGGGCCTGACCAAGAACATCGAGCTCAACATCCGTCCAGAGCGCCCGCGAGGTCGCGCAGCTCCAGGAGTGGTTCGAACAGCACTGGTACGACGCGGGTGAGGTGACCGAGGCGGTCATCGAGATCATCTCGCGCCACACGCATCCCTGTCATAGCTTTGTCAAGCCCCCTTTTTTCTCTCAGTTAACTGGCTTTTCCCCACACCGATCTTTCACACTTGATTTTATCAAAATGCAAGCATGCTCGACAGTATGGACAGTGATGCA
>JBOIDR010000069.1:1625-20914 GCA_050740695.1 Gammaproteobacteria bacterium | reverse complement strand
GCCACGCTTCATTAAACCCAAAGGCTCAACGCCTTTATCAATCGAAAAGCGATCCCTTCCTGAAAACAGGAAGGGCGGTTTCGCACGCCTGTGTAAAGCTAGGTACTGTGGTTATGATCGGTCCCACCTGAAGCAGTGAAGCGGGGGTGAATTTGCCCGTGATTTCAACGAAGCCCGCTTCAGGACCCTGGCTCGGGTGAAGCAGCGCTGGAGAGCGGTGTCGCGACCGCCTCGAGCGGCTTGCGTTCGGCATCGACACCGATCAGCCATGCGGTCAGGGCGCCTCCGAGCATCAGGAGCGCGGCGAGGTAGTAGCCCCAGGCAATCCCGGCCGGGTCGCCGGTCTCGATCAGCGTGCCGAACAGCCAAGGTGCGACGATCCCGCCGGTCGCCGTGCCGAGCATGAAGAAGAGCGCGATCGCGAAGGCGCGGACTTCCAGCGGGAAGATCTCGCTGACGGTCAGGTACGCGGCACTGGCCGCCGCCGAAGCGAAGAAGAAGATGACGCTCCAGCAGACCGTCTGGCTGGTTGCATCGAGCAGCCCGCGCTCGAACAGGATCGCCGTGATCGCGAGCAGGGCGCCCGAGGCGCCGTAGGTAGAGGCGATCATGCGGCGACGCCCGACCGTATCGAACAGCCGCCCGAGGAAGAGCGGCCCGAGGAAATTGCCGAGCGCGAACGGGAAGATGTAGAGGCCGACGCGCTCGCCCGGCACGCCGTAGAACGTGCCGAGGACGAGCGCATAGGTGAAGAAGATCGCGTTGTAGAAGAACGCCTGCGTCACCATCAGCACGAAGCCCAAGAGGGCGCGCTGGCGATAGTCGACCAGGATCGTGTGCAGCATCACCATGATCGGCGTGTGCGAGCGGAAACGGACGGCGATCGAGCGGTCCGGCGGCGGCAAAGGCCCGTGCTCCTCCACGACGCGCGCCTCGATGTCGGCCACCACGCGGTTGGCTTCGCCGGCGCGGCCGTGGATCAGCAGCCAACGCGGGCTCTCGGGCACGAAGCGGCGCAGATAGAGGATGATCAACCCGAGCACGGCACCGATGCCGAACGCGGTGCGCCAGCCGAGATCGCCGCCGAGGATGTCGGGATCGAGCAAGACGAGGGAGCCCGCCGCACCCAGTGCCGCGCCGATCCAGAAGCTGCCGTTGATGACGAGATCGGTCCAGCCGCGCATCCGCGCGGGGATGAGCTCCTGGATCGCCGAGTTGATCGCGGTGTACTCGCCACCAATGCCGGCACCGGTGAGGAACCGGAAGAGGGCATAGCTCCAGAAGCTCCACGAGAAGGCGGTGAGCGCCGAGGCGACCAGATAGAGCCCGAGTGTCACGTTGAACAGCAGCTTGCGACCGAGCCGGTCGGTCAGATAGCCGAAAAAGGCCGCGCCGGACACGGCGCCCGCGAGATACGCGCTGGCCGACAGGCCGATCTCGGTCGCGGAGAGCCGCAGGCTTTGGCTCTGCTGCAGAGCGCCAGCGACAGCGCCGGCGATGGTGACTTCGAGCCCGTCGAGGATCCAGGTGATGCCGAGCGCCACGACGACGAGCCAGTGGAACCGGCTCCACGGCAGCCGGTCCAGACGCGCCGGTATATCGCTGATGAGCGGCCGGTCGGGCGGCTGCGCCCCCGATCGGCCGGGTGCGTTCATCACGACAGCTATCCCGGCGATCCGAGGCGCGGTGATGGTTGAAGCGGAGGGCTGAGGGGTACGCCGGGACCGGCAGGCCGAGAGTTCAGGCGATCGGATCGGTTAGCAAGAGGACGTCCCTGTCCTCCCGTCGTTAGGTCATCTCCAGGGCTAGTCCTTGGCCGCCCATCTCATCAGGGCAAAAAGTATGGCGAGGACGACCACGCCGACTATAAGGGCTCCAGGATGTGGCATACGCTTACCCTCCAGACGTTACTTCCTCAACCCGCCTTCCCTTGTGGAAAGGCTCGCGCTAATTTTCCGCACCGGATCGGCCCTTGTCAAGGGGGCGCGACAGCCGGCAAGGTGCTGGTAACCGTGAGCCCCAGCCGAGTAAAAACTCGGGCAGCCGCACGGCGCTGCCGGCGATGCGCACCGCCGTCAACGCAAGCGCAAGCGTCGAGGACGTCGTCCGTGGCGAGTTGCGAACGCCCGAATGGGCGGGGTGAATACGCTGCTTGCCCGCGGCCGGCCGAGTCTTCCCCTCGTGGCTCTCGAACTTCGGTCGCTTGACTCCTTCACCGGATTATGGGTCACGGCATTGGCATCGCATTCGCCGTGGCCTGCGGATGGGCGTGTCCGTTCGGGGGGAAGTCCCACCGAGGCCGAGGGAGTATGCGAATGGATATTCGTCAGTCGCGCATGAGACGCCGGGGACGCCAACGGTGCGCCCGGTGAGCCGATATGTAGTCCGAGCGGGCGAACAGCTTGACAAGCACGATGCCCGCCACGAACCCGCCGACATGCGCCCAGAAGGCCACGCCGCCGATCTCGTTTCCAAAGGCCGCCAGCCCACTCACAAACTGAATGAGAAACCAGTAGCCGAGCATGGCCCAGGCGGGCAGAGCTACCGAGGTGACGAAAAAGCCAAGGGGTAGGATCGCGAAGACGCGCACGTTTGGATAGAGCAGCAGGTAGCCGCCCATCACCCCGCTGATTGCTCCCGACGCGCCAACCATGGGAATGGCCGAGCTCGGATCCGTCAGGATCTGGCCTATCGCTGCGGCCAGTCCGCACAGGAGATAGAAGGCGATAAAGCGTAGCCGGCCCATCGAATCCTCAACGTTGTCGCCAAAAATCCACAGGAACCACATATTCCCCAACAGGTGCATCCACGATCCATGCATGAACATAGAGGTCAACAGATGCGCGACCTGAGGGCCGGGATCGGTAGCGCAGACAAGCCCATCGCCCATGGAGAAGTGCGTCCCGACCGGAAGTGAACCGCTCAGCTCTCCGGGAATAAGTCCGAGCTCGCAGACAGACCTGGCCAACGGTATTGTGTCGCCGGCCCCTTGCACCGCTATCCAAGTCAAGACGTTCAGGCCGATGATCGTGCCGGTAACAATAGCCGTGCGCTGGGTCTCATTCTCGTCGCGATAAGGAAACATGTGCGCTTCTCGTTAATTGCCTACTTGTTCAACCACCCGGCGGCTCAGTAACTGCCCCTTTGCCTCACGACCTCTTCCTCTGTCGCCGCGAAATAGAGTCTCACCGTCTTGTCCTCGCCGCCGGAAGCGAGTGTTCTGCTATCCGGCGCAAACGCGACCGAATAGACCTCGCCCGCGTGACCCTTGAGCGTGACCAGCGTCTGACGCGTGTCCACATGCCAGATCTTCACCGTCCCGTCCAGGCTCCCCGAGGCCAGCGCCTTTCCGTTCGGGGCGAATGCGACTGAATTGACCGTGTTCGCGTGCCCTTGGAGCGTTGCCAGCGCCTTCCCTGTTTTCACGTCCCACAGCCTTATCGTGTTGTCACTGCTCCCAGAGGCCACGACCTTGCCAGGTGCCGATCCGAACGCCGCCTTGTTGTTTGGCGAGGCGGGAAAAGTTCTGGACTTCCGCCCGGCACGACGCCGATTCGAGATACCGCGGCGACATCACCGGGACGAAAATCGCGGTGTTGGCCGGCGTTTGCTTGATCTCGTCGTCGAATACGTCGTTGCCTCTCAGCTTGGGATCGCGCCAGATCCTCGGCGCCCTGCCCAAACGCCTTGACAGGCTGACTTGCAGTCTCTCGTGGAGGTAGTCGACCCATCCTTGCGGAAGATCGGAGTAATGCTGGTTGTCGATATGGGCGTAGCTGATGAAGAGGTCGTAGTCGAAGTTTGGGGTGGACATTTCACTCTCTTGCTGAGCGAGCCATCGAGCCCTCAGGCGGGCCGGTATACTGCTGCTCGCCGCCCGAGGCGACCGCACCCGCCGCCAGCGCGTCGCGGGCCTTCGCCAGTGTATCCCGCTCGCCCGCGAGCGCCGTCGTCCGCGCGCGCAGCTTTTCGATCTTCTTGCCAGCTCCGCTCGCCGCCGTTGAGGCGTCGCTGATTGCCGATTCTGCAACCTTGCCCGCCTCCGCGAGCGCCGTGTCACGGTCGGCAAGCTGCTTCTTGATCGTGTCGCGCTCGTGCGCGTCCCCGCGAGCTGGTCGCGCACCGCGTCCACCGCCTCGCGGAACCCCTGCTCCGCGGCCGCGGACTTCACGGTCTCCATCTCGGTGTCCAGCTCGCGGAGCCGCAACCCGAGCGCGTCGCGCTCCTCCTCGGCATTGCGACGCGCCACCCGTGCGGTCTCAAGCTCCCGAGGAGCACCGCCATCGTCTGACCACCGGCCGAGGGCGCAGCGGCGGCCGGGGCGCCGCCGGCTCGACGGGCACCTCCTCGTCGGCAACCAGGCGGCCCATCAGGCTACCGACCAACACCGACCCGCCCGGAATCAGCTCGCGCGTGACGCGCCTGCCGTCCATGAACATGCCGTTCGAGCTGCCCAGGTCTTCGATCCAGTACGCCCCGTCGTCGACGAAAATGCGTGCGTGCCGGCGCGACACGCGCCCGTCCTGGCTCTGAATCTGGCACTCGGCCGCGCCCTATCAGGATCGGGTCGAGCGCGACCGGAAGCGAGTGATCGACGCCATCGGCGTCGCGGTACCGGAGCATCGCCATGCCGTACGCGAGTCTATCACCGCCAGGCTAGGGCTTGAAATTCCAGGGGATGGTGACGCCATCCGTCCCGGTCTCGGGATCCTTGGCGGTTTTCCCGTCCGTCTCGAAGGGGCGATGGAGCCCTCCGGAGCCTGGCTACCGCGAAAGGCCGCGCTCTTCGACCAGATCTGCAAGCAACTCAAGGATCTCTCACCTCGAAGCTGATCTAGTTCATCATGCTTCTTCCCTACCGTGGGGCTCCAGCTAGGGGTGGTGGCCCCCCTGCGTCCAAGCGCCTGGCCGCAAGGCTTGCTGCAAAGCAGCACATCCTGTACGATGCTTCTGTGTTTCATGAACAGGAACGCACCTAAAACCCATTAACCCACAACAGGACAGCACTTATGTATAACGTCTTACAACCGATAGTGGACCTCACCAACGCGAACATCGAGACGCTTTCACGTTTTGCCAATTCGCGCGAAGTCTCTGAACTCGCAAAAGACAACGTGAGCAAGTATTTGGAGCTTGTGCAGGACAACATGGCAAAGATTGCTAGATCCGATGCCTTCGCTACTTGCCTGCGAACGACAATTGACAACTACGTCCGCTTTGCCAACGAGTACTCCCAAAACATGTACGGCATCGTATCGCAGGGCCAGGAATTCGTGACCCAGCAGGTTGAAGAAGGCAATAGACGCTTCGGTAAAATTGCCGACATTTCGGGACGTGCCGTTCAAGCCGGCACTGAATCGATGAAGGCGGCAGGTGAGGAAGCCTTGAACGAGGCCGATCAGGCGGGCCGCGCGCGTCATAACCGCGGCAAGTAAAAGCGTTAATTGGTTAGAAGGAGCCGCCTTGCCCCGCCGAGCGGGGCTTCTTTTTTTGGGAGGGCCAACGCCGCCGCTTGGCTTGCCTGCTCAATCCTTGAGGCGGTGTGTGGACGGCACGCGCTGTCCATAGCGCGAAGGTCCGACACGAGGGGAGAGGCCCGGGCGGCGGCGTGGCGGTGTGAGTAGCGGCACGGGGACTGCGCGATTGAGAGGGCGCCGAGGCGTTGGTCTGTGTGCTAGATCGGCAATCCGCAGGCTATATATATATATTTAGCGATGGCGGCGCGGGCCTGCGCAATACACGTAACTCGGTAGGTCCCCGCGACCTCGGATTTCAGATATCAGCCCACCGGCCGGCGCACGGGCGCGCAGCACCGCCGAGGTACGGCGCGCCCATGGGTGTAATATCTCGCCGAGGGCCTGGACGCACAGCATGAACAGGCAAAGCCGTTCCGTCACGCGCGCTGCAACGCTGATCACGGATGCGGGCGGCAGGATCACGCCCGCCCGCCGCGCCGTCCTCGAGGTCCTGCTGTCCGCGAAGCAGGCCCAGAATCATCAGGAGATCGAGCGATCCCTGCGGACACGCGGCTCGCCCTGCGACCGCGTCACCCTGTACCGCGTGCTGGAGTGGCTGGTAAGCCACAGGCTCGCACACAAGATCGTCGGGGACGACCGCGTGTGGCGGTTCAACACCGTCCACAACGATCTGGAAGCACACCCCCATTTTCAGTGCACCCATTGCCGCCAGGTCTATTGTATGGAAGATCTACCGCCGCCCTCCGCCTTGACCCTGCCGCCCGGTTTCCGCCCCGAGCACACGGAGATCATGATCCAGGGGATCTGCCCGACCTGCCACACGTGATGCAACGCGGTTGCGATGGATTCTCTTGTTGCGTTAGAATGCAACTAGGTTGCGTTTGCGTACGAAAGGCCAATCTCGAAGGGGGGGAGGAGAAGATATGCGGACCTGGGTTCGGGTACTTGCAGCACTGTGCGCCTTGGAATCGATGCCCACGCCCGGTGCGGAGCAAGGGCTCCAGGGGCTGGAGGAAGAACCGGTGGTGTTCGAGCCTATCACGGTCACCGCCACCCCCTTGGAGGCCGAAGCAGGTCACATCGCGCAGCCGGTAGAGGTGCTCACGGGGGAAGCGCTTCGGCGGCGGCAGGCCCCCACCATCGGCGAGACGCTCGCGCGCGAGCCCGGGATCAGCGCCAGCGACTTCGGCGCGGGCGCCAGCCGGCCGGTGATCCGAGGGCTAGGGGGATCGCGGGTGCGCGTCCTCGAAGGCGGGATCGGGTCCATGGATGTCTCGAACCTGAGCCCGGACCACGCGGTCGGGATCGATCCGCTGCACGCGCGCCAAATCGAGATCGTGAAAGGGCCTGCCACCCTGCTGTACGGCAGCGGGGCCATCGGCGGCATCGTCAACGTCATAACCGACCGCATTCCGACCGAGGTGCCGGATGCGCCCCACGCCGAGGCCGAGCTCCGTTACGATGCCGCGACCAACGAGCGTACCGGTGGCGGGAAACTGGACGCGGGCATCGGCGGCAACCTGGCCCTGCACTTCGACGGCCTCAAGCGCCGCACCTCCGACTATGACATCCCCGGTTTCGGCTCCATCGAGCCCGAGCCGGGCGAGAAACCCGGGGAGTTGTTCAACAGCGATGTCGATACGGAAAACGAGGCCGGCGGTGCGTCTTATATCGGCGATCGGGGCCATCTCGGCTTCGCCATCAGTCACTACGCGAGCAACTACGGGGTGCCGGGCAGCGGCGAGGAGGCGGGCGTTCGGATCGATCTCGATCAGCTCCGTTACGACATCGAAGGCGAGGTCGAGGCCCCCGCCCCCGGTTTCAGCCACCTGAAGATGAAGCTCGGTCACAACGACTATGAGCACCAGGAGATCGAGCCGAGCGGCGAGGTCGGCACGACCTTCCAGAACGACGAATACGAGGGACGGGTCGAGCTCCTGCACCGACCGCTTTGGGGATTCAACGGCGCGCTCGGGGTCCAGGTTCGCCACCAGGACTTCGAAGTCAGCGGCGAAGAGGCCCTGACGCCCCCGGTCGGGGGCCGATCGGTCGGGCTGTTCGGGTTCGAGGAGCGCGACTGGGACCGCTGGCACTTCGAGGCCGGCGCACGCTACGAGAACGCCCGTTACGACGCCGATGCAGGCAGGCCGGATGTCGAGCACGACATCTATAGCGTCTCGGGCGGCGCGGTGCGAAGCTTCGGGGAGGATCACTCGGCCGGGATCTCCGTGACCCGCGCCCAGCGTGCCCCGAGCCTGGAGGAGCTTTACAACGACGGCCCCCATCTCGCGACCGGCACCTTCGAGCGCGGCGATCCTGCCCTGGATCCCGAGACCGCCAACAACCTCGACCTCACACTGCGAAAATCCGAGGGCCGCTGGACTTGGCGCGTTTCGGCTTTCGCGAATCTCATCGAGGACTTCATCTTCGCGGATTCCGTGGATGCGAACGGCGACGGCGTGGCCGACCGCTCGGATGAAGAAGGCAACGTGGTCCCGGAGGGGGATCTCTTGAGCCTCGAGTTCGTGCAGGACGACGCGATCTTCTACGGCGCGGAAGCCGAGATGGTTTTCGGGATCTTCGAGGGCACGAGCTACGGCGATCTCGATGCCCGGTTCTTCGCGGACTATGTACGCGGCAAGCTGAGCAACGGCGACGACCTCCCGCGGATCACCCCGCCGCGTTTCGGCGGAAGCCTCGACTACCGGTTGGGGGCCTGGAGCGGTGATTTCGAGGCCATTCGGGTTGCAAAACAGACCGATAACGCGGCCCTCGAGACCGAGACCGACGGCTACACGCAGGTCGATATCGGCGTCGGTTACACCTTCGGCACCAAGCCGGCCGATCTCACCCTGGCGCTGCGAGGTACCAACCTCCTCGACAAGGAGCAACGGCGCCATACCTCATTCCTGAAAGACATCGCCCCCCTCCCTGGCCGTAGCGTCCTCTTCACCCTGCGGGCGAATTTCTGAAGGCACGGGGCTATAGTTCCCCGGTACCGAGCCGCCCGGTGGCCAGTTGTCCAGGCCACCGTTAGACTGCTATACAGGAGGAGACGAACCTGTCCTACGACTTCACCGTGCCGGCCCCTCGCCCCCGGCAAAAGGTACATGGCCGACCCAACCAATCCCTATGCCCCGCCCACCGCCACGGTGGCCGATGTGAGCGATCACGCGGGCACCGAGCCCCGGCTTGCGGAACGGGGCACGCGCCTCGGCGCGTCCATGATCGACGGACTGCTCATGCTACTGCTGGTCGCGCCGGTGATGTTGGCCGCAATGATCCCGGGCGACCTGGGCGGAACCGCCGACGCCACTCCCCCGGCGATACTCGTGTGGGCCGCGGCGCATCCGGTGGTATCTCAAGTAACCTGGGGCATCGCCGGCCTCTTGGTCTTCTTCGCCGTGAACGGCTACTGGCTGCACACCCGCGGGCAGAGTATCGGCAAGCGCCTGCTCAAGATCCGCATCGTGCGCAGCACCGGCGAGCGCGCCACGCTCTCCCGCATCCTCTTCGCCCGTTATCTTCCGACCCAGGCCATGAGCATCGTTCCGGTCATCGGCATGCTGTATGCGCTCATCGACATCCTGTTCATCTTCGGCGATTCGCGTCAATGCCTGCACGATAGGATCGCCGACACCATCGTGGTCAAGGATTGATGGCCCCGACCGAGGCGTGACCGCGAAGCATGTGATCCCGCTCTTGGATACGGTGCGTGCGATCGAGACGCCCGAGGGGGTGGCGATCGACCTCCGGATCGCGGGCCCGGTGCCGCGCGCTCTCTGCTTCGCCATCGACTTCGGGATCCGCGCGCTGGTCTATCTTGCGCTCGCCGTCGGGCTGGCCACCTTGGGGCGCTTCGGAACGGGGGTCTTACTCATCGCGTTCTTCGGCCTCGAATGGTTCTATCCGGTCCTCTTCGAGGTGTATCGCCAAGGCGCGACCCCGGGCAAGCGGATGCTCGGGCTTCGGGTGGTACACGACGACGGCGTGCCGGTCGGCTGGTCGGGCGCCATGATCCGGAACCTCCTGCGCGCGGTGGACTTTCTCCCGTTCTTCTATGGCTGCGGCTTGGTCTCCATGCTGCTCACCCGCGACTTCAAACGCCTGGGCGATCTCGCCGCCCGCACCGTGGTGGTGTACCGGGAGACCGCCACACCGCCGCTCCGCCTGCCCGAGGCCACCCCGCGCCCGCCACCCGGGCGGTTCACGCTCGCCGAGCAGCAGGCGATCCTGGCCTTCGCGGCGCGCGTGCCGAGCCTCACGAGCGAGCGCGCCGAGGAGCTCGCGGCCATCGTCCGGGACGTCGTGCAAGGGGAGGGCGATGTGAAGACCCGCCTCCTTGGGTACGCGCGCCACATCGCCGGCGAGCGATGAGCCCGAACGACTTCGTCCGCCGCTTCCAGTCGGACTGGCAAGCGGTCGAGGACCTGGCGACGAAGGCGCTGGCCCATCCTCGGGCGACCCTGGAGGCCGCCGACTTCCCTGCGCGCTTCCGACGCTTGTGTCAGCAACTGGCGCTGGCAAGAACCCGCCGGTATCCCCCGCAGATCGTGCTGCGCCTGAATCGGTTGGCCCTCTTCGCCCACCAGGCCCTGTACGGGGCCCGGAGCGGCCCCTGGCCCGAGATCAAGTCCTTCGCCCTGGAGGACTTTCCGCTGCTCGTGCGCCGGCACGCCGGGTCCTTCTGGGTCGCGATCTGCCTGCTGTACCTGCCGGCCCTCGCCATGGGCGCCGTCGTATGGGCACAACCGGAGCTGATCTACAGCCTCATGGACCCGGCAGAGGTGCGGGATCTCGAAGCGATGTACGAGCCGGGCAGGACCCACATCGGTTTCAAGCGCGCCTCGGACACCAACGTCATGATGTTCGGACACTACATCCAGAACAATCTCTCGATCGGCTTCCAGACCTTCGCCGGTGGGTTGATCCTGGGTCTCGGGAGCATCGCCGCGCTCGGCTTCAACGGACTCTATCTCGGGGCGGTGGCCACACACCTCACCAAGGTCGGCTATGCCGAACCCTTCTTCCAATTCGTGGCCGGCCATTCGGCCTTCGAGCTCACCGCCATCGCGCTCTGCGGCATGGCGGGCCTCCTATTGGGCCGCGCGCTCCTGGCACCGGGCCTCCGCACCCGGCGTGAGGCGCTCGTCACGAGCGCCCGGGTCGCGGTGCGGATCGTTTACGGGGCCGCGGCCATGCTCCTCATGGCCGCGTTCATCGAGGCCTTCTGGTCCTCTACGACCGCCGTGCCGCCGGTGGTCAAGTACCTCATCGGCGCCGCGCTGTGGCTATTCGTGGGCGCCTATTTCCTGTTCATGGGCCGGCGTGCGCATTGAGGCATTGACGCTCGCGGTGCGTCCGCGGCTGCCCTTCGAGGCCATGGACCTCGGCCTGCGGCTCTGCCAGTCGCACCGGGGCGCGGTGTACACCGCCTGGGCCGTGGCCCTCGTCCCGGTCCTGTGCCTCGCCACCGCGGCGCGCTTCCTGGTGGACGCAAGCTGGTTGTGGTCGACCCTTGTGTGGTGGCTCAAACCGTTCTACGACCGCGCGCTCGTCTTGGTCCTGAGCCGCGCCGTGTTCGGCGAGGCCACGGGCGCCGGGGACGTCGTGCGCGCCTTGCCCGGCTTCTTGCGCACCGGCCTCGTGCGGGGACTGATCTGGGGCCGCCTCGATCCGTCGCGCTCGTTCACCTTACCGGTCTGGCAACTGGAGGGCTTGCGCGGGGCGGCGCGCCGGCGGCGCTCGGCGCTATTGCGTAAGGGCGGACGCCAGCGCGCCATGTGGTTGACGACGACCTGTGTCCACCTCGAGGTGCTCTTGATGTTCGCGGGGATCGCACTCTTTTTCATGGTGCTGCCCGAGGGCGTGGGACCGCCGTTCGACCGCTTCGTCTTCGCGTGGCTCGAGACGCCTGCGGGGGAGGTCCTGGTCGATCTCAGTTACCTCGTGGCCCTGTCCCTTGTCGAGCCGCTCTATGTGGCCTCCGGCTTCACGCTCTATCTCAACCGGCGCACCGAGCTCGAGGGCTGGGATATCGAGATCGCCTTCCGCCAACTCGCCGCGCGCCGCGCCAACCCGCGCGAGGCCGCCTGATGCGGGTCTGCGCCGCGCCCTACGCGGCCATCCAAGGCCCCGCATGGGGGTGCACGACCGTGCGCACCACGGCGGCGGGGCGCTCGTCTATTGAGCTGCTTTATATATAACAAGCTGAATCTATAATCTGGTCGAATTCTGCTCCACGTGCTCCCCAAGGGCTTCATGCGGATCCGGACTATGGCCTCCTCGCCAATCGCTATCGTGCCGAGCATCTGGCCGCCTGTCGGGCCGCCCTCGATGCCCCTACTCCGGCGCCTGCCGAACCCGAAACCGTCGAGGCCCCTCCTCTCTCGCGTGCTCGGGACCGACGCAAACCGCTGCCCGCACTGCGCTCAAGGAAGGCTGCGCCCCGTCAAACGCCTTCCGCCTCTGCCTCGGGCCACTGGCCCTCCGTTCTTGCGATGGGCCGCCTGATTTGAACGGGCAGGAGCCCGGCCTTTATCAGGTACAGGATGAACCGCCACGCATCCCACTCCGGCGACCTCGACCGACGCCGCCGCAAGTCCCCTCACGCCCTCGCCTCCCATTGACCCGTCTCCGCTTCAGGACCATACTCTCCGACCAGCCCAACTCCGGGATCGACATGGGGAAACCTCGTCATGATCGACGCCACCAGCCTACTGGAACTGCCTGGCACTCCCACCCGGCGCCTTAAGACGCATAGCCTTCGATCCAGCCGTTCAGTTCAACCGATCTTATCCGCCATGGTGCTGCACAGCGGATAAGATACTATCTGTTATGTCCCATGAAGCCAGCTGATCGCAGGTATGCCTGAACGGCGCCTTCTAATTGCCCTAATCCTTATAGCGATTACGGCTGCTTTCGCCGGCATCGAGACAACACCAGAGCCCCGCGCTCGGCCAGTATTGAATATGTTGTCGATGGGAATTGTCGTAAGCACAATTTTTTACTTCATCGTAGTGTGGGTGCCAGGACACCAACGCAAAGCGAGGATTCACCGAAACTTGCAGCAACACTACGATGCTTTTCGCTCGTCTTGCATTCACACCTTTCTGATAGCGAGTGACTCACAAGACTACCACCCGCAAGAAATGCTCCTTGAACAGAGTGAGTTTCGCAGATATTTCAAGGTGGAAGTTAGAGATGGGCAGAACCGATGGCACGTAGTTTTGAACGCTCTAAACGGCAATAGGTATGTACTTCGAGACATACGGTATATTGGAGGTCTTAAGAGAGGAACTTCTGTACGTCTTGAATACTATCGATGTCCACGATGAAGAGGTCTTTGCGTTCTTGAAACGACTTGCGCAAATTATTTACCGCATGAGGGATATCGAGACTGAATATGACGATATCAAGCAAATAGGTGGATTCTTGTGGGAGCTCTTCGCGGGATGGAGCGTAATAGATGGCTATCGGGACAAAGACATTGTTCAGTCCATGATTGAGCGCATATGAACATGGGACATAATCGGGTAGCCGGGGGTGTTTAGCCCCCAGCCCTCACACCACCTAGCATGCGGGTCCGCACTAGGCGGTTCACAAAAGTGGAGCACACGATGGTATAGCGAGCGTAGGGCGCGTGTCCGCGCCAACTCATTCGCCGAAGTCAGCGCCGTTGAGTAATTCGATGTTGATTCCCCAAGTTGCTGGCAGCTCGCGTAGGGCGGAAGCCCCGCAGGGGTGTTCCGCCGAATGAATGAAAAGTAATAAGGCTCACCCGATGCCGGATTACCGCCGTTACCGTGTGCCAGGAGGCACTTACTTTTTCACCATCAATTTGTTAGAGCGCCGGGCTGACTTGCTGGTGCGGCATATTGAACAATTGCGAGAGGCAGTAAGGTGCACGCGAGCCGATCGACCGTTCCATATCGATGCTTGGGTCGTGCTTCCCGATCACATGCATTGCGTGATTACCCTACCACCTGGCGATGATGACTTTTCCAATCGCATTAAGGCAATGAAAATTCGCTTTGTACAGGCGCTGCCGCCCACGGAGGGGCGTTCATCGATACGAATGGCGAAGGGTGAACGTGGTATCTGGCAACGGCGTTTTTGGGAGCATGCTATTCGGGACGAGGGAGATTATGCGCGCCATATGGACTACGTGCACTTCAACCCGGTTAAACACGGCTACGTGTCGCTGGTTTCGCACTGGCCCCATTCAACCTTTCATCGGTGGGCGAAGGCAGGTGCCTATCCAGGCGATTGGGCTGACGAGGGTGCGTTGGATGTTCCTGCCGGCGAGCGTAACCGATAACGTGGTGGCGTGTCATTCGGCGGAACACCCCTGCGGGGCTTCCGCCCTACGCGAGCTCCTGGATGAACTCCGATCGTCGGTTAGTTACCTCACCTCCACTATACACAAGGAAGTACGAGACCAAAAGGGGTCGTAGTGATTTATTATGGTGCATCGTGGTGATATGATAAGCGCGTTAGGCAATGATCTATTCCAGGAGCAGGTCGAATCCGCGTTGGGCAAGCGTATCCGGCGGCGCCAGCACGGGCGTCCGCCCAAGCATGTCGATGCACCAAGATAATTCACTGCGACCCCTTTTGTCATTCGGCGGAACACCCCTACGGGGCTTCCGCCCTACGCGGGGTCCAAGCGTCGCCTGAGCTTATGTGTTAAACACCACCATACGGAGAAACCCTATGGGAGACATTGCAGACGCCATTGCGGCCTACGCACAACCGCTGCTCGATGAAACTGACGGCTCGGCGGAGCAGGTGAACAGGGCGTTTGCCCTTGGCCAGCTCTGTTGGAATCTGGCGTTGTTGCCGGAGGAAGGGCGTGACGACGCCCTCGGCAAGATGCGGTCGACCCTGAACATGGATGAGGACGAGTTTGAGGCTTTTCGGTGCTCCGTGGTCGTCCCCATGATCCGGCGCCACCAGGAGATGTTCCCGCGTATGCACCGGCTGAGGTCGATGGAACCTTCGAGAGGGGCATCCGCGCCGCAGACGCGCCCGACAACGCCGGCGCGCACTAAAAAATAACCGGGGACCGAGCGCAATGCGCTGTGTCCCTGTATAACAGTGGGCGAAAGTACCCGCTGTGTTGCGGGCGATGACCCCCATCTCTGTTGTGGCCAATTGCCGTCGGAAGACCAACTATTGAGCGCGCGCACTTCCCTAACCGCTATCACTGCGGATCGGAACATCGAGAAACAGCAAAGACTTCATAGGTCCACGATCGTGCTCATCGGGGCGATCCTGGCCTGCTCCGTAGCGGAAGCCGTGGAGACGCCGGCGCCTCCTGGCATGGGCGCGGCACCCGCCTTCGCGGCCGAGGCCCGGTCAAAGATCGACGCGGTGCTGGCGGCGGAGGAATTCGGGCACACCGAGACGAGCACGAGCCTACGCGCCCGCAGGCGGGACTCGGACCAGGCACAGGGGGGATGGCTGGCCGGTCTGCGCGGGTTCCTGCGCCGAGGCGCGGAGGTCTTGGCCGCGATCGGCGAGACGCTCTTGTGGGTCGGCGCGGCGCTCGTTATTTTCCTGATCGCCTACTACCGGGGGCGCTGGCTGCCGTTCGTCGGAAGGTTACGGCGCGGGCCCAAGACCGCGCCGGTGAGTCGGGAGGTGCGGCTCACGTTTGCGGGCCGACCCCTGCCCGACGACATCCCCTCTCTGGCCCTCTGCCTGTGGCGAGCGGGCCGCCACGCCGAGGCACTGGGCCTCCTTTACCGCGGTGCCATCGCCCGTGCCCACGAGCGCTTCAATCTGCGCCTCCCGGCCGGGGCGACCGAGGGCGAGGTCCTGCGCGCCGTCGCGCCCGCGGCGCCCGCGGCCCTCGATTATTTGACCGCCCTCACCCGCGCCTGGATGGCCTGCGCCTACGCGCACCGCACCCCCGAGGCGCCCGAGATCGAGCCCCTGGCCGAGGGGTTCCGGCGCCATATGGAAGAGACGTGATCCCGCGCCGTAACCAGATCGCCATCGGCGTCATCGTCACAACCACCCTCGCCCTCGCGGCCTTCTGGGTGTACACGAACTTCGAGCTGTACGAACGGGAGATCGAGGTCGGTCTCAAGGCCGAGGCGCGCGAGAACCCCTACCTCGCGCTCGCGCGCTTCCTCACGAAATATCGCGCCGCGGTCCGCACCTTCCCGGTCTATACGCGGCTGCCTCCACCCGGCGCTACGCTGTATTTCCCGGCCGAGCGCGCGGCCTTGTCCGCGCGCCAGAACGCCGAGTTGCGCGCCTTTGCAGAGGCCGGCGGCCATCTGATCGTCGTCATCCGCACGCTTTGGGAGGAAAAGGACAAGACGCCCGATCCGCTGCTCGATCCGCTGGGCGCCGCGCAGTTCGAGAACAAACCACCCCCGGTTCATCCATCCAAGCCCATGGAATGCCCCGCGCCGAAGGCGGACAACGACGAGCCGTGGTGGAAGCCGGATCCGCGCCCGGTGTCCCTCCCGAACCGCTCGGGGACGCTCATGCTGCACTTCGATCAACGCTTTCGCCTGGAGGAGCGCGGCGGGGCGGCGGTGTGGCGGCTCACCGACACCTTCGGGGCGCATGCGCTCCGGTATCGGATCGGCCAGGGATCCATCACGGTCCTGACGGACGATGGACTATTGACCACCCCGAAGATCGGCAAGCACGATCACGCCGCGCTAGCGGCCTGGCTCCTGGCCCCGGAGCCTGGCGGCGTTATCTGGATCATCCGGGACCACGATGCCCCGCCGCTCTGGGCCTGGCTCTGGAAGCACGCCGCGCCGCTAGTGCTCGCCGTCTTGGCGCTTCTCGCCGTGTGGCTGTGGGGCGCTACGCGCCGTTTCGGTCCCGTGTTACCGGACGCGGCCCCGGAGCGCCGCAGCCTCGTCGAGCACATCACGGCAAGCGGGCGTTTTCTCTGGCAGCATGGCGCCTCCGGGGCGCTCATCGCCGCCGTGTTGCAAGCGCTCCGGCAACGCATCCGCGCCCGCCATCCGGCCTGGGCGGGGCTGCCCGTGGCGGATCTGTCCGCGAAGCTGACGGGCTTCACCGGGCTGCCCGAACCCGCGATCGCACGAGCCATGAGCGCGGATCCGCAAAGGAGCGGCGAGCGCTTCGCGCAGGATATCGAGACGTTGGAGTCCGTGAGACTGCGCCTATGAACGAACCTTCCGGTGGCAGATCACGAACCGACCTGCACCGTCCTCGCGCGTGCCCGGTCGGGAGGGCCGATCCTCACGGATCCGCCGGCTGGACTTCGTGCGAGATACTGAACGGGCGCGCCTGCGACAAAAGCGCATCCGCAATGATCGGAGAGGACATGGGGTAGCCCGCCGCCTGCAAGGCACCTGCTGCCCAGGTATTGCAGGTATTGAACAGATGAAACTGCCCCTGTGCCGGATAGAACCTGCTGTCGCCATAAAGCCCCGGGCCTAGCGGCGCGACCGCGCCCGGGCCTCTGCGTGCAAAGCTTCCGTCGATATAGGCCACCAAGCGGCCAAAACTCTTTTGATCGAGCCTAAACTCCAGGACCTCCCGGTAGGGGGCATAGCCGACGACCCCTCCGCTGAAACCGACCACGTGTAACACGCTCCTGCTCGGAACGAACAGCGCCTTGAGCGCTTGCCAAAAGTTAAAGTCCACCGTCTGGTAAAAATCCCATTCGCCCCACCCAAACTCCAGATACTCGGCGTCGGGGAAATCGCGACGTTCAGGCAAGACGCCTTCGGGGATCTCCGATCGCTTGAACACGATACCGGCATGCCAGCGATCGACAAGCAAATAGATTGTACGGGTAGGCTGACTCTCTACAACGGCCGTCGATGCCTGCGCTACCTGCGGGGCACCCGAAGCCAACACGATGATCGCAATTAGGAGTGCATTTCTCGAATTCATTTACATTTTGGCATTGCCTGGCTCGCCGAGCCCAACACTCACCGGCCGAGCGTGGTCGCGAGGAACGCCCCGAGGCGCTTGACGCCCTCGACGGTAATGGTGTGGCCTCCGTCGAAATCCAGGAAGTCGACCGAGAGGCCGGAGGAAACCAAGAGCTCGCGGAGCGCCTCGGCGGAGGCGAAGGGGAGCAGCGGATCCTGGCGTCCATGCGCCTGAAGCACGCGGAGGCCGCGCCGGATCGGCGCGCGCCGCGCCCACTCGACTTCGTTGAGGAGCATGCCCGAGAAAATCACGAGGCCGGCCGGCGCCTCCTCGAGCCGCAGCGCGACATCGGTCGCCAGCATCGCTCCCTGCGAGAAACCGCCGAGGACCACGCGCCCGAGGGGCAGTTGGGTCTGCAGGGTGAGCTCCTCGATGAGGCCGGTGAGCAACCGGCGCGCCCGCGGAAGCCCCTCGGGGATCTCGCGGCGAAGCCGCGCAACGGACGCGTTTCCACCATCTAGCGCTTGGAGTCGCTGGATGTCGAGAGGCCACCAGGCGCGACCCTCGCCATACCCCAGCGCCCTCAGCGACAGCGGCGCCTCCGGGAAGACGAAGCGGACCTTCTGCGCGAGCTCCGGCCGCGCCCGGAAAAGCTCCGGAGCCAACGAGACGAGATCGCCGCCCGGCGCGCCGAAGCCGTGGCAGAGCACCACGGCGAGCTCGATGCGAGCCCCCGGCGACGCTTCCTGGAGCACCCGACAGGAGAGGCCACAGAGGCTCGTCCGGAGATCGGTCATCGGCAGGCGGGTTGTGCTGGCGTCGATTCGCTGAGAATGAAATCCACCGGCAGCGACGTTCAGCATCGCTTGTAAGCCACCGAAGGATCTCTCATCCGCTGGGTACCTGACTTGAGGGAGGTCTGCATGGGTGTCTTGCGAGAGCAGGTGCTTTCCCGAGTGTGTTCGCCCGCTTTTAATTATACCGCTTGAGCCAGGCATCGAGCGATGCGGACTCCTCGAGGCGGCGAGAGCGCTTCTTTCGAAACGCAGAGGTCTTGGCGAAGCGCTACCAGATCCTTCGAGCCCGAGGAATAGCCCGAAAGATCGCCAATCCCAGGCCGAGCACGCGCATGCTTGACAGACCACGAGCCGAGCGGTAGTGTGTTAGCGCTGCCTCTCCGGCCGCAACCCAGACGAGCTTCTTTGCCAAATGCAAAGAAGTCACGGAGAAAAGAATTGATACTCTATCTATACTCCGTTTATTTATTTTTCTTATCCTCAGACACCTTGGCTTCGGGTCGCGCACCGTGCTCATGGCCGGCACGGTCGCGGGCCGCGCCCTGGCAGGCTGAGGAACAGAAAGGAGAAATGACAATGGCACAAGAGCATGATGGGCGAGCGAAGGACAGAATCGAGACCCGGCGTAGCGGGTGGCGAGTGCTGTCCATGGTCGTGGTGGGCCTGGCCGTAGGGCTAGGGAGCGTGAGCAGTGGGTGGGCCCAAGAGCTGGTCTGGGCCAGACAGGCCGGAGGGACGAGTTCTGATGAGGCCCGTGGCATCGGGGTGGATGGCAGTGGGAACAGTTATGTGACGGGGCGCTTTAGGGACACGGCGACCTTTGGCCCAGGCGAGACCAATGAGACGATGCTCACGAGCGCCGGGGGAAATGATGTCTTTGTGGCCAAGTATGACAGCCTAGGGGATCTGGTCTGGGCCAAACGGGCCGGGGGGACGAGTGATGATGACGGCCGTGGCATCGCCGTGGATGGCAGTGGGAACAGTTATGTGACGGGGTTCTTCCCGGATACGGCGACCTTTGGCCCAGGCGAGACCAATGAGACGATGCTCACGAGCGCCGGGGGAAATGATGTCTTTGTGGCCAAGTATGACAGCCTAGGGGATCTGGTCTGGGCCAAACGGGCCGGGGGGACGA
>JBOIDR010000069.1:0-1525 GCA_050740695.1 Gammaproteobacteria bacterium | reverse complement strand
ACAGTTATGTGACGGGGTTCTTCCCGGATACGGCGACCTTTGGCCCAGGCGAGACCAATGAGACGATGCTCACGAGCGCCGGGGGAAATGATGTCTTTGTGGCCAAGTATGACAGCCTAGGGGATCTCGTCTGGGCCAAACGGGCCGGAGGGACGGCGCGAGACGAGGGCTTTGGCATCGCCGTGGATAGCAGTGGGAACAGTTATGTGACGGGGCAATTCAACGGCACGGCCATCTTTGGGCCTGGCGAGGCCACCGAGACCACGCTCACCAGCGCCGGGTTCCAGGATGTCTTTGTGGCCAAGTATGACAGCCTAGGGGATCTGGTCTGGGCCAAACGGGCCGGGGGGACGAGTGCGGATGACGGCTTAGGCATCGGGGTGGATAGCAGTGGGAACAGTTATGTGACGGGGCGCTTTAGGGACACGGCGACCTTTGGGCCTGGCGAGGCCAATGAGACGATGCTCACGAGCGTCGGGGTAAATGATGTCTTTGTGGCCAAGTATGACAGCCTAGGGGATCTCGTCTGGGCCAAACGGGCCGGGGGGACGGGGTCGCTGGATGAGGGCTTTGGCATCGCGGTGGACAGCAGTGGGAACAGTTATGTGACGGGGCAATTCACCGGCACGGCGACCTTTGGGCCGGGCGAGATCAATGAGACGATGCTCACGAGCGCCGGGTTCAGTGATGTCTTTGTGGCCAAGTATGACAGCACGGGGGCGCTGGTCTGGGCCAAACAGGCCGGAGGGACGAGTTTTGATGAGGGCCGTGGCATCGCGGTGGATGGCAGTGGGAACAGTTATGTGACGGGGATCTTCCGGGGCACGGCGACCTTTGGGCCGGGCGAGGCCAATGAGACGATGCTCACGAGCGCCGGGGGTTCTGATGTCTTCGTGGCCAAGCTCGGAGGGGGTAGTCCCTGCGCCAGCCTCGCGCCCACGATGGGCTGCAGGGTCAACGGCAGGGCCGGCCAGCTCTGCCAGGGCACGAATGGCAATGACGTGATCTTGGGCACCGCCGGCCCCGATGTCATCTATGGCCTCGGAGGGCACGACGCGATCGTCGCCGGCAACGGAAACGACACCGTCTGCGGCGGCCATGGCAACGACGCCCTGATCGGCGGGAACGGTGACGATGATCTCTTCGGCGAAGGCGGCCGTGACATCCTGAGCGGGGATAGGGATAACGACTCCCTCGATGGCGGCCCGGACCGCGATGCCTGCAGCGGCGGCCTGGGAACCGACACGGCGGAGAACTGCGAAGCCACGGGCGGCGTTCCCTGAGATGAGGGCGTGACGATCCCCGCCGAACGGCGGGGATCGTCACGGCGCCGAGGAAGGAGTAGCGGATTAAGGGCGTAGGGCGCGTGTCCGCGCCAACTCATTCGCCGAAGTCAGCGGGCGATAGGGGTAGGGAAGGGCCACTCAGCCCTCCCCTCCCTCCGAACCGTGTGGGCGGTTCTCCCGCGCACGGCTCTCCAGTCGGTGGTTTCCTCATCGGGATTGGCGCGCCAGGACAAAGGCGT
>JBOIDR010000068.1:14187-21069 GCA_050740695.1 Gammaproteobacteria bacterium | reverse complement strand
TTCGCGAGCTGCCTTACCGGCGTCCCAATAAACCATTCCAGGGATAACCAGGAGTGTTCAACTAACGCTGAAACTTTGCCACACCAATGTCAAAAAAGTGTTCAACTAACGCTGAAACTTGCCCGATGAGCCGTTTCAAATCCGCGCCGGATCCCACGCCCATGATGCCCACGCGCCGCGAGCGATGATCGAAACGAAGCCGCGCCGGCACGCTGCGAAACGGCTCCGCGCGGCGCACGCCCCGGAGACGAGCGATCTCGCGCAGCGCATCGGAGGAACGCGTTTCGACGAAGGTGACGGTGAGATCCTGCCGCTCCGCGATGTTGAACTGGAAATCCATCAGGTATCCGACGGCGTCCTGGGAAAAATTCCCGACCACGAGGATCGCGACGGCCAGGGCGATGCCGAGCGAGGAGAGCAGCGACTTGAACGGGCGGCGTTCGAGCTGGCGTAAAATCATCCGCGTCGTTTGCGCGAAGAAACGCTGCAACCCGGCGCGCTCGACGATCGTGGGGCGGAAGCTCGCCGGCGGCTCGGGTCGCATCGCGGCGGCGGGCGGGAGTTGCGCGACTCGCCGCACGGCCCCCGCGACTCCAAAAACCGCCGCGCCGATGCTCACCGCGAAGGCGAGCGCGATGGTGCGGACATCGAGTCGAATCTCGAACGAGGGAAAGTGGTAAAACTGCGCGTAAAGGGCGGTCAGCCCCTTGGCCAGCCATGCGCCGACCGCGGAGCCGACAACCGCGCCGGCGCCGGAGATGAGGAGGGCGAGTTTCAGGTAGTGCGTCGCCAGTTCGAGGCGGCCGTATCCGAAGGCTTTCAGCGCACCGATCTGCTCGCGCTGGGTATTGATCACGCGGTTGAGCACGACGTTCAGCAGAAAAGCCGCGACGGCGAGAAAGATCATCGGAGCGACCGTTCCCGTGCTCCGCAATTGCTTCAGTTCCTCGGAAACAAATTGGTGCGACAATTGATCGTCGCGCCCGTAGGCGCCGAGCCCGCCGTAAGGCGCGAGCAACCGGTCGAGCCGGCGGATCACCTCCGGCTCCGATGCGCCGGGCGCGAGATCGAGCGCGACATCATTGAACGCGCCATCCAGGTCGAAGGCGGCGGCCAGTTCGTCATAGCCCATCCAGAAGACGCCGAAGCGCTCGTCGCTCGGGATCAATTCGCCCGGTGGCACGACGGCCACGTATTCCGGCGAAAGCGCCGTGCCGACGAGACGGAGCGATTCGCGGCTGTTGTTGATCACCGCCGACACGGTGTCGCCCGGCTGGAGGCGATGCGCATTTGCGAAGGCCTCGCTCGCCACGACCTCGCCGCGTCGCGTGCCCGGCGCGACCATGCGCCCGCCGCGCAGGTGCGGGGCGTTCAAGGTCGGTTCGCGACGTTCCGGCAGCGAAATCAACCGCGCCACCGCGGGCTCCGCGAGGTCGGGCAGGTCGAGCGTCACCTGCTCCACGACGCGGGTCTCCACACGCGAGACGCCGGGGATTTCCTCGAGGCGCGCGATGAGCGAGCGCGGCGCGCGTTTGAGGTTGGCGAAGACATCGGCGAAACGGTTGCGATCGTAGTAGGCTGCCTGCGTGCCGCTGAGCGAATCGAGCGCGGTGAGGAACATCACAAACATTGCGACGCCCGCCGCGATCACCGCACCGATGGCGACCGTCTGGCCTTTCATCTCCGCAAGGTCGCGCAGCAGCTTTCTATCGAGCGTTCTCATCGTTTCACCATTCGAGTTGCGACGCGGGGGCCTTGCGCCGGTTCTGCTCGATCGAGCTGATCGTGCCGTCTCGCAGCGAGATGACTCGGTCCGCCATCTTTGAAATGACCGCGTTGTGCGTGATGACGGCGGTAGTCGTCCCGAGATCGCGGTTCACGCGCTCGATGGCTTCGAGCACGGTGATGCCCGTCTTCACGTCCAGCGCGCCGGTCGGCTCGTCGCAGAGCAGCACCGCCGGCCGCTTTGCAATCGCGCGCGCCACCGCCACGCGTTGCTGCTCGCCGCCCGACATCTGCGCGGGGAAATGGTCCAGCCGCTCGCCGAGCCCGACGAGGTCGAGCGCTTCTTCGGGCTTGAGCGGGTTGCGCGAGATCTCGGTGACGAGCGCGACGTTCTCCCGCGCCGTTAGGCTCGGGATCAGATTGTAGAACTGGAAAATGAACCCGACGTGCTCGCGCCGGTATTGGGTGAGCTGCGAATCGCCGTAGCCGGTCAGCTCATCGTCGCGGTATCGCACCGAGCCGGAAGTCGGCTGATCGAGGCCGCCGAGAATGTTGAGCAGCGTCGATTTGCCGCTGCCCGATGGCCCGAGGAGCACGACCAACTCGCCGGAGAGCATCTCGAAATCGACGCCGCGCAGCGCCTGCACCTCCACATCACCCATCGGATAGACTTTACGCAGATCGCGCACCACGAACACCCGCGAGCGCCCCGCTGGCCGAAGCCGATCGTCGTTTGAATTGGAGACGGTTTTCGGCATGCCCGATCTTTTCTCACAAAATTGATGTGCGCGTCATGTAGCGCTGGGATCGTGCCCTTGAGCGTGAGCACGCACTCCCCGGGTCGCTTGCGACCGATTGGCGAGGTGTGAACAGGAGGCAGAGACACGGAACAGGGTACGGGCCGGTAGATGGACGCCACCCCAAGCCGGATCATCGGTCGAGCTTGCCATCGCCCGACAGGAGGATCGCGATCGGCCGAGTTTGAGCGAAGTGAGAACAAATGATCACGAACACCGCAGTGATAGGTACGCCGATAAACAAACCCACCAGACCCCAAATGGCTCCCCAAAGCGTGAGGGACAACAACACCACCAAGGGACTTAGATTCAATGACTTGCCTACCAGCCGCGGGTCCAAGTAATAGCCGACGAAAAACTGAATAGTCGCCAGGGAAATGGCCACGATAAAAAATGGATGGAGCGTTTGGAACTGCACGAGGGCTAGTACGCAGGGGAAGATGGTCGCTACGATGGAACCGATGGTTGGAATGAAATTGAGAAAAAAGATCAAAAAGGTCCAAAAATCGGCGAAGGGAAGCTCGACGTACATCATGACCGCGTAACTGAGTAGGGCGGTGACCAGGCTGACGAAGGCCTTGACTCGGACGTAGGCCTGGATATCGAGCTCGATTTGGCGGATCAGGTCCCGCACGAGCCTTTCCCTTTCGCGGTTATCGAAGAAAGCCGCGAGCTTTCGGTTGAAACTTTTCTGTTCCAGCAGGAGAAATACCAGGTAAATAGTGATCATTGTCGCGTTCGCGATGATATCAGTCAACGTCCAGACCAATTCGTAAAGCATCCGGTCGACATTGACATCCTCGATCAGCTTGGCCACGGTAAACGGTTCCGTTCCGCCGAAATACACGAACACCTGGGCAATCAATCGTTCCAAGTTCTTCTGGTAGTCGGGCGCGACGGCAATGATATTAACGGTATTACGCGCGATCAGGTCTATAACGATAAAGAAAAGCCCGCCGAACGTCAGCAGAGAAACCACTAAGCTGAGTCGATAGGATGGCCGCCAAGCCCCTATCGTCACGCGCTGAAAAGTGGCGGCCAGGACGTTGAGGAGATACCAGAGCACCACGGCAATCACGAAAGGCATGAGCAAATCGCGCCCGATCGCAAGCCCGTAGAAGATCGCCGCAGCGATGCCGATTGATAATGCGACGTTGGTTACCTTCATTGCTCTCGGATCCCGAAATCATCCACGAGGGGCTATGCAACCCGCACCGCGAGCGACGCCGCGCGGCCTCGTTCTCGAGCCGCCGCCAGCCTCTCGGCCGGGGCGCGCTGCAAGTGTCCATGGTGGATGGACCGTCCGGGAAGGGTGGCCCGCCCTCGCGGAGTGCACGAGCGCGACCGGCACGAGCGGATCGGGGGTCGAGTGCCCGTCAGCGTCGAGGCTTCGGGCTGGGGCTCTCCGCGATGAGATCGGCGAGCAGGCTGCGGTGGCAGAGACGGTGGTCGTGGCAGGCGCACAGCAGAGTGAGCGTGAGCCCGAAGTCGCGTTCCAGCGCCGACAGCCATTCGATGAGCGGGCGTTGGCGTCGCATCTCGGACAGGTAGCGCCGGCTGTAGACGCGCTAGAAGCGGGCGATCTCCGTGCCGAAGCGCACGGGATCGGCGTCACGCCATTGCGCCTCGATGGCGTTCTTTTGCTCATGGTACCAATGGACCAGCGGCAATGTCGGGGCCAGCTCCGGCAGAAAGCCATGCGCCCTCCACTTCGCGATCCCACGCGGATAGCGCCGCATGACGATGATCCGGCAGCCGTCGTCGGCCTCGGGCGGGGCATAGACGGGCTTGCTGCAGCGGATCGACAAAATGCGAAGGTGCGACTTCGCTCGACCCCGTCAGCGGGGTAGCAGACAGCGCCTGCCCTGGTAGCTCAGGATCACGCCCTCGCGGGAGATCTGTTCGATCTTGAGCTTGCCTTCCACCAGTTCGCCCTCCGTGTAGCGGTGGCCCTTGATGTACACCAGGCGCTCGGACGGGTCTTGCGAATAGGCCATGAGGTTGATCGCCAGGTCCGGGACCGCGGCCCTCCACTCGGCGGGCATCTGCATCCAGAGGGGCAGTACGTCTCGCACCGCCGCGGCCGGGGCGGGTTTAGGTGTGCCGCGCCCGGCCGCCGGCTCGGAGGTGGACGGTTCCGCTGCCACGATCGGCTCTGGTGCGGGGGTTCCGGGCACCTCATCGCGCGGCCGGGATGGCGCGCCCAGGGCCGACGCGGTCTTGCCTCCGGGCCTCACGGGGTCCGACTCGCGACGGCCATGAGGTTGATCGTAAGGTTCCGGCGTAGCGGTCCGGTGGCCGGCCTCCCCGGTTTTCGGGCCGGCCTTGTCGCCCGCTACGGCGGCAGGGGCCGGAGGTGTCATGGTCGGTCCCTCGCCCTCGGCGGCCGGCGGTAGCGGGTGCCACAGGGTCCAGACCACGCCCGCGTTGACTGCCAAGGCGATGCAGACGATCCAGGGCCAGACGAAACGTCGGGGCGTGGGTAGCCGCTGCACGGCGCCCAATCGGGGCTGCCCTGCTGCCTCCCTCTCGCGCTCGACCTTTTTCAGGGCTTCGAGGATGAAGGACATGCGCCTGTCACTCTTCGGGGCTGCGGACCGATGGGTCCGCTTCCCGGCGTAGTGCCGAATCGAGATGCACGAGTGTTTCGGGGCCCACCGTGCCGTCGACCTTGAGCGATCGGCTGGTTTGAAAAGCGCGTACCCGGGTACTCAAGGCATCATCGTAGACACGAGCGTCCGTGGATACCAGTGGGGTCCCGTCCAGCGCTCGGAACTGCTCCCGCAGCCACAGCACATCGGTCCCCTGGGCACCGAGACGAAGCAGGTGCCCGGCGAGCCGGGGTGGCCGCCACAAGACCAGATAGCGCCGCGTCCACATCGGCTCCAACGCGGCACGCGCCACGGGATAGCGCTCCCGACCCAGGGATAGGGTCGCTGCGCTATCGTTCATTCCGGATACGGTGCCGAAACGCGGCTCGCCCGAGAGGAAGCGCACCTCGATCATGACGGGCCGTCCGAGCCGCTCTAGCCGTTCCCAGTCACCGCTCTCCCACTGGCAACGCCATCCGTCCCGGGCCAGGATCTCGCACGGATCGCCGGCGGTCTCTGGCGCCTGCAAGCCGAAGGACGATAGGAGCGCGGCGAAGGCCTGGGTACGGTTCTCGTCGGGCGCGGAACGCCCGACGATCTCCGCGAATCCCTGGGGCGCCGGAACCTCGGGTGCCGGGGGGGCGGGACTACCTGGAGTGGCCGGCGCGGGCACGGCGGGCGCGAGCGGTGGAGGCACCGGGGCCGGTTCCGCCCCTTTATCCCGATAGGGTAGGGGCGCGACATCGCTCGGGGCACCGCCGGCATCGAAGAGACCCAGGGCGCCGGGAGGGTTGGCGTACAGCCAGAACGACACCGCCGCCGTCACGCACAGGCCCGCGGCCACCGCGAAGACCCGCCGCCCGATGCGTGGTGCCGGGACGCCCCGCACCTCGCCGATCGCCCGCCGTGCCGTGGCGATGGTTACGCCGGCCTGCTCCTGGACGTAGGCACCTAACAGGGCCCGGTCGCAGAACACATTGATCAGCCGGGGCACGCCCTTCGATTGGCGGTAGACCTCGGCGCGGGCCTTCGGACTGAAAATCCGCGGGCTGCCCCCGGCCACCTCGATGCGGTGCGCGATGTAATCGAACGTCTCATGCCGCGAAAACGGCACCAGGTGGTAGCGGGCCGTGATGCGCTGGGCGAGTTGGCGGAGCTCGCTCCGGGCCAGGACCTCGCACAGCTCCGGCTGACCGATGAGGATGATCTGCAAGAGCTTCTTCTTGGTGGTCTCGAGATTGGTGAGGAGCCGCACCTGCTCCAGGACCGGCGGGGAGAGGTTTTGGGCCTCGTCGATGAGGAGCACCGTGGTACGCCCCCCGGCATGGGCCTCGAGCAGGTGACGGTAGAGGGCATCGACCAGGGGCCTCTGGCGCGCGTCGCTCTCGGAATACGGGATACGCAGCTCATCGCACAGGCTCGCCAGGAGGTCCACCTCCGACACCCTGGGATTCAGCAGGAACGCGACATCGAGGTGACCGGGCAACTCGGCCAGCAGGGCCCGGCACAGCGTGGTCTTGCCGGTCCCTATCTCCCCGGTGAGCTGCACGAAGCCGCCGCCGTCTTCGAGCCCATAGCGCAGGTGAGCGAGGCCCTCGCGGTGGCGCTCCCCGAGATACAGGAAGCGCGGATCGGGAGTCAGGGAGAACGGCGCTTCCCGAAGACCGAAATGGGCCAGATACATCGATGGGCCAGATACATCAATGGGCCAGATACATCAATGGGCCAGATACATCAATGGGCCAGATACATCAATGGGCCAGATACAT
>JBOIDR010000068.1:0-14087 GCA_050740695.1 Gammaproteobacteria bacterium | reverse complement strand
ATGGGCCAGATACATCAATGGGCCAGATACATCAATGGGCCAGATACATCAATGGGCCAGATACATCAATGGGCCAGATACATGGTTTGCGAACCGAGCACCGGAGCGGCGTTGGGGCCGCGAGGCCATCGTCAGGGACTAGACTTCCCGCAAGACCCCCCAGCGTGCTCGCCGGAGGCGGTCGTACCCTGTTATTGAGGCTGCCCCTGGGTGTCGTGTGTCAGGGACGGCCGGGAGTGGCGCAGTAACTTGTCGGCGCCCTTTTTCCCGGACCTCGGCGTCTTGGTGATGCGCATCAACTCGCGGACGCTGGCCTTGCGATAACCGAGCGTTTCGGCCCTCACGAGGTTGGCGGCGCCGTGGGCGTCGTCTCCCAGACCGTAGTAAAGGACCGCGAGGTTGTAGTAGGGCAGGGGAGAATCGGGGTCCAACTCCGCGGCCGTTTTCAGGTACGCCTCCGCCTGCTTCATGCTTCGCAAGGTCATGGCCGAGACGCCCATATTGTTCAGGGTCATGACCTCCACATCACGGGTGTAGGACCATTGGCTGAACCAGATGAGATGACGTAGACCCGGCCGCTCGCGCAAGATCGTCAAGAACCCTTCGAACGTCTCCAGGGCCTCACGATGCCTGTTCTTGAGCTGGAGCTTCTGGCCCCTGAAGAAGCCCTTCCAGTACATCTGCTGGACCCGGCCCGGGATGAGCAGCACCAGGCCGATCCCGACGAGCACGAAGATCCGCCATTGCGGATAGACTTCCTGGATCCCATACCCGAGGGCCCCGACCACCCCGACCGCGGCACACACGAGGACGGCGTACTGGACCCGGTGCTTCGTGGTGCGGGTCAGTTGCGTATTGAATTTGATCATGAAAGCTCACCTTATTTTTGTATAGTCGCATGCCGCGCGCCGCGCGAACGCCTGGCTTCCGTGGCGGCGCCAATCACTATTCAAACCTGGGGCTACCATAAGCCCTTCAAAGACAAACATCAATGCGGCGCCCGGCCGAGGCCCCTGAGCCCCAGCGATACCCGAGCGACCCGCCGATCTGCCGACCCCCGCGGATCGGCGTCGGGGCGCTCCTCTGCCTCGCCCTGCCGAGCGCCGCCTTCACGTTGCTGACCAACGGCTATCGCATCGTCGATCAGTATTTCGTCCAGGGGGTGTCGGTGGCGGCCCAGGCGGCGGTCAGCGCCTCGGTGTTCATCCTGATCTTGTTCTACGCCGCCTTCGAGGTGGTGGCGAGCGGTGCCGGCCCCCTTATCGCCCGGGCGACCGGGGCCGGCGATCTGGAACGCCGCCGGCGCCTCCTCGGCCAATCGCTGTCCGCGGTGTTGGTGCAGAGCGCGCTCCTGATGGCCATCGGGGTTGCGGCGGCGCCGGCCATCGCGGTGGCGCTGGGCCTCTCGGGTGCACCGGCCGCGGAATGCAGCCGGTATCTGACGGCGCTGTTCGCCACCATCCTGCCGCTCGCGCTCACCCCGCTCATCGATCAGACCTTCCTGGCCATGGGCAACGCCCGCGCGCCGCTCTGCCTGCACGCCCTGTCGCTGGCCTTGAACATCGTCTTGACCCCGCTCCTGGTCTACGAGGCCGGGCTCGGGGTGGTGGGTGCCGCCCTGGCCTCGAACGCCGCGCGCGGCGTCGCCAGCGCCCTCGGGATCTGGCAGATCAGGCGGGACCTGGGGCTCCGTTCGGCCCATCTCTGCGCCCGCGGCGAGCTCAAGCGCATCCTCCGTATCGGTGCGCCCATGGCGCTCGGCACCGCGCTCTTCGCGGGGGTCTACTGGGGGCTCTTGAAGACCACCGTCTCGCCGCTCGGCGCGCATGTGAACGTGGCGCTCGGGATCGGCTTCTCGGCGCTCGAAGGCTTCACCTGGCCGCTCTTCCACGGGATCGCGCTCGCCTCCGCCTCGCTGGTCGGCCGTGCGCTGGGAGCCCAACGGCCCGATCTCGCACAGCGCGCACTCCGCACCGCCTTCCCGGTCTCGACCGTGCTCGGTATCGCCGCCACGGCCGCCTTCTACTTCGGCGCGGTGCCTTTGACCGGACTCTTCACCGATGACGACCTAGTCCACCGGGCGGCGGCCGAATACGCCGTGATACTCGCCGCCTCGCAGCTCTTTCTGGCCTGGGAGTCGCTGGGCGAGGGGGTCCTGGCTGGGGCCGGCGCGACCCGCGTGGTCTTCTGGTGCAGCGCGCCGCTCAACCTGTTACGCATCCCCTTGGCCTGGGTCCTAGCCTTCCCGCTGGGATGGGGACCCGCCGGGGTGTGGTGGGCCATCAATCTCACGACCTACGGCAAGGCCGTGTTGAAGGGGTGGATGGCGTGGCGTGGCCGATGGCTTACACTGGAACCCTGAAGAATAACACCGACACTCGAGGGAAGCCGATGATGAACATGGCAGAAACGCCGGCGGGTGGGGCCTCTGCCCGCGGGACGGGTGAGCGGGCATGACGCCCGCGGGGGCGCCGCCGAACGCTTCGAGGGCGCCGTTCTTCGAGGTCTTCTGCTCGCGGCACTTCACGAGCTGGCTCTCCAGGGGGAAGGGACGACGAATTTTCAAATGTCTTTGGGTAGCAATCAATTGGTCATTGGTCAATCCTTGTAGCGATACCTTTTCCACCAACGCCGCTGCACCGTCGTAGGACGGGAAGAGGCGATAGCCGAAATCCATCCTGTGCGCCGCCACCCATTGATGGGTTTCGCTTCGCTCTAGCCATCCGGCGCAGGCTGGTTCAGGTGTGAGCGGCTTCCGAGTCGAAGCGCGTGATACGGGATAGGGCATCACCGGCTGCGTGCCCGGCTTCTTCTAAGTCATAATCGGCCTGTAGACCCAACCAGAAGCCAGGACTGGTGCCAAAAAAACGGGACAGCCGGAGCGCCGTATCCGCCGTAATCGCCCGCTTTCCAGCACAGATAACGGAAATACGCGCCTCCGGCACACCAATCGCCTTCGCCAAACGGTATTGGCTTATGCCCAAGGGGATCAGGAACTCTTCCCGCAGCACTTCACCAGGGTGGATATTCGGCAATCTTTCCATTGTCATAACCTCTCAGTGATAGTCACAGAATTTCTACCCGCTCAGCGTTGCCATCATGCCAGGCGAAGCACACACGCCATTGATCGTGGCTTCACGGTGAGCGAGGCGGAGTCGCCGGCGTCGCTGACGACCACGGGCTGCGATCCGGTCACGGTGACGAGCGACACGGCGGGGTGACCTTCCCCTGCCAGCCAGCTCCTGCAAGACCCTGAAGCTCGATCTCGGCGAAGGCGCGAGCCAGGAGCGCACCGCGCTCTTCCAGTTCACGAAGTAAGGGAAGGGCGCGTGGAGCGCCAGGGACGGCGCTCCCTCCGCGTCCCGCCCACTCGATGCGGGGTTGCGGCGGCCTGCATCGGATCTGCTTGACCTTTCGAGACTCGCTGCACTACGCTGTCGTGCATGGACAAGACCAAAGTGTATAGCTGGCGCCTTTCATCGCATTTGAAGGACGCGCTCGAGGAAGCCGCGCGGCGGGAGCGCGTCAGCATCGCATCGCTCGTCGAGCGCATCGTGGTGGGGTGGCTTGCGGAGGCGCGGGCCAAGGACTACGAGGCGGATGCCGAGCAGGCGCGATTGCAGGGGGTGATCGCGCCGACCTTCGGCACCATCCGTGGCGGAAACCCCGATCGGTCCACCTCGGTACGGCAGGCCGTCCATCGCCGTCTGACGCGCCGGGATGCCCGTTAGAGGCCTGGTTGACACGGGTGCCATCGTCGCGCTCCTCGATCGGGATGACCGGTGGCATAGGCCGTGTGTCGACGCATTCCCAGAGCTTCTCTTGCCGCTCGTGACCTCGACGGCCGTGCTCACCGAGTTGTTTCATCTCCTGGGTGACACGGAGACCGAGGCGGCCTGGGCGTTCCTGCGCTCGGGCGCCGTCACCGTGCGCCCCATCGACGATTCGGACCTGCCCGCGCTTGCGGCGCTGATGAGGCGATACCGGGATCGACCTATGGACTTCGCGGATGCCACGCTCGTGCACCTCGCACGCCGCGAATCGCTCTCGACGGTGTTCACCGTGGACTTCGACGACTTCGAGACCTACCGAATCGAGGGGCGCAAACGATTTTCGATCATTCCACAACGAGGTCTCGTATAAGCCGCTACGAACCGATCGGCGGAGGCGCCGAGACATCGTAGGGCCGACCCGAACCGCAGTTACTCCGGGGCGAGCTATGTGGTGTTTGGGAAGGACACTGCGACGGCGGGCGCCTTCCCGGCCAATATCAACCTCTCGACCCTCGATGGCACCAACGGCTTCAGGCTCTCGGGCGTCGCGGCCTATGACCGCTCGGGCGTCTCGGTGAGCGCGGCCGGGGATGTCGACGGCGATGGGGTCGATGGCCGGCCAGGCCATCCCCCTCAAATGGCGGCTGAGCGATGCCAGCGGCACACCGTGACCAACCTCGCGAGCGCGACTGCGACGGCGGTGAGCCTGTCCTGTTCACTCGGGACGACGCCCGATCAGATCGAGGAATACGCCGCGGGCGCATCGGGCCTACAGAACCTGGGCGATGGCAACTACCAGCTCAACTGGAAGACGCCCAAGAGCTATGCCAGCTCCTCCAAGACCCTGAAGCTCGACCTCGGCGAAGGCCCGAGCCAGGAGCGCACCGCGCTCTTCCAGTTCACGAAGTAAGGGAAGGGCCTCCCGCGTGAAGCGCCAGGGAGGGCGCTCCCTCCCGTCCCGCCCACTTGATGCGTCTCGTCGGGCACGGCGCTCACGCGCCTCGGTCCGGCGTCCGGGGACTTGGGGTTGTGACTGAGCTAGACGGAGGGCGGGTTCGGCGCGGCGCCCAGAAAACCGATCCAAACCGGTTGGTATCATGGCCGGCGCGACCCGCATGGTCTTCTTGGTGCAGCGCGCCGCTCAACCTGTTACGCACCCCCTTGGCCTGGGGTCCTGGCTTCCCGCCGGGATGGGGACCCGCCGGGGTGTGGTGGGCCATCAATCTCACGACCTACGGCAAGGTCCTGTTGAAGGGGTGGATGGCGTTGCGGGGCCGATGGCTTACACTGAAACCATGAAGGGGGGAACCATGAAGGCGGGAACCATGAAGGGGGGAACCATGAAGGGGGGAACCATGGAGGGGGGGACCCTGAAGGCGTGGCTGGCGCCCTCGGTGGCGATTATAATCCGCGCTCGGGGAGGCGGACGATGACGCGATTCTGGCGGTACAGGGCGGGCAACGAGGACGAGCAGGTGATCTGGCGGGACACGATCCTTTTTTTCGCCATGCACCTCCTCGCGGTCTATTCCATCGCCTTTCATTTCGCGTGGCAATGGGTGGCGCTCGCCGTTGGTTCCTATTATCTGCGGATGTTCGCCTTGAGCGCCGGTTTTCACCGCTATTTTTCCCACCGCTCCTACAAGACGAGTCGGGCCTTCGCGTTCTTCCTCGCCTTCCTCGGGGAGTGTTCGCTGCAGAAGGGCGTCCTGTGGTGGGCCAGCCACCACCGCCACCACCATCGCCACTCGGACCGGCCGGAGGACGTGCATTCGCCCATGCACAAGGGTTTCTTCTGGTCGCACATGGGCTGGATCCTGTGCGAGAAATACAAGGACGTGAAGTCCGATCTGATCCGTGATTTCATGCACCATCGCGAGCTCGTGTGGCTGAACGTCAATACCTGGCTGCCGGCCAACCTGTATATCGGGACCTTGGTGGCGCTGTTCGGGCTCGAGGGGTTCCTGTGGGGTTTCGCGGTCGCCACGGTGTTCCTGTGGCACGGGACTTTCACCATCAACTCCCTGGTCCACGTGTGGGGCACCCGGCCCTACGATACGGGCGACAACTCCAGGAACAATGTGCTCGGCGCCATCCTCACCCTGGGCGACGGCTGGCACAACAATCACCACCATTATCCGGTGTCGGTGCGGCACGGGTTCCGCTGGTGGCAGATCGACCCGACCTATTTTGTGCTGTGCCTCTTCGAACGGCTCGGGATCGTATGGGACCTCAGGCGCCCGCTGCCCGCGCGGGTCGCTACCTCGATGGCGCGCGCATGATGCCGCCGGAGGGCCTTGCGACGGGAGTCCGCCCTGCTTACCTCGCGCGCCACAGAGAACCAGCCACGATCTGTTTTCTATATTTAGGCGGCTAAGGCTCCCACCGGTCCCGCGATGCAAGAACAATGGCAGGACCACGCCATGGCGCTCGCCGGTGTGTTTCAGTCCGCGGTGCTCGTGGAGCGCCTGGCCAAGACCGGCGCGGTCCCGAACGAAAACCTCAAGACCACCATCGGGAGCCTGTTCGAGTTCGACCCCGACAACGTGGAGGCGGTGTTCGGCGGGAGCCCCGATTACCGCTTCGGGCTCAGTGTCGGCATCAGCACCCTCAAGGACATCTTCGACAGCGAACGCCGCTCACCGCGCTTCGCGGATCTGGTCGCTTGTGTGGTGGGTTTGATCCACCTGGCGCGACAGCTCCGGAAGAACCGCGACATGCAGGACGGCGTGGGCCGCCGATTGCGCGAGATACACGGGAGGCTCACCGCGGCGGGCGGCCTCCTGGCCGCGAGCGACGATGCCGTCATCGCCGCCGTCGCCACCTGCTACCAGGAGACCTTGAGCACGCTGAAGTTCCGCATCCAGGTGCGCGGCGATGCGCGTTACCTGCGCGACCCAGAGATCGCGCAGAAGATCCGGGCGGTGTTGCTGGCCGGGGTGCGGGCCGCGATGCTATGGCACCAGATCGGCGGCCGGCGCTGGCACTTGCCGGTGTTTCGCAAGAGTCTCCTGCGGGCCCTGTGCGATATTTCGTGACTCCATAAGACTCGCCATCGCCTCGAAGAAGCGCAGCGCGGATCACCGGTGCGAACGATGCCGCCTCTTCCTCACCACATGACCGCTCACGGGCGGGACAGCACGGCTAGACGCTGGCGGCCGCGCTCGACGGCGGCTCGGACCTGCGCGGGGGCGGTGCCACCGAAATGGCCGCGCGCGGCGACCGAACCCTCGAGCGTCAGCAGCGCATAGATGTCTTCATCGATCACTGGAGAATGGGAGCGCAACTCCGCGAGCGTTAGATCACAGAGGTCCCGGCCGGCATCGAGGGCGTGGCGGACGGCCCGGCCGACGATGGCATGGGCATCGCGGAATGCCACGCTCTTACGAACCAAGTAGTCCGCGAGATCGGTCGCGGTGCTCATACCACGGCGCGCCGCCTCTCGCAGCCGCTCGCGCTTGACGGTCATGGAAGGCAGCATCTCGATATAGGCGTGCAAACAGTCCTGCACCGTGTCCATGGTGTCGAAGAGCGGTTCCTTGTCCTCCTGATTGTCCCTGTTGTACGCCAGGGGTTGGCCCTTCATCAAGGTCAAGAGAGCCATCAAGTTGCCGTACACCCGCCCGCTCTTGCCACGCACCAGCTCGGGCACGTCGGGATTCTTTTTCTGGGGCATGATCGAGGATCCGGTGCAAAAGGCATCGTCCAGCTCGATGAAATCGAACTGCGGCGAGGACCATAACACCAACTCCTCGGAACAGCGCGACAGATGGGTCAGGACGAGCGCCGCACAGGCGCAGAGCTCGATGGCGAAGTCCCGATCGCTCACGGCATCGAGCGAGTTCTCGGCGATGGCCTCGAAGCCGAGCTCGCGGGCCGTGAAGGCACGGTCGATGGGGAAGCTCGTCCCGGCCAGCGCTGCGGACCCGAGCGGCATGACGTTCACCCGGCGGCGGCAGTCGAAAAAACGCCCTCGATCGCGGAAAAACATCTCGAACCAGGCCAGGAGGTGGTGGCCAAGGGTCACTGGCTGGGCGGCCTGGAGGTGCGTATAGCCCGGCATGATGGTGTCCGCCTCGCGCTCCGCTAGATCGAGCAGCACGCCGAGCAGTGCTTCGAGCCGTGCCATAACGGCATCGATCTCGGCGCGAAGATACAAACGCAGGTCGGTCGCCACTTGGTCGTTGCGCGAGCGGCCGGTATGAAGCTTTTTGCCGACCTCGCCGATGCGCTCGGTGAGCCGGGACTCGATGTTCATGTGCACGTCTTCGAGCGCGACGGACCAGGCGACGTTTCCGCTCTCGACGTCTTTCTGGATCTCCTCTAGCCCGCCCATGATCGCGGCGCACTCCGCATCGCTCAATACTCCCACGTGGCAGAGCATCCGGGCATGAGCGATGGAGCCCTGGATGTCGTAGTGGTAGAGGCGCCGGTCGAAACCCACCGAGGCTGTGAAACTCTGGACGAAGGCGTCGGTGGGCTCGGACAATCGCCCCCCCCAGGGCCGATCATCTTGACCGCTCGATTGTTCGGGCTTCACGAATCTCCCTCGAAGATCAGTGCTCCGGCACCGGCTTGGAGAAGCTCCAGGATGCGGTGCTCGTTGCGCGCCTCTACAAGGCCTCTCGCGCCTTGGGAATAGAGGCGCGTTTCGGTTTGTGAGCAGGTTCCAAGCCCGGGCATGCTCGGCCTCGAGCGGGATCACTGTATGAGCGGCACGCTCCTGGCCAGAACCTTGGCCACCGCCTCGCCGATGCCATCGGACAGGCGCTCCAGGAAGGGCACTTCGTGGGTGAAATCGACAATCTCCTCGGCCCCGATCACCTCGCGGGCCACATAACCGCTGCTGCCCAGGGCATCCACGAGCCCGAGCGCTACACCCTCCTCGCCGGTCCAGACGAGCCCGCTGTAGAGGCTCGGGTCGTCCTTCAGGCGCTCACCCCTGCCTTTCTTGACGACCTCGACGAATTGGCGGTGCACCTGGCTCAATACCCCCTTGAGGTGGTCCACGTCCTCGGGCTTGGCGGGCGAGAACGGGTCCAGGAAGTCCTTGTGCTCACCGGCCGTCCACAACCGCCGCTCGATGCCGAGCCGATCGAGCGTCCCCACGAAGCCGAAGCTGCGCATGGCCACGCCGATAGACCCGACCAGGCTGGCCTTGTCGGCGAAGATGCGGTTGGCCGCGACGGCGATATAGTAACCGCCCGAGGCGCACACGTCCGTGATCACGGCGTAGACAGGGATGTCCGGGTACTTCGCCCGCAGGCGATAGACCTCGTTATTGATGTAGCCGGCATGGACGGGGCTACCCCCGGGGCTATTGATACGCAGGATCACGCCCTTGGTCCTGGCGTTCTCCAAGGCCTCGCGCAGGCCCTTGACTACATTGTCGGCGCTGGCCTCGGGGTCCGAACCGATGACCCCTTCGATGTCGATCAGGGCCGTGTGCTCCGCTCCCGACAGCGAGGTGGGCAATTGACCGTTGAACTGAGAGAGGACCAGCAAAATGACGAGGTAAACGGCGAGCAGCGACTTGAAGAAGATCCCCCAGCGACGCGCCCGGCGCCGCTCCGTCACCGCGGCGGAGAGCAGATCGGAGACGAGCTTGCGCTCGAAGTCCTGCTCGGGGGTCGGTTCCGGTCTCGAAGCGGATGGGTCGTCCATCTGGGGTTACTCCTCTCTCCGAATGGGGTCGGCCGCACGCAGCGCCTGGAGGACCCCGCGGAGCACCGCGGGCAGTTCCGTCACCATCGAGATGCGCTTCCCCGACCCGGGTGAAACCAGTGAGATGCGGTGCGAATGCAAGAACAGATCCCGCAGTCCCAGCTCACGCATCACCCGATTGAATCCCTTGTCTCCATACTTGGCATCGCCCGCTACCGGATGATCGATCTCCTTGGCGTGAACCCGGATCTGATGGGTGCGGCCGGTGACCAAACGCACCTCCATGAGACTGGCGCTCCGGAACAGCTCGCGCGGGGCGAACACAGTACGCGCCGGCTTTCCGTTCGTCGCGACACCGACCATGCGCTCGCCGGACCTGAGCCCGTCCCGACGCAGGCCGAGGTCCACGGCCTCCGCGCCACCCCGCCAGCGGTCCCTGAGAAGGGTGAGATAGGTCTTTTCCATCCGGCCCGCGCGCAGCATCCCGTGGAGCGCGCGCAGCGCCTCGGGGCGCCGCGCCACCAAGAGACAGCCCGAGGTGCCACGGTCGAGCCGATGCACCAGCTCCAGATAGGGATCCTCCGGGCGCATCGCCCGGAGTGCCTCGATCAGCCCGAAGCTCACCCCGGTGCCGGAATGAACGGCCACGCCCGCGGGTTTGTCCAGCGCGAGGAGATCCGGGTCTTCGTAGACCACGGCGCCTCGCAGCGTGGTCTTCAGCCACTCCGGGATGTCACGCCCGTGGTTCGGAGGAGCCCCCTCATGGACCGGGGGGATGCGCAGCCGGTCACCGGCACATATTCGATAGGCGGGCTTGACCCGAGCACCGTTGACGCGCGCCTCACCGCTTCGCAGCATGCGGTAGATGCGGCTCTTCGGGACCCCCTTGAGGACCCACGCCAGAAAATTGTCGATGCGCCGGCCGGCGTGCTCGGCCGTGACCTCCATCTGACGCACCTGCCGGGTTGCCGGCCCTGTTGCTTCCGGCGAGGCCATCATCGCTGTCAATTGCTGCATGCCAATATCGTTGTTATAGTACCTTATGCTGGGGTAATCCCGTCTGCCCCGCGGGGGCGAGACCGGCGCGTGCCGCAAGCGGCCGGGGCGCTGCCGGTCAGAAGCGCGCCCGCGGCGTGTGGTCGAGCGAATGTCGATGCTCCCATGCCGCCGCGCTTGGCGGTCCCGAAGCCCGGGTCCCGAGCTACCCGGAGCAGGTGAGCGGCGTAACCGACCGAAGCAGCCGCTAGCCCGCGTCCCGAGGAGACCGCGCAGAGCGCTGCCTTGCATACGCCTGGGCGGCGGCATGACCCCGGGGATCCGGCCCCGCGGCCGGGTCGGTGTAAAACCTTGGGCGAGGGTGGTCCTCGGTAGAGCCGAACCGACTCCCTATGACCAGTCCAAAAACCTGTGCGGGGGCTGTCCGCGCTTTGAGTGGGCCAGCGGGCGCGCGCGTCCGCGACCGATCTCCCGTCGGGCCATCGTCATGATGAACCGGCCTGGGAGCCTCGGGGCCGGGATCGACGGCAGTACCGAATGCCGCCCGGGCGCCGTCCATCGCCCCGAGATGCGCCTATTAGGATACCAACAACATGAAACGAATGTTGATCAACGCAACTCACCCCGAGGAGTTGCGGGTAGCCCTCGTGGAGGGGCAACGCCTGTATGACCTCGACATCGAGGCGGTAGGACGAGAACAGCGCCGATCCAATATCTACAAGGCCCGTGTGGTCCGGATCGAACCGAGCCTGGAGGCCGCGTTCGTCAACTACGGTAGCGACCGGCACGGCTTCCTGCCGCTCAAGGAGGTCGCGCGCGGATTGTTCTTGGAGCCGCCGCGCTCGGGCTCGCGGCTCAACATCAAGGAGGTGTTGCGGGAAGGCCAGGATCTGGTCGTGCAGGTCGAGAAGGACGAGCGTGGCACCAAGGGCGCCATGCTCACGACCTTCGTGAGCCTGCCCGGCCGTTACCTCGTGCTCATGCCCAACAACCCGCGCGCCGGGGGCGTGTCCCGCCAGATCGAGGGGGACGAGCGCGAAGAGGCCCGCGAGGCCCTGAGCAGCCTCGACATCCCCGAGGGCATGGGCCTCATCCTGCGCACCGCGGGCACCGGCAAGGGCCCCGAGGAGCTCAAGTGGGACCTCGAATACCTGCTGCGTCTGTGGCGCGCCATCGACGAGGCGGCCCAATCGCGGACGGCGCCTTTCCTCATCTACAAAGACCAGGACGTCATCATCCGCGCCATCCGAGACTACTTGCGCAACGACATCGGAGAAATCCTGGTCGATGACCCGGCCCTCCACGAGAAGGCCCGCGAATTCATGCAGCAGGTCACCCCCCAAAATCTCCGCAAGCTCAAGCTCTACGAGGATAGCGTCCCGCTGTTCAGTCGTTACCAGATCGAGAGCCAGATAGAGACCGCCTTCGGCCGCGAGGTCGCGCTGCCCTCCGGAGGTGGGCTCGTGATCGAGCCCACCGAGGCACTCATCACCATCGACATCAACTCGGCACGAGCCACGCGCGGTGCGGACATCGAAGAGACCGCGTTCAACACCAACCTGGAGGCCGCCGACGAGGTCGCGAGGCAGTTGCGGCTGCGGGACCTCGGCGGTCTCATCGTCATCGACTTCATCGATATGTCCAGCCAGAAGAACCAGCGGGAGGTCGAGAACCGGCTCCGGGAGTCCCTCAAGATGGATCGCGCGCGGGTCCAGATCGGCCGCATCTCGCGCTTCGGGCTCTTGGAGATGTCGCGCCAACGCTTGCGCCCGTCGCTGACCGAGTACAGCCACATCGTGTGCCCGCGCTGCGATGGGCAGGGCACCATCCGCGGGGTCGAGTCGCTGGCGCTGTCGGTGTTGCGGATCATCGAAGAACAGGGCATGAAGGACGCCACCGCCCAGGTGGTCGTGCAGCTGCCGGTCGAGGCGGCCGCCTTCCTGCTCAACGAGAAACGCCAGGAGGTCGGCGGCATCGAGTCCCGCCAGGGTGTCCGGGTCCTGGTGCTACCCAATCCCAACCTCGAAACCCCGCAATACGATCTAAAGCGGATCCGCTACCAGGACCTCGCTTCATCGGGCCCCCGCGAGGCCAGTTATCAGCTCATCAGCCGGACACCGGCCGCCGAGATCGAGGTTGGTACGCGCGACACGCGCCCCAGCGAGGGGCCGGCGGTGAAGGACATCTTACGCGATACCCCTGCGCCCCAGCCGCCGCCCCCACCGCTGCCGCTGTCCTTCGAATCCAAAGGCGTTGCTCACGGCAACTTCATTCGCCGCCTCTTTACCAGCTTGTTCCGAGAGGACCGGTCGGAGCCGGGAGTGGACCCCGACGCTCAGACTGCCGAGTCGGCGCCCGTAGACCCGATCGAGCCCGAGGCACCGGCCTCCACACCTAAGCGCGGCGAGCAAGATCCGCGTCACCGGCGTGGCCGTCCCATGCGGGGCGGCGGCCCGCGCCGCGGGCGTCCACGCCCGTCCTACCCGGCGTCCGACGTCGTGGAAGGCGATGCCGGCGTGCCGCCGCCATTCCCTAGTGACGACGAAACGGCCAGCGAAATCACGAGCGCTGCACCCCTTCCGGAAGAACCCGGACAGGCCACGGCGGCGCCGGAGCGAGACCCCTCACGGCCCGCGCGCCGCGGCGGACGGGGCGGTCGCCGGCGCGGTCGTCGGGGGGGGGCGAGGGCGCGTGCCGAGTCTCGTGATGCGAGTCAGCCGCCGGGGACCGCCGAGACCGGATCCGAAGGCGATCCCGCTGAGCCTTATCTGGCAGAGGTCGCCGAGTCCGGCGACCGCGGCGAGCCCGGCGAGGCGCCCCCGCGGGCGTCGGATGACACCTGGGCAGCGCTACCGGCCAACCCCCCGTCCGACGATCCGCCAGCGGGGTAGCCTAGACCTCAGGCATGCTCGCGCGAGCCGTAATCTCACCGCGGTGTCGCAAGTCGGATAACGAAACGAGATCGCAGCGACGATGCTCCCCAGACGCTCGTGCGCTGAAAGGGCTGAACTACCGCGGCCCGGATCGCCGATCGTTCCGCTTGGCTCAGGCGCATCGTGTGCGGTACCGGTCTCGGGGTGTCATTGTAGTCCGTCCGGACCCTCCAGCGCCTTATGTTGTTCGAGTTCCAGCGCCGGGATCTCCGGCAGCGACGTCCCGACGATCCCGCGCATCTCGCCGTACATGCCGACCGTGTTCAGGATGACGCGCTCGATCTGTTTCTCGCGCTCCTTCCATTGTTTCTCCATGGCGCGGCGCTCGCGATTGAGCTGGTCCTGGAGCGCGGTGAAGGCCTCGACGATGCCGGCAACCTTGTGCCGGAACAGGTCGCCGGCGAGATAGCGGTAGAGCATCTCCATCTTCTCGTGCCGGCCTTCCGAGGCGGCCCGGGCGAAAGACACCTGGAGGATCTGCTCGCGCAGCGCCGCGGCCAGCGCCGGCCAGGCGCGCAGGGAGGAAACCCAGACGCCGTCCACTGAGGCGAATTCCCCGAATCCTTCGGGTAGGGCGACGGACACCAAGACCGCCAAGTTGGCGCCGATGGCGCGCTGGTCGTCCTTGAGCTTGGCGATCCACGCGGGCGACCAGTTCTTGGTTCTCTTCGCCTCCCATACGATGGTCCCGCAGGGCTGACCGGCGTTGTTACACACCGTGT
>JBOIDR010000067.1:0-21220 GCA_050740695.1 Gammaproteobacteria bacterium | reverse complement strand
TCGTTGACTTTCTGAGCACGATAGCTACGCTTCTTCATGGCGAGAATACCTCCCACGTTATGGGTTGTTGGCAGCACTTGCCATCCCATATCTTGAGGGTTCTCGCCTCTTTCTTATAGCTGACTACGAGAACCTGGCCGATCCCAAATGGAAGGGCAAGATCTGTGTGCGTTCCTCGAACAATGTCTACAACCAATCCCTGGTCACCGCCATGATCGCCCATGATGGATCCAAGAAGACCGAGCAATGGGCAAGGGGTTTCGTCGCCAATCTTGCCCGCCCGGCCGCCGGGGGCGCGACCTGCAAAGACAGACGAGTGCGATCCGGAACCGCATGGCAGGCGCTCGATCTCTTTCTGGACGCTCGCGATTCGTCCATTCAGATCCGCATTCTTCTTCTTACTCTTTCTCAGAAAAACGCTACCACCGGACCAGGAAAGCATCAAGACGCGCGACCGGCTTAGGAAGGAGCTGACCGATTTGGAACGAGCATTGGAGGCGGCGCAATGACTTCAACTGCACGAATTATTGTGGTTTTGATTTCAATATGAAGGGTTCAAACCCCCGCCTTTCAGGCGGGCAGATTTCATCTGCAGCCATGAGCGGGCATGGTAGCATAGTCTGATTGAAGAAGGGGATCCGATGGACGGCAGCCATACGGTAGTCAAGATTGAATGCCACTTTGTCTGGGTAACGAAGTATCGCTACCAAATCCTGAAGGGAGAGGTGGAGCCGTAGACGCGTCGTTCAGTCGACGCGTATCCGGACTTTCAGTCCGTAACTCAAACCCACCGGCTTTTAGCCGGTGGTTGTTTAGTGTCTGTTCCGCAACCGGTTGCTTTGCGGAGATGCAACATCAACTGGGCTACGGCTAAGGGCGGCAGGGAATCGGATCGATGCAACATCAAGTAAAAGAGTAAAAGGCTTTGGGTGCAGATCTTTTTTAACGACGACAGATCAATAGATTAGGAGCGAAAATGCTTGGAAGAGAGGGCGCTCCGTGGTATGTATGGGTTTCGGAAAGTCATACGTCCCACAAAGGAGGCCCTCTCATGAAGCAAGCATACATTATCAGCCGGGGTACGGAGGAGTTCGCGCTGGCGCGCGAGCAGTTTGCGGTGATGGTGGCTCAGCTACAGTCGGCGGCGGTGTTGGGCATGGAGCATGGCGAGGTGGAAAAACTGGTCTCGCGGGAAGGGACGGAGCTCTTGAGGTTAGTTCTCGTATATGCGTTCGCGGCGCTAGCCCGACCTTCGCCAATGAGATTGCCACCAACTCATAGGACCCGCGGGCCGGGGTACGGTCATTCTCGGGACCCGCATTGAGGCATCTCACCCTCATCCGTATGGCAGCGACTATCGAGAGTGTTACCAAGTACGCCGTTGGCACCGTGTCGATACTACGGGTCGCCTGATTAACTCCGAGCACAAAAGGCGAGCTCTGCATTTCTCAGTGACTGGGACGGTTCTTTCCCGATGACGATCGACCTCCGTGGCAATGCCGGCGGCGAGCCGCTCTGGTGCGACCAACCTCACCTCCCGCGTATACCTGTGGGAGGACGACACCACCGCGAGCGTGGCCGAGATATTCGTGGCGGCCCCCTCACGCAGGACACGAGAGCGGTCTCCATCGTACCCAGACGTTTGGCAAGACGGGAAATCCTTCGGTCGGGTACGTATGGTCGGCGTCGTCCAGGAACAGATACAGGAATACCGAAAGGGCGGGGGTACGCCGCCCAGGTCTTTTTCTATCGATCGCTGTGCAAATAGTTTGGTGGCTCAGCCAGCTGTGCAGGTAGCTCCAGGTTTCAGCGTGGGTGACGAGATTGTCAGCGGCCTTGGGGATCGCTTGTACCGCGATACCTCGAGTTGGCGGAGCACCGAAGGCCCCCATTGCTGGCTGCGGTCCAGGTCGGACGTATGCTGGTCGTTGCCGCGCGGGCTCCGCGGCCGGCTGGTCGAGGCTTATCGCGGCAAGGGACTGACCCTGGAAGGTGCTCCTGGATATCCACAGTGAATGGATCTCGGGTGCCTGGGGCGTTACCTGGTCGATGCGGCCGCGGTGCTGTTCCTGGGGCTGGTGCTGACCGACCTGTGGATGTGGTCGCGGCGCCCCAGCTAGCTAGGGGAACCGAACCGGGTCTCTAGCCCTCATCGCGGACGGCGGGCCCTCTGTCCGAATCCGACCGGTGGGGGCTCGAGCGCGGGTACACGCGACGCCAACACCCGCTCGCACCAGGCCAGTAGATTCGACCAGCCGTAGCGCGCCGCCAGCAACGCCGTTACGATACCCGTTGCGTTCGCCACCATGTCCGCGAAACTGCAGTAGCGGTAGGCCGTCTGATCTTGCGCGATCTCGATCGCGACGCCCATGCCCACGAACCACAGCGCGATGCGGATCCAGCGCTCGGCGGGTGCGAGCTGTATGAACCACAAGGTCAGCGTCGCATAGGTGAGGACGTGCATGAGCTTGTCGAGGTTGCCGGCCGTAAGAGCCGCGAGTGATGGTCGCAGCGACAGGACGATGGTCAGGAACACGAGGGCCCAGCCGATGACGGCCCACGCCCGGCGCAGGCGGGGATCGGGAGTGCCATATCCCGGACTACTGCGCGCGGCCGACGATTGCTTGTTAGACGATTGCCTGTTCCTGTTAAAGGGGTCCACGATCGGTTCGCTATGGATGCCGGGCCACGGTGAGGGGGCAGCATTTTTCACGCCTAGGCACGAACGACATTACGCCGGCCGGCATAGCCCGGTGCGGTAACGGACGCTGTGAGTGGGCTCGGACACGGGCCGGGAGGGTGGCATGAAGATCCTAGTGACGGGGGCCGCGGGTTTCATTGGCGCGGCCTCGAGTATAAGCCTGCTCGAGCGGGGCGATGAGGTCATCGGGCTCGACAACCTCAACGATTATTATGAGGTGAGCCTGAAGGAGGCCCGAATGGCGCGCCTTTACGGTCACCCTCGGTTCCGGTTCCTGCGCGTCGATGTCTCCGATCGCGCGGCGATGGAGCAGGTCTTCGCGACCGAGCAACCGGAGCGAGTCATGCACCTCGCCGCACAAGCGGGTGTGCGCTACTCCTTGACCCATCCCCATGCCTACGTGGATGCGAACCTCGTGGGGTTCATGAACATCCTGGAGGGCTGCCGTCAGAACGGCGTCGAGCACCTCGTGTACGCCTCTTCCAGCTCTGTTTACGGCGCCAATACCCGCATGCCCTTCTCGGTACACGACAACGTCGACCACCCGCTATCGCTCTACGCCGCGACCAAGAAGGCCAATGAGTTGATGGCCCATACCTACAGCCATCTGTACGGCCTCCCGGTCACCGGGCTCAGGTTCTTCACGGTGTATGGGCCGTGGGGTCGCCCCGATATGTCGTTGTTCTCGTTCACTCGGAGTATCTTGGCCGGCCAGCCGATCGAGGTCTTCAACTACGGCCATCACCGGCGCGACTTCACCTACATCGACGACCTCGTCGAGGGGATCACGCGGGTGATCGACGCCGTGGCCAGGCCCAACCCCGCCTGGTCCAGCGACAGCCCGGACCCGGGCACCAGCCGTGCGCCGTACCGCCTGTACAATATCGGCAACCACAATCCGGTAAACCTTCTGCGTTTCATCGAGGTTCTCGAAGGCTGCCTGGGCAGGGTCGCCGTCAAGAAGCTTCTGCCCATGCAACCCGGTGACGTTCCCGATACCTACGCCGATGTAAAGGACCTGGTCGACGATGTCGGCTACCGGCCGGCGACGCCCGTGGAGGTCGGGGTGGAACGCTTTGTCAACTGGTACAGAGACTACTACCGGGTGGAGTAATGATGCACACGCGCAAGATCTCGGTGGTGGGGCTCGGTTACGTGGGGCTGCCGGTCGCGGTGGCATTCGGCAAGTACGGGCGGGTGGTGGGTTTCGATATCAGTCCCACGCGCATCGCCGAGCTCAAGGACGGTTATGACAGGACGCACGAGGTGCGGCGTTCCGACCTGGCCGAGGCCGACATCCTGTTCAGCTCGGACCCCAAGGCACTCAAGACCGCGGACTTTCACATCGTCGCCGTCCCGACCCCCGTCGATCACGCCAAGCGCCCCGATCTGAGCGCCCTGCTCAGCGCCTCGGAGCTCGTCGGACGCGAGCTCAAGCTCGGCGACATCGTGGTCTACGAGTCCACGGTGTATCCGGGCGCCACCGAAGAGGCGTGTGTGCCGGTCCTGGAAAGGCACTGCGGCCTGTGCTCGGGGCGCGATTTCTTCGTGGGGTACTCGCCGGAGCGCATCAACCCGGGCGACACCGAGCACACGTTTACCGCCATTACCAAGGTCGTTTCCGGCCAGGACCCGAAGACGCTCGAGACCGTGGCGGAGGTGTACGGTTCGGTAGTGCGTGCGGGGGTGCACCGGGCCCCGTCGATCAAGGTCGCGGAGGCCGCGAAGGTCATCGAGAACACCCAGCGCGACCTCAACATTTCGCTCATGAACGAGCTGGCGCTCATCTTCAACAGGATGGGGATCGACACCCGGGACGTCCTGGATGCCTCGGGCTCCAAGTGGAACTTTCTGCCGTTCGATCCAGGGCTCGTGGGCGGGCATTGCATCGGCGTCGATCCCTATTATCTGACGCACAAGGCCCAGGTCCTGGGGTACATCCCCCAGGTGATCCTCGCCGGGCGCAGCATCAACGACGGCATGGGCACCTACATCGCGAGCCAGGTCATCAAGCATTTGATCCACGCAGGGGGCAGTGTCAAGGGCAGCACCGTCACGGTGCTCGGCTTCACCTTCAAGGAGAACGTCCCGGATCTGCGCAACACGCGGGTCATCGACATCGTCACCGAGCTGCGGGATTACGCCGTCAATGTCCAGGTGACCGATCCTCTGGCGGATCGCGCGGAGGCTAGGGAGGCGTGCGGTATCGATCTGTTGCCGGAAGAGGCGCTTGCGCCGGCCGACGCCGTGGTGTTCGCCGTTCCGCACCATGATTACGTCGCCAAAGGATGGCAGGCCGTCGTACCACTGTTGCGGGGCGGCCGGGGTGTGGTCGTCGATGTCAAGGCGAAGTTGGCACGCGAGCACTGTCCGCCGGGCGTGCGCTTGTGGCGCTTGTAGTCGTCACGACAGGAGATCGGGAAAATGAACGTGGTCATGATTGGGAGCGGATATGTCGGGCTGGTCTCGGGGGCGTGCTTCGCGGAATTCGGCGCCGAGGTCACCTGCGTAGACGTAGACGAGCACAAGATCCGACGCCTCAAAGAGAGCGAGATCCCGATGTACGAGCCGGGTCTCAAGGACCTGGTGGCCAAGAATGTCGCCCAGAGCCGGCTGTCTTTCACGACCGGGCTCGCGCGACCCGTAGCGAGCGCGGATCTCGTGTTCATTGCGGTCGGCACGCCGTCGCGGCATGGCGACGGGTTTGCCGATCTGAGTTATGTCTACGACGCCGCCAAGGGCATCGCGCCGCACCTGACGGGCTATACGGTGGTGGTAGACAAGTCCACCGTACCGGTCGGGACGGCCCGCAATGTCGCGCGTGTCATCCGCGCCGAGAACCCGCGGGCGGATTTCGATGTCGCTTCCAATCCCGAATTCCTGCGCGAGGGGGCGGCGATCTCGGACTTCATGCGCCCGGACCGGGTGGTGATCGGCGTCGAGAGCGAGCGCGGCGAGGCGCTCTTGCGGGAGCTGTATCGGCCGCTCAATCTCATCGAGACGCCCATCCTCAAGACCGGGCTCGAGAGCGCAGAGCTCATCAAGTACGCCTCGAACGCCTTTCTTGCGACCAAGATCAGCTTCATCAACGAGGTCTCCATGCTGTGCGAGGCGGTGGGCGCCGATGTCCATGCCGTGGCGCGTGGCATGGGGCTCGACAACCGCATCGGCCGCAAGTTCCTGCACCCCGGACCCGGTTATGGGGGCTCCTGTTTCCCCAAGGATACCCAGGCGCTGGTGCGGATCGCCCAAGAACACGGCGTCTCGAGCCGCATCGTCGAGGCGGTCATTGAGGTCAACGCGGCACAAAAGGCGCGCATGATCAAGAAGATCCGGGATGCCCTCGGGGGCAGCGAGGCCGGCAAGACGCTGGCCGTCCTGGGCCTCACCTTCAAGCCCGAGACCGACGACATGCGTGATGCGCCCGCGCTTTCCGTCCTCCCGACCCTGATCGAGAAGGGTGCCCTCGTACGTGCCCATGACCCCCAGGGGATGAAGGAGGCGCGCAAGCACCTGCCGGCATCCGTGGTCTACTGTGACCGCGTCTACGACACCTTCGACGGGGCCGACGCGGTGGTCTTGATGACCGAATGGAACGCCTACCGCGGTCTCGACCTCGACCAGGTGAGGGCGCGCATGAGGGGGCGGGTGTTCTGCGATCTACGCAACGTCTACGAACCCGGGCACATGAGTGCCCGCGGGTTCGCGTATTCAGGTGTCGGGCGCTAGGGATCAAGGGTCGGAGGGAATTTTGGACCCGGGATCGAACGCGATAACGAGAAACCTCCCCAATTCACTCCGACCCCGTTATCCCTGTCATCGCGAGGAGGATTACGGGCATGTTGAAGAAAGCGGCCAGACGTGCTGAACCGCCGGGTGGCGCAAAGTCAATTTTGGGCGCACACAAAAGCAACTATAGGCTAGCTCATCGTCGTGGTTTGTTCCTTAACTATTTGCGATTAAGCTGCATAACGCGGAGCCTTCTCAATTATGGGTTCAGTAGCCGTGCTTGAAACGCTACAGGGGATGGAACTCACGGAGAGCCACAAGCGGTTAATCGATCTCGTCGATTACGTTAGCCACATGGTGCGGATGGCGGAGCGGCCGGTCTTCGCTCTCAAGGAATACAAACAGCTTGTCTTCCATGAGGTGGAGTTGAGGGGTCGCGTCGGTATTCATCACGACCTCGCCGACGAAGACGGTGCCATCTGGCTCAGGATCGATCGCCTCAACCGGCTAGACCCGCCGCCGGTGCATGCCGAGATCGCCGAATGGGTAATTGTTAGTCGGGATCCGTTCAAGCCGCCCGAGATCCGTGCTGTGCGGACCGCAACCATCGAGAAGGCCGAAGCCGACCGACTCGTCGCCAACGGAACGCTCGCAGCGAAGGACGTGCAATCCGCGCTGAAGCCGAAGCCCGGGAAGACGCTCTGCGACGTCGCCTACCGGCTCGAGCGTCTACCAAAGACCAAACAGGCTGTGGAATCGTACATTGGCGGTCCGTGGGCAACATGGTCCGAAAAGGAGAAGCCCCGCAGGAATACCATCGCGATCTACGACGCATTCTTCAGCGTCCAGCAGGCGATAGACGCCGAGAGCGGCGACCAGCCGCTCGAGGTCGTATGGGGTGTCGGCGTCGCGAGGTGGCGAATAGAAGGTCGTGAATTCGACCATCCGATTGTCGAACAACTGGTCGAACTGCAAATCGATCCCAAGGGCGGAGCGATCACCGTCCGGCCCCGCTCGACCGAACCGCAACTGGCATTAAAGCCGTATCTTGCAGTCGGGAACCCCGGCGCCGACGCCGTGTTCCAGTCCGGACGTAAGCACCTCGCCGAGTTACCCGACGACGCAGAATTCTCACCTTACATCCGCAAGACCTTCGAACCTGTGCTCCGGCAGGCGGCGGCACAGATCGACAAGGAAGGCTGCTACTACCCAGACGAGGTGAAGGACGTCACCGACCGCGCTTTGCCTGACCCGCGGTCCGAGCTCGTCGTGACGGACACTTGGGCTATTTACGCTCGGCGCCGGTCAGACAACTTCATGAGCGCAGACCTCGATCGCCTGAAAAGCGCCATTGCAGAGTGCAAAGATCTGCCAGGTCCCGCGACGCGGGTCGTGACGGAGCCCTCCGACAGTGGAGGTTACCGCCCAGAGTTCGTTAATATCGGCGGCGGACTCAGCGGATTCCAGCCGGGAATGGGCGGTGGCGCGGGTGGTGGGTTGTCGACGGCCAGCGCCACCATCGACGACTCGCGCACGCACGATTTCTTCTTTCCCAAGCCGTTCAATGACGAACAGGTCTCCATCATCCAGCGACTGATGGATGCCGACGGCGTCGTCGTGCAGGGCCCGCCAGGCACCGGCAAGACCCATACCATCGCCAACATCATCTGCCACTACCTCGCGACCGGAAAGCGGGTGCTCGTGACATCGAAGGGCGAGGCGGCGCTGACGGTACTCCGCGATCACATCCCCGCGGGGATCCGCGAGCTTGTCATCAGCCTCCTTGCGAACGAGCGCGAAGGGCTCAAGCAACTGGAGCGAGCCGTCGACCTCCTGGCGAACACGATCACTCAGCTCAAACCAAAGGAACTTGAACGGGATATCGTGTCAGGTCAACAGCGGATCCTCGAGCTGCAAAGCAAGATCGCCAAGATCGAGCAAGAGCTTCGTCAGTGGGCGACCAAACATCTGACCCCGATTCGCGCTAATGATGGTCAGTCGGGTCCGCTACCGATGGACTTAGCCAAGACAGTCGATGCCGAGCGTGATGCGCACAGGTGGTTCCCCGATCGACTGGCACCGGATGCGAAGCCCCAGTTTTCGGACGCGGATATCGCCGCTGTCCGCGAAGCTCGGAGAGAGATCGTCGAGGATCTAGTCTACCTAGACGCCGAGCTACCGAGCCCCTCGGACCTTCCCGATGCCGGCACCCTCTCCGCGATCCATCAAGACCTCGTCAGCGCGGCCACCCTCGAAGACCAGAGGACGACTCAGCAGGTTCCATTGCTATCGTTATTGGCACGCCACGCCGTTGAGCGGGCCCAGCAATTGGCGGATTGGGTCAACGACATCTCCGAATTCCTGGAGGCCGCCGCGCCAAAACCTTGGCTTGTCTCACTGTACGAGACGTGGCTCGTCGAGGGTATAGGCACAGAGCACACCGTCCTATTCAACGGCCTGCTGGAGGAGATGAGGAGCATCGCGGAACGCCGGACAGCCATCATTGGTTGCGCCATCCAGATGCCCCCGGATGCCTTACAGAGCGATGACGTCTGCGGTGCGGTGGCAAAGGCAGCTCAAGGTGCGCGACCATTCGGTTGGATCCCGTTCGGGCGGTCTTCTTTGCGCGCCCTGTTCAACCAGATCCGAATCGCGAACCGCGCGCCCGCTTCCGCCGATGAGTGGCAGAAGGTGCATGGTTACGTCGCTTGGCGCCACGAAATTCATTCGTTCACGGTACGGTGGAACGCGTTACGAGCAGAGTTCGATCTCCCCGCAATCCAAGACGACGGCGACCAAACAGGGCGCCTCATTGCACAGACTCTGGATCAGGTTACGAGGGCGCAACACCTTGCGTCGCAACGCGCGGGCGAGCTCCGGGCGGAACTCGGCGAGCTGTTCCCTCATGGGCTCGACGCCGACAACATCCTGCGCTCCATCGAAGCCGCGCGTGCCGCGGCGGATGCCATCGCACTCAACCTCGCAAAAGTACGGCTCGCATCGAGAAGAACGTACATAACCGAGCTCCTGGACCGTTTGCGGACGATGTCCGGGAGGGTTGTGAGCAGGATCCGGGACCTTCTGATGCACCGCGTGGGTAATACCGCCGTTACGGTCGGGCAGCTTGTCGCTGAGTGGTCCGAGCTGTGCCGCGAGCTCGGTCGTATACACGAGCTCCGTCCGGCCCTCGAAACGGTCGGAAGGGTAACGGCCCAGGTGACGGCCTCCGGTGCCCCTCGGTGGGCGGAAGCCCTGCGCACGCAGGCTGTTACCGGGGTAGATGACGATTGGACACTAGGCCACTGGCGTGCGAGCTGGGTTTGGGCCCGCCGCGACAGCTATCTCAGAAAGATCGACGGGCGCGGGCGGATCCGACAACTTTCCAACGAGTTGCTCCAGCACGAAGCGGACCTCAAGCGCACGTTCGCGAAGGTCGTCGAGCTGCGCACCTATCTTGGCTTGAAGCAGAACATCACTAACCGCGTGGCCGCGGCCCTTGCCATGTTCATGACCGCTATACGCAACATTGGCCAAGGCACCGGCATTCGGGCGCGCCGGTTCCGGCGCGATGCGCGCGATGCCATGGAGCGGTGTTACTCCGCTGTTCCGTGCTGGGTCATGCCGACCTGGCGGATCTCGGAGAGTCTCCCCGCGAAGCTCGGCTCATTCGATCTGGTCATCGTCGATGAGGCATCGCAGTCGGACATCACCGCGCTACCCGCCCTCCTGCGCGGCAAGAAGGTGCTCATCGTTGGTGACGACAAGCAGGTCAGCCCGACCGCGGCGTTCGTCGAAGAACGAAAGATACTTCAGCTCCAGCACAATTTCCTGAAAGGCCAACCTTTCGCGGCAGCGATGCTGCCTGGCAGTTCCCTGTACGGGCTTGCGCAGGCCATGTTCCCCGGTGACCGCATCATGCTACGCGAACACTTCCGCTGCGTCGAGCCCATCATCCGTTTCTGCTTCCGGTTCTACACCGAGCCTCTCGTTCCGCTCCGGTTGCCGAGTGCATCGGAGCGCCTCGATCCCCCGCTGATCGACGTCTATGTGGAGGACGGCTGTCGCGACAAGCGCGAGGTCAACGAACCGGAGGCCCGCGCTATCGTCGACGAGATCGAGCGCCTGGTCCGCGACCCGGCCTATGCGAAGCGAAACATCGGGGTGGTTTCGCTGATCGGCGCCAAGCAAGCGCAGTTTATTCAGCAGCTATTGCTCGAGCGCATCGGCGAAGAGGTCTACGTGCGGCATGACATTGCCTGCGGCGATTCCGCCACGTTCCAGGGAAAGGAGCGGGACATTATGTTCATCAGCATGGTGGCCTGCCCCCGGACCAAACGGGCGCAGACATCGTTGCCGTTTCAGCAGCGGTTCAATGTTGCGCTGTCGCGAGCGCGGGACCGCGAATACCTGTTCCGTTCGGTGACGGAGGAGATGCTGGATCCTGAAGACCTCAAGGCCAAGGTTATTCGGCATTTTCACGCGCCGATGGAGAACGCACCGCGCGAGGTTGACGATCTTATCGAGCTGTGCGAATCGGTTTTCGAGCGCGAGGTCTTCAGCCGCCTTGTGACTCTAGGATATCGCGTTACGCCGCAGGTTAACGCCGGCGCCTACAGGATCGACCTCGTCGTCGAGGGCAATGACGATAGACGTCTTGCAATCGAGCTGGATGGCGACAAGTACCACGCGCCCGACCGCTGGGCCGACGACCTGGCACGGCAGCGTGTGCTGGAGCGTGTCGGGTGGCGCTTCTGGAGGTGCTGGGGTTCGAGCTGGACGCTGGATCCTCACGGCTGCCTCGAAGACTTAATGTCCGTCCTTAAGGAGATGGGCATCGAGCCTATCGGAGGTGAGGCACGTAGCACCGTCTATACCGGGCACCGGACTGTAGGCTGCGGAACTTCCGAGGTGGCCGAGCTGCAAGAACAGGCATTACGAGCGCGAGGGGCAGACCAAACTTCCGATGCGCGCGTGCCAAGAATGCCCGATTCGGATACAGCGACCATTGCTGCGGTAACCTCCAAGAGCGGTGCTGCTGGCGTGTTCGAAGAGCAGTTACTCGTCCAACCGGGGGCCCGAGTGCTCATCTCTTACAATGACGAACCGTCGCGCCAGTACGTCATCACGCTAAGCCCGTTCCATCATGATCCTGACAACCTCGTAATTAGAGCGAACATGCCTCTTGCCCAAGCCCTGATGGGGTACGGTGAAGGCGACGAAGTAGAGATTCCCGCCGGCGGCGCCAAGCGGACCGTCACAATCTTGAAAACAGAACGGCCAACGGCGCCAGAGGGAGTAGGCGCTTGAGACGAGTCTTTGGCACGAGATGTCGCGGTATCCGCGGATGTCGAGGGAGGCGAGCACCGATTATGCCTGACGCCGTGCAGCGCTGACGTACCCGATCTACGAGCAAGCGTCTAGGCGCGAACGAGAAACCTCCCCAATTCGCTTCGATCCCGCTACCCCTGTCATCGAAACAGCACCAGCGCCTTCTCCAGCGTGATATAGATCCCCCAGCCTAGCGGTATACCGACGAGCGTCCAGGCGATCGCGACCAGGAACCAGCTTGCACGGCTCGGACGTTTCTCCGAGATGGGACCATCCCGTGGTGACATCCGTGCTCCCCCTGACGTTCAGCCCTTGACGGCCTCGTGTGCGAGCCGGCGCTCGGTCTCCAGCTCGAGATCGCTCATGTAATAGCGCTGCGCCACGGGCCGCATGAGCAGGTTGCAGAAGAGGCCCACGAACAACAGCGAGGCGAGCACGTAGAGGGTCACGTCATAGGCCTCATGGACGGGCACGCCGCGTTCGATCTGGAACTCGCGGATGTAGTTGACGAGGACCGGGCCGAGGATCCCCGCGGTGGACCAGGCCGTCAGCAACCGCCCGTGGATCGCCCCCACGAACTGGGTGCCGAAGATGTCGGCCAGATACGCGGGGATGGTGGCGAACCCGCCCCCGTACATGGTGAGGATGAAGCAAAAGAGCGCCACGAACAGCGCCACGTGGCCGATCTGACCGGCATACGGGGCCGAGGCGTAGAGGGCCATCCCGAGTGCGAAGAATAGGAAGTAGGTGGTCTTGCGCCCGATGAAGTCCGACATCGAGGACCAGAAGATCCGGCCGAGGATGTTGAAGAGGCTCAAGAGGCCGGTGAAACCCGCCGCGATCAACGCCACGTCCTTCTTCTCGTCCGGGGACAGCTGGCCGAGTGACAGATCGAGCCCCACGAGGCCGCCACCGAAGACCTCCTGTAACATCGGCGAGGCCATGCCGATGACCCCGATCCCGGCGCTGACGTTCATGCACAAGACTCCCCACAGCATCCAGAACTGCGGGGTGTTCGGGGCGCGGTAGAGATGCACGTGCCGGTTCGTGATCATGCCCGTGCGTTTCGCGGACGGCTCCCACCCCGGCGGTTTCCAGCCCGTGGGCGGCACGCGATACGCGAAGGCCCCGCACAGCATGGCGATGAAATACACGACGCCGAGGGTGACGAAGGTCTCCCACACACCCACTGAACTCGGGGTCGCGTAATGCTGCATCAACAGTTCGGCCAAGGGCGCCCCGATCATGGCGCCGCCGCCGAAGCCCATGATGGCCATGCCGGTCGCCATCCCGCGGCGATCCGGGAACCATTTGATGAGCGTGGACACGGGCGAGATGTAGCCGAGCCCAAGCCCGCAACCGCCGATGATGCCCGAGCCCAGCCACAAGAGGCGGATCTCGTGGAGGTAGACCCCGAGCGCCGAGATCAATAAACCCCCGCCCCAGCAGCAGGCTGCGACGACCCCCGCCTTGCGCGGCCCGGCGCGCTCCACCCAGTGGCCGAAGACGGCGGCCGAGGAGCCGAGGTACACGAAGAACAGGGTGTACATCCACCCGAGCGTGCTGATCTTCCAGTCGCAGCCGTGCGCGATGATGTGCTCGAACCATCCGAGATCGGGCGGGCAGGGGAGGGGCTCGGTGACACCGAGCGCCTTGCTGAGCGGCAGCCAGAACACGCTGAAGCCGTAGGCCATGCCGATGGAGAGATGGATGGCCAAGGCCGCCGGCGGCACCAACCAGCGGTTGAAACCGGCCTTGGCGATAGTGCGTTTTTTCGCGAGCAAACTAGACACGGCGTTTACCATGGCGGTGGCCCGTGGTAGTGTCTCGCGAGATGTCGGTGGGCCTTGAGGATCCTTTTAGAGGCGCAACCGTGAGCTCAACGCAGATTATCATCGCCATCGCGATCGCGATCGCATCACTCTGTCATGCGCTCGCGCTTAAGATCGCCACCAAGCTCATGGTCGATGTGCCCGTGAAGTACGGCAAGGCGTATCTCATCGTGCTCGTCGAATATCTGGCCGTCGGTAGCGTGGCGGCCGGGTTCTTGTTCGCGGGTGTCGGGGGCCCAACGCTCGCGATCACCGCCGCTACCTTCACGTATCTCCTGGTCGGCGCCGCTTGTATCGGGACTGCGATCCCCGGCATCGACGGTGCGCGTCTCGGTGTCGGAAACGGCGTGTTGATCCAAGCCATCCAGGTCCCGATTATCGTTCCGTTCTTGATCCTGGGCTCGTTCCTCCGAGACCTCATCGCGATACCGGGTGTGTGACGATCCCCTCCGGCCCCTCCCACGCAGAGTGTCGAAATGTAGCGCGTAAGTCAAGCCGCGGCACGCCCCCCAGCGTAGCGGGCCAATACGGACTCGATCGATGCCCAGCCCGCAGCGTCCCTGTTCCGAAGTCGAGCGCCCGCCTTTCTATCGCTGCGCTCATGCATCACCCTGGGTGCTGTCACGCCGGAAGGCGGCCGGCCGGTCAAGCTCGAAGGTCCCGTGCCCGTTACCAAGTTTTATAAGGCGATGTCGCGAGCGAAACGTTGTAATAGCGGGGGTCGAACGACACCTCTTCGCCGGCCCACTCCGGTAGTGCGAAGGGCTCCTCGGGATCCTGTAGCTCGATCTCGGCGACCACGAGCCCGGCGTTGTCGCCCTCGAACACGTCGATCTCCCAGAGATGCCCTGCATGCATGACGTGATAGCGCGTCTTGTCGATGGGCGCACCGACGCATAGCGCCTCGAGGAGGTGCAGGGCGTCCGCGAGCGGGATGGGATAGTCGAACTCCAGGCGTGAGATCCCGAGCGAGGCACTCTTGATATTGAGGTAGGCTTTTTCGCCCGAGACCCGCACGCGCACGGAGCACGGGCCATTTTGGGTCAGATAGCCCTGACGCATGCGAACGCCCGCGGATGCGTCGCTCCGCCACGCATCGTTCTCGAGCAGGAATTTTCGTTCGATCTCTCTCGCCATGGGTTCTTCACGCGGCTCGCGGGGCGAGTCGCGGGCAACGCGCGACAACATAATCGAAATCCCCGCGGAGGTCGATCCGAAGCGAGGTAAGCGGGTACGATCCGCCGGTTTCGATGAGAACCCTCGCCACCATGCCCTTCCTGGGGTTCGCCTCCGGCCTCCCCTTGGCTTTGACCTCGGGGACGCTGCAGGCGTGGCTCACAACCATGGGCCTCGATATCCGCACCATCGGCGTGCTGTCGCTGGTCGGTCTGCCCTATACCGTGAAGTTCCTGTGGGCACCCCTCATGGACCGCTACGCATTGCCCTGGCTCGGCCGCCGGCGCGGCTGGATGCTGGTGACGCAGATCGGGCTCGTCGCGGCGATCGCGCTCCTGCCGGCCGTGTCGGCCGGCGGCTGGGTCGGAGTCCTCGCCCTGTGCGCGCTGGTCGTGGCGTTTCTGTCGGCCTCTCAGGACATCGCCTTCGATGCCTATCGCGCCGATGTCCTGAAGCCGGCGGAGCGCGGTACGGGGGCAGGGCTGTCGATACTCGGTTACCGGTTGGCGATGTTGGTCTCGGGGGCCATGGCCTTGATCCTGGCGGATGCGTTCGGATGGGAATGGACCTATCTCGGGATGGCCGGGCTCATGGCGGTGGGTCTAATCGCGACCGTCTCCTGTAAAGAACCGCCCCCGCCCGAGGCATCGCCCGGCGGTGCCGGATCGAACATCGTGGTCGCTCCGCTGCGCGCCTTTCTGGCACGCAAGGACGCCGTGCCGTTGCTGTTCCTGGTGGTCCTCTACAAGCTCGGGGACGCCTTCGCCGGGGCGCTGACGACCGCGTTCCTGATCCGCGGGGTCGGCTTCTCGCTCACCGATGTCGGGGTGGTGAACAAGGGTCTGGGGCTGGCGGCGCTCTTGGTGGGCGCGCTGTGCGGCGGGGCCTTGCTGGCCCGGATCGGACTGTACGCTGCCTTGCTGGGCTTCGGGGTGCTGCAGGCCGTGACCAACCTCGGCTTTGCGTGGCTCGCGCTCCTCGGCAACGACTACGCGGCGATGGCCACGGTGGTGGCACTGGAGAACCTGAGCGGCGGAATGGGTACGGCGGCCTTCGTCGCCTTGCTCATGGCTCTCTGTGATCGCCGCTACACGGCCACGCAATACGCCTTGCTGTCGGCGCTGGCGTCGATCGGTCGGGTGGTGGTGAGCCCGGCCTCGGGCTTCGCGGTGGAGGCCCTCGGGTGGGCGGCGTTCTTCGTGCTGACGTTCCTAAGCGCCGTTCCCGGCCTCTGGCTCATGATGCGGCTGCGCCATACGGTGGCGGCACTACACGCGGATGGGCAGTCCGCTACCGCGACCTGAACCTCTTATGGCGACGGCCTTGGCGGTTCCGCTGGCTGTCGTGGTAGCCGCGGTAGTACCCGTCCTCATAGCCGTTGTAGAACCCGGGGGCATAAGGCGAGTATCGGTAGGTGGGGGGCGGTACGTAGTTCGTCGAAGGGGCGAAAGACGAACCACTGTACCGGCATTCGGCGTAGAATCCGCCGTGGGGCAGGGAGCACGAATTGAACCCGCCGGTGCCGTAGCCGAAGGAGAACCCGCCCCCGGATCCGCTAGGTTGAGGGCGCACGCCATAGCCTCGATAGTCGCCCCCTGGGGATCGCATCTGGGTCCCGAAGGACCACGCTTCGGCGTTGCTCATGGCACTCACGGCCGTGATCACCAGTGCGGCCAGTGCGATGCTGCGAAATGGCTTGCGCATGGACATCTCCTTCGGGCTGCGATACAGGTGCATTTCTGCTGAGACCCGCGTGTCATAGCAAAGTTTAGGACACGGGATGGTGATGGCGACCCCCCGGATCGAGATCGAGTACTGCACACAGTGCCGCTTCGTGCTGCGCGCGGCCTGGCTGGCCCAGGAGCTCCTGCTCACCTTCGGCGCGGGGATAGGGGAGGTGGCCCTGATCCCAGGCTCCGGCGGGCGATTCGAGGTGCGCCTGGATGGCGAGGTACTATTTTCCCGCCACCCGCACGGCCGCTTTCCCGAACCCCATGAGATCAAGGAGCTCATCCGCGACCGAATAGCTCCCGGTATGGCGATCGGTCATGGAGGAGGGGAACGCCCGTAAGGATCCCGCGGGCGTGGTCATGATCCCCTCTCGGGAGCGTCGCAAAGACCGCTGGCCGGCGCCGGTTCCGGAAGCGCTCGCCCACGCGTCCCGGCTCGTCGATGCGATCGCCGCCGAGATCGACGCACAGGGCGGCAGTATCGGCTTCGACCGCTACATGGAGCTTGCCCTGTACGCGCCCGGTCTCGGGTATTACAGCGCCGGGCTCCAGAAGTTCGGGGCAACAGGCGATTTCGTCACCGCTCCCGAGATCTCATCGCTCTATGGGCGCTGCCTCGGGGGCTTTTGTGCGGAGGTCCTGACGGCCTGCGGCGGTGGGGAGATCCTGGAGCTCGGGGCCGGCAGCGGGCGGCTCGCGGCCCAGGTACTCGGGACGCTCGGCCGCCTATCGATGCTGCCGGGGCGTTACTCGATCCTGGAGATCAGCGCCGAGTTGCGGGCGCGCCAGCGCGACACCCTGGAAGGCTCGGTCCCCGAGCTCCTGCCGCGAGTCGTCTGGCTGGAGCGCCTGCCCGAGACGCCCTGGACCGGCCTCATCCTCGCCAACGAGGTTGCAGACGCCTTGTCGGTACGGCGCTTCGCCCTTCTCGAGGCCGGTATCTTCGAAGGGCGCGTCGGGTGGGACGGCTCGGGCTTCGTGTGGGTGGAGGCACCCGCGGCCCCCGAGTTGGTCGAATTCGTCGCCAGGATTCGGCGCGACCACGGCCTCACGCCGCCCTATCGGTCGGAGCTCCGGCCCCTGCTCGCGCCGTGGCTGTCCGCGCTTACCCGGCCGCTCGCGAAGGGCGTCTTGCTGTGCATCGACTATGGTTGTGTCGGGCGCGAATACTACAGCCCGGAGCGCCGCGACGGCACGCTGCTGTGCCATTACCGGCACCGGGCTCATGCCGATCCCTTGGTGCTCACGGGGCTTCAGGACATAGGCGCCTGGGTGGATTTCACGGCGTTCGCCGGCGCGGGGTGCGAGGCCGGGCTCGATCTCTACGGGTTCACGACCCAGGCCCACTTCCTCATCGACTGTGGCCTCGAGCGCGTGCTCGCCGCTGTGGGGGAAAACGACCCCGACCGTTACCTCATCCACGCCCAAAAGGCCAAGCGCCTGATCCTGCCGGGCGAGATGGGCGAGCATTTCAAGGCCATCGCGCTGGGGCGAGGCCTATCCGGGGCGCTGCCCGGCTTCCGCCGTATAGATCAACGCCATCGGCTGTGACGATAGGCGGCTCGCATGCCCACGAGCACCACGTCCTCGGCCCGCTGAAAAGATCGCGCTTGTCGAAGGACTCGAGTGCCCAGCGCAGGATTTCCTCGGGGGTCTTGCTACCGTAAACGTGTGCATCAAGCTGCAGCAGGCGCCGCTGTGGGGACCTTTGTGTTGGTCAGGAGCGCCTGCCGGGTTGCGGGTGAAGAAGGGAAGAAAGACGCTGCACCGGAACACGGGTGCGCCGATAACGTGACCTTCCTCAAGGACAACCCCTCGTCCCGCGCGCCTACAGCTTGCCCTTCGCCGGCTCGCCCGAGGCGGACCGGGATGGCGTTATACACCGCCGATCAACTGGGGGATGTCGAGGCAGTCAAGGGCAGGATCTCAAGGAAACGCACATGAGCCACGGAATGATACGTTTCATCGCCACCCTATTCCTCGCGTGCCTGAGCCTCATGGCTCAGGGCGTTGAGGAGGTCATCTACTATCACAACGACGCGCTCGGCTCGCCCATCATCGCAACCGATCAAGAAGGTCGCGTGGTGTGGCGCAAGTCGTATGCGCCTTACGGTCAGCCGATCGGCCAGACCGCCCCGAACGAGCCCGGTTACACCGGCAAGTTCGAGGAGCCCGACCTCGGGATCCAGGACTTCGGTGCCCGCTGGTACGACCCCCGGGTCGGCCGCTTCCTCGCCATCGACCCCGCCGGGTTCGATCCCCAGAACCCCCAGAGCTTCAACCGGTATGCGTATGCGAACAACAACCCGTACAGGTATGTGGACCCGGATGGGCGATGGGCAGAAGATGTCGTGCTTGGTGTCCCAAGCGTTGCCTTAGGAACCGCGAGCTTAGGCGAGAACATCGCCAACGGTAACTGGGGATCGGCAGCAGTCGATGTGGTCGGCATCGTAGGCGATGTCGCAGCGATTGCCACTCCGGGGATCCCAGGGGATGCTGGTCTCGCGATTCGAGCCGCCCGTGAGGCAGCAGTAACGAACCCCATTCCGGATACTCTTGCCAGAGTTATTCCCGGTAAGGGGTCGTTTCCGACACTCGGTCCGCCCGGAAAGAGCGACGTCTTTGTAACCGCTGCAGATGATATTGCTGGCTTAAACGCGAAGCAGATCGCTGAGCGGCTCACTATCAGTCCGGCCGACTCTTTCTCTGTGATCAAATTCCCGACACCGGAAAGTGGGCTAGCCAGCCCTATTAATCGGCTAGATCCCGGTTTCGTTGGTGGAGGACGAACCGCAGGGGGCGCTCGTGAGTTCGTCATCCCTAATGGACCGATTCCACCGGGCGCGAAGAAGGAGATCGTCGATCCATGAAGCTACAGCCTGACGAAACCGATGTCATGGGTCGTTGGATCCAGACTAGCGGCGGGGTGAGTGCGGACGACACTTGCAAGAGAATCGACCGGTTAGTCAATGAAGTCCTGGAAGAAGTGGCGGTGAGTCCGGAATGGGGCGCATGGGAAGTGCTTTATCGCGATCCCAGCGATGGCCGGTATTGGGAGCGCACCTATCCAGAAGGAGACATGCAGGGCGGTGGTTCCCCGAGGCTGAGGTGCATCTCACTTGAGGAGGCCAGAGCGAAGTACCGCATATAGCGAAGCTGGGATGCACGGAGTAGATCCCAGCATCTCCACGTCGAATGCCGGGTTGCGTTTCTCAAAACCCCACCTACGGCGCGACATCAATGTAGGGCTCAAGAGAAACTCGGTGCAGACCTTAAACGGGGCCGTCCGGAAAAGCGGGTTACACGATAAAGGCGCTAACCCGCTCTAAACCCGCCCTACGGGCTCTTGGCAACGAGAGGGAACTGTTCGGGGTGGCGGATCGACTCTACGGCGAGGTCCACATCAAGGTCAGGCCAATACAGGTGATGCGCTCGCGGACGCTCGACGTTGAGCAGCTTTCCTATTGGCGCATCCTTGAACCAAGGAAACTCGGTAAACGGCAAGAACAACTCCTCGTCATCGAGCAGCAACCGGAAGCCGTGCTTCGACACGTGAGTAACTTCAACCTGAGAAATGTTTGCGCCAAGCGTCGCGGATGCCATCTTGATGCCCCTCGATCAATCTCTGTGCGGCTCGCAACTGCCGATCGTTCATGCCGTAATTCTGTGCCAGTTCGATGTGCGGATCAAGCCAGAACTTCGCCTCGCCGTCCGGGCAGAAGACGTGAACGTGGCACCGCGGCTCTTCACGCGAGAAGAAGTAGAACCTAAATTCCCCGTGACGAAGGACAGTCGGGCTCATGATCCGGTCATTGTGCTCTCAGTTTTGATGCGCAAGCGCTCAGCACCGGCCGCCAGCGACGTTCGCCGTGTGGAGCCCGCACTCCTTGTCGGCGGCGTCTTCCCACCACCACCGGCCTTCGCGCTCCTGCTGATAGGGGATGACGGCGCGCGTGCATGGCTCGCAGCCGATGCTCACGAAGCCGCGCTCGTGGAGCTCGTTGTAGGGTACGTCGTTGGTGCGGATGTAGTCCCAGACCTCGGCGGCGGTCCAGTTCGCGAGCGGGTTGAACTTGACCAGGGCATGCTCGGGCGTCGAGAACGCCGCATCGCGCTCGACCACCGCGATGGTGGCGCGGGTCGCGAGGCTTTGATCCTTTCGCTGTCCGGTGACCCAGGCGTCGAGCGACTGGAGCCGGCGGCGCAACGGCCCGACCTTGCGGATCCCGCAGCACTCCTGGTGCCCGTCCTGGTAGAAGCTGAATAGGCCCTTCTCGCGGACCAGGCGCTCGACGGCCATGGCGTCCGGGGACAGGGCTTCGAAGCGGATCGGGTAGCGCTCCCGGACGCGGTCCAGGAACCGATAGGTCTCGGGGTGCAGGCGCCCCGGTGTCCAGGGAAAACACCCGCACATCGGACTGGATGCGGCTCGCCATGTCCACGAGGACCACGTCCTCGGCCCGCTGAAAGAGATCGCGACGTTGTCGAAGGACTCGAGCGCCAGGCGCAGGATGTTCTCGGGGGTTGCTGCTGTAAACGTGTGCATCAAGCTTGTAGCATGGGCGTGCGCGGCTTTCCGAGCGTTGCGGGGACCTTTGTGTGTTGACGGGGTTGTAAAAGCGCGTGATTTTGGTGGTAAGTGCGGGTGCGATCGGTTGGGTCGAGGGCGCGATGTCAGAGCGGCGGCGATGTGAGAGGCACGTGGGTCGCTGCCGAAGAGGATC
>JBOIDR010000066.1:0-21221 GCA_050740695.1 Gammaproteobacteria bacterium | reverse complement strand
GCACGGGGGATCGATTATCTCGCCGGCAACGCCAAACGCGCACACCCTAAGCGCGATCGGAAACGCGGGCGCTTGCAGTTCGGTCTGGAGCCAATATTCGGCATTCCTTAACTACATAACCTATGAGGGTATAGTACCCCCTAAAGGCGAGCGGCAAGTACACCTTCGGACATCGGTACTGGTGGCGGCCAACCGCGTCTTGTGAACGCGATCCGTGGTTGGATCCGTAGTTAGCCCGAAGTCGGGTTAGGGACATGGCGGTCAGGACGGCGGAGGCGCATGGGCGTGGGATCTCCTGCCCGATGTTGCATGACGGTAAACGTCGCATTGGAGACCCGGGCCGGCGGAGGTGTCAAGGTTTTTTTTCTGATACGCCGCGCGCCGCCTGCTCAGGGCACCGGGGCCACGGTGCTGCGGGCCTCGGCGGGAACGGCGGGCGGGGAGGCGATCCGGGGTTTGCGGGGTTTCCATAGGCCGCCGGTGGTGAAGCAGTCCCAACCCCAGCGCAGCCAACGGAGAAGGGCGAAGGCGAGCCACAGGGCCCAGGCGAGCATTAGGAAGCGATAGACCCAGAGCGGCACGGAGAGCACGAACGCGCGCGGCAGCGAGGCATCGCTGCGGTCTTGGTACCAGGAGAGGGTGGAGGCGGTCGAGCCGTTGCCGGCGATCTGCATCTCGGGGAGACCCAAGAGGCCCTGTTGCACGGCGTCGAAGAGCGCGGCCAAGGCGAGCAGGGTCAGCAGAACGAGGGCGATCTGCAGGGCATCGAAGCGCAGTGGCGCGAGATCGCTTGGCAGGCGTTTCCTGGCTGCGAGCGCCAGGAGCCAGGCGGCGACCAGGAGGGCGCCCACGGCGCTGCCCTGGCTCAAGCCGATCCCGAGGAGGAACCAGTGCCCGAATGCAAGGGGGGTGTAGCGCGTGCGCCCGAGTCCGAAGGCGAGGAGCGCGACGATGGCGAGCGCGCCCCAGAACAGCACCGCGGGTCCGAGCCTCGGGCCGCCCACGAACAGCATCCAGCGATCGCTGCCCAGGCGCGCCTCCAGACTATGGTTGGCGCTCGGCGCGCCTAGGTCGAGCTCGGGTATTCGAAACAGAAGGGAGATGCCCCGGTCCTGGCGGAACCGAACCTCGATGGATCGCTCGCCCGGCGTCAGGGGAAAGCCGATCTGCCGGCCTTCCTGGCGGATCGGCTGGGACTGCCCGTCGATGAGCACCTGGAGGAGATGCCCGTCCTCCGGCAAGGTGAGGGCATGTTGCCCGCCCTGGCTGCTTTCGAGTGCGAGCACGAGCGTGCTGTCGGTGGCGCGTTGACCGATGTCCGCGACCAGGCGGCTCGCCTTCAGGGTCAGGGTCGGGCCCTCGATGGCGGCCGGCCGGCTCACGACCAGGGTGAGCTCCTCCCCGGGCCAGGGGCGCCATTCGGGCAGCCAGCGGCCGTTCGGGTCCTGATGATGCACCACCGCGAGGGCGCGCGTGTCGAGATGCCAGATGGGGCTCACATCGGCACGCCAGCGCTCCACCCAATCGAGCGTCTTCGGCGCGACCAGGGTCAGCTCCGGGCGCTTGTCGGCGATGACGGACGCCCAGCGGGTCATCTCGGCGTCGGCCGCCAGGCTGAGCAATACCTTGCCCTCGCGCACCCGCACGCCCTCGGTGGTCACGGATTCACCGGGGAGCAGGGGAACCTCCAGCACCAGCGCCTGACCGAGGGGGGAGAGGCGCCGGACCTCGGTGTCGACGCGCCAGTCGAGCCCGAGGTGCAGGAGCCGATCGACACGTGCGAAGCCCGGCAGGGCGCCGGGCTCGAGGTCCGGTAGCCCCGCGCCGGTCCGCAGGCGGGTGAACTGGAGCTGACCCTCGGGCACGCCGTCTTCGCGGATCCCCTCGACGGCCCAGCCCTCGGCGCGCACCTCGACCCGGTGGGGGCGCAAGGGCAGGGGCAGGGTGAGGCGCGCGCGCGGCGGGGGGCGGCCGGCGACCAGGACATCGTGGCGGCCTGTGGCCAGGCGGACCCAGAGGCCGCCGTCCGGTGCCCGGAAGAGCGGCGCGCCACCCCCCTCGTCCAGGAGCACCTCGCTCGGCATCCATTCGCGGGCATTCACCGGCAACGGCACGGCCACCGATCCATCGCCGTGGATCTCCAGGCGCACGGCCACGAGCGTGGGCGTGATCTGGATGGCGGCGCGCGCGATCTGGGCGCAGCTCGTCCGGCAGTCGGGTGGCGCGGTCAGGCGCTCCTTCAAGGTCTCGAGGAGCTTCGGGTCGGGGAAATCGGCGCGCGCGCCGTCGCAGGGAAGGCCGAGGCCGGCGAGGGAAAAGATCACGAGGGCCGGGCTCATGCCGCTGGACATCCCGCCGGTCCCGTCCCTCCGGGCGCGGCGGAGCTGCCACATGCGTGCGGCGAGGAGGGTGAGCAGCACGATTCCGACGAGGTTCATGAGCAGATGTCCCCACGGCGGGACGAGCATCAGATGTAGGGCCTGGTCTCGCACCACGGGGCCGCGCCAGGTGAGCGCCACCTCTGTCCAGCGCCATTCGGGAAGGCCGGGGCCGGTCTGTACCTTGGCCTTGGGATCGATCTCGTCGGTGAGGGCTGCCGCTTTCGATGGCGCTCGCTCGCGCTCGTCTTTCATGGCCTTGGGCTCGAGCTGCTGAGCCGGCACCGGTGCCTCCGCGGCGGGCGTCTCCGGGAGCTCCTCGGCTTCCTGGGCCCGTGCTGGGCTTCTTCGGAACGCCCGATCGCGCGGCTCCAGGGCCTGGTCCATCTTGCCAATCAGGTCGCTCGACACCTCCCCGGGGCTTGCCAGCCCCCCGGACACACTCGCAACCGGCGCGGGCCCCGGCCGCTCGAGTTGCGGATAGAGCGCGAGGCGCACCTGATCGACCATGAACGGCACCGCGATCACCGCCAGCACGCCGAAGGCCCCGAAGCGGTAGGCGCGTGCCAAGGACGACCAGCGTCCCTCGGGCAGGACCCGCACGAGGGCGGTGGCGGCGCACAGGTGCAGCCAGACGGTGGACGGGGCCCCGGGCTCCTGCCAGATGAGGGTCAACGCCGCGAGCCCGAGGAGGCCCGAGGCCGGACCCCACAGATGGCCGATGGCCATGCCGGCGAGCAGGACCAGGAACAGATCGAGTAGCGTCCAGCGCATGACCCAGGTCGTGCTCGCGTCGTCCATACCGCCGGCCGCGAACAGGCGCCAGCCGGGCGGCAGGTGCAGGGTGGCGGAAAGCCCCTGGAAGTCCTGATCCCAGCCCACGGCCGGGGGCGATCGCAGCGCGCCCTCCAGGCGTGAACGGGCGTCGAGATCCAGGGTGCCGCGCCGCACCTCGACCCCAGGGCGCCGCGAGCCCGGCAAGGTCGTGATGAGCTGTGGGACGCCATCTTGCGCCACGCGCCCGAGCGCGAGTTGCTCCCCCGCCGTGAGTCGCCAGCCACGCGTCATGGTGCCGGTGATGGCGTCGGCCACCGTGTAGCCGCCGCCATCGAAATCGAGCCACAGATCGCGCTTGAGGATCAGGCGATCCGGCTCGGGCTCCGGGTCTCCGCGGCGCACGAGCTTGAGCGTCAGGGTGTCGCCGGGGGTCACGCGGTAGGCGGGGAGCCCCTTCCAGGTGTCTGGCAGGGTGGTCTGGCTCGGATCTACGGCCGGGAGCCCCTCGACCTCGACCAGGCGCAAGTGGTTCCGCGCATCGAAGACCCACACCTCTTGTTTCGGCCAGGGGTCTCGAGGCTCCGCGAGCGTGAACGTGGCGGTGTCGGCTGGATAACGGCCCAGGATGTCGACCAACCACCGCCCCGGCCGCAGCTTCAGGTGCAGCTCTCCGCCGGGCTCCAAGCGGGCCGGCAGCGGGCTCTCAAGCTTCATTGGGATGGTCTCGGGAAGCAGGGCCCCGCTCAACGCCAGCTCGCGCTCCTGCCCGCTCACATCGAGCCGCACGCGGGTGGTGATCTGGACCGGTATCTCATCGGTGAGCCGGCGGAAGACCTGGATATCCAAGCGGTCCGCCGCCTTCCCCGCGTCCGCTGTCTTGAGCCAGAGCTGCCCTTCGGGGCGCAGATCCGGCAGGGCCATGGTCTCGCCCTTGACGCGCAGCCCCACCCGACCGGTGTCGGGCGGGAGGGTGAGGGAATCGGGCAATCGGTCCCATTGGAAACGCCCGCTGATCCGATGGGTGCCGGGCCCGAGGCGCAACGCCGGTCGGCCATCCCGCTCCCCGACGGGAGCGGCGTTTCCATCGACTTTGACCTCCTGTGGCCAGTGCCGGGGATCGCCGGGCAGTGCCACGTCGACCTCGCGATACACGGCCCACGATTGCTCGAAGGTCCCGCCGCTGTTTTCGAGGACGAGATCAACCGTGCTCGGCCAGGCGCAACGCCGCGCGCGCGGATCGCTGAAGAGGGCCGGGCAGCCCAGATCATCGAGGCCATGCAGCACCCAGGGTACCCAGGGCTTGAGCGGTTCGGGCACCGCATCGGGGCCGAGCGGGCGGCCCTCGAGCGCGGTGAAGCTGGCCACGGCCAAAGCGAACGCCAAGAGGAATCTCACGCGCATGGTGTACCCTCCGCCGGGGCCGGGTCCGGGAAGGTAGTCTACCCCGGCAAGCGCTTGCGCGCCCCCCAGTAGAGAAAGTTGGGCTAGGCGCACCCGTCCCCAGAGGGCGCACGCCGTGCGCTCTTAACGGGGTGCCGGTTGCGAGATGTGAAGTCGTGCCGCCTGACCTATTGCGCTACTTGAGCCCTCAGGGCCTTTCTGGTACAAATGCGCCCCTCTCGTTCGGTGAGGTCGACCCGGTGTCGGTGACCAAGAAACCAGCCAAGCATGCGGTGATCGATTCCGCGCCGTCGAAGCCCCCCGTGTGGGGTGGGTATTCCGGGTTCACGCCCTACCTTCCGGAAGCCGGCGAGGACTACATGGGCACGCGGCAGGTCGAGCATTTCCGGCAGATCCTCTTGGCGTGGCGCCGCGAGCTTATGGACGAGGTGGAGCGCACCGTTCATCACCTGCAAGACGAGGCCGGCAACTTCGCGGATCCCAACGATCGGGCCACCCAGGAAGAGGAATTCGCGCTTGAGCTTCGCACCCGGGAGCGGGAGCGCAAGCTCATCAAAAAGATCGGGGAATCGCTGGCGAGCCTCGAGATCGGCGATTACGGTTACTGCGAGGTCTGCGGCGTCGAGATCGGCATCGGGCGCCTGGAGGCGCGCCCCACGGCGACGCAATGCATCGACTGCAAGACCCTCGACGAGATCAGGGAACGCCAGCTCGGGTGATCGTCAACGGTTGTAACCGATCACCTGATGTAAAACCCCAACGTAACCCCATCTGCCGCGAAATGTTGGGGTTCGTTCCTCACCTCAACCTGTCGACCTGTAGCGCGCGTTCCGGTGCGCTATCCGCGCCGTAACCCGCCGAGGCTCTCCTCACACAACGCTCCGCAGACCCGCCTCCGTCGCGACGCGCTCATAAAGCCGCCGCCGTTTCTCATACGCCTCGCGCGCGATCGCAACGTCTTCGAGAAACGGTCCCAGCTCCTCGATCGTCAGGGCCTGCGGACCGTCCACCAGCGCCTTGGCGGGGTGGGGGTGGAAGTCCGCCAATACCATATTGGCACCGGCGATGACCCCCTGGGCCGTGGCGTGAAACACGTCCAGGATCCCATCGGGTGCGCGGCCCCGCGATCCGACCGAGTGGGAAGGATCGATGCACACCGGCATGCGTGTCAGGCGCTTTACGGCCGCGATGTGGGCGAAGTCCACGAGGTTGCGATGCGGGTCTCCCATATTGGTCTTGACGCCGCGCAGGCAGAAAACCACGTTGCGGTTGCCCTCGCTGGCCAGGTATTCGGCGGCGTTCAGCGACTCTTCGAGCGTGATCCCGAAACCGCGCTTCATCAGGACCGGAAAGCGTCTCTGGCGCCCGGCGCATTTCAGTAGCTCGAAGTTCTGGGTATTGCGCGTCCCGATCTGCAGCATCACGCCGGTGGGATCGCCCGACCGCCGCAGGGCCTCCGCGATCTCCTCGATGTTGCTATCGTGCACGATCTCCATCGCGATCACGCGGATGCCGTAGTTCCCCGCCGACTCGAACACGTACGGGAGACAGTCCTTGCCATGGCCCTGGAAGGAATAGGGGTTGGTCCTGGGCTTGTACGCGCCCATGCGCGTGCATACCTGGCCGTGGTCTCTCAAGGCACGCAGCATGACCTCGACGTGCTCGCGTGTATCCACCGCGCACAGGCCGGCGAAGATCTGCAAGCTGTCCTGCCCGAAACGCACGCCGTTGTATTCGAAGTGGCTCGGCCGCGTATCGCCCTTGTGCCGGCCGAGGACCCGATACTCCTGCGAGACCCGCACCACTCTTTCCACGATCTCGAAGCCCTCGATCTCCTTACTGTCCAGGGACTTGGTGTCGCCGATGAGATAGATCTCGGTCAGGGTCTGCTTGGCGCCGACCTCGATGTGGGTGCGCGGCCGGATCGCCGGCAGCGCCGCGAGATGCTCCATGAGCCGCTGGTATTCCTGATCGTTCTTGTTGGCGTCGGGGTGCAGGATGATGATCATCGGACGTGCCGTCTGTTATCGAATGCCGCGCACTCAGAGTTTGGTAAAAAACCGTCGCGAACGAAGGGAGGTCGCGTTCCGCCGGTAGGGGCGGCCCCCCGTGGCCGCTCCAGACCCCACGGTCGCCCCATCCGCCCTGGTTGCCTCACTGGCGTCGGGCGGCCACAGGGGGCCGCCCCTACGGACGCAACGCGAGATCCCGAGCGCAGTAGGTTTTTTCACAAACTCTAATGCGGGGGCATGAGTCGCACCGCACGGGAAGGTCGCCGACATGTTAGTTACTCCCCGGCCGCTCGCCGAACCCCTCCAGCCAGCGGCTGTAAACAGGGTCGGCTATCCTCCGCAGCGCGCGGACCCGCTGCGGCAGGGCGCGGGTGATCTCGGTCTCCGTCTGCACTCGGCCGGATGGACCATTGGCAGGACCATCGAGCGCCTCATGATAGTGTGCCACCCACTCGGTGACCATCTTGGGCGTGACCTGTAAGTGGCATTGAAGGGCCAGGACCTTGTCCAGGACGAACACTCGATCACTTTGTATCAAAGCGTCCGCACCGGTGGGGCGGGACAGTGTCGTGTCGCGCCAGTGGAATATCTCGGTATCGGCCGGGAGGCCCTGCCACCAGCGTTTTGCAGTTGCCCCGCCCGCCGCCCGGACCGGAAACCAGCCGATCTCGCGGTTCGGGTCGGTTGCCACACTGCCCCCCAGGGCCAGGCACACGATCTCCGCCCCGAACCCGTGGCCGATGACCGGGAGGCCTCGATCGCAGGCCTCGACGACCAGATCGCATTCGCGTTCGAACGTCGGGGACCTCTCGGCCGCGGATGCTTGCCGCGGCCCGCCCATGAGCACGAGCCCGGAGGCGTGTGACAGAGTCGCGGGCATCGTCTCGTCCTGATCGAGCCGAAACAGCTCCAGCGGCACGCGGCGCAAGGCCAGGAACTCGGCGAGATAGCCCGGTCCCGCACCGTCGGCATGGCGGAGAATGAAGACCGGTTGCACGGGATCCTCGATGCGATAAGGTGCGCCGCTCAGGCCCGTGGCGGGTCCGCGGCGCGCTGAATATCGAACTTGCGCATCTTTTCCACCAGGGTGGTGCGCCCCATCCTGAGGCGCTGGGCGGCGTGCGCGACGACCCAATCGGAGTCGTCCAGGGCCTGGATGATGAGCGAGTATTCGAGGCTGTCCAGATGTTCTTTGAGGTTCAGCCCGGTGCGGGGCAGGCGTGTCAGGCCCAAATCCGGGTCGCGCTCCGACACCCCCACCGCCACGTCTGCTGCCGTAACGGGTGGGAAGTCCGATGCCATCAGATCGGCGGCCTGGTACTTGACCGGCAGATCGGGCAGGTCCACGAGGCCGTTCGGGCACAGGATGGCCAGGCGTTCCATGAGGTTCGCAAGCTCGCGCACATTGCCAGGCCAGGGGTAGCGCACGAGCGACGCATGACAGCGCGGGGTCAGACGGATGCGGCCTCGGCCCTCGTACTCGCCGCGTGCGATCAGCTCTTCTATGAGCAGGGGCAGGTCCTCGGTCCGTTCGCGCAGGGGGGGCATCTCAATGGGGAACACATTCATGCGATAGTAGAGATCTTCGCGGAACGCCCCACGAGCGATGGCCTCTTCCAGGTTGACATGGGTCGCGGCGACGATGCGCACATCGGCCGTGAGGCTCTTGTTGCTGCCCACGCGCTCGAAGGTGCGGTCCTGGAGGACGCGGTTGAGCTTGACCTGCATCGCGAGGCCCATATCCCCGATTTCGTCGAGGAAGATCGTGCCGCCTTCGGCCAGCTCGAAGCGCCCCTGGCGCGTCGTAATGGCGCCGGTGAAGGCGCCCTTTTCGTGCCCGAAGAGCTCGGACTCCAGGAGCTCCGAGGGGATGGCCCCGCAGTTGACCGGGACGAACGGGCGGTTGCGGCGCTTGGAATGGTAGTGGACGTGTCGCGCCACCACCTCTTTTCCGGTGCCGGACTCGCCGGTGATGAGGACGTTGGCGTCGGTACCGGCCACCATGGCGATCATCTTGGTGATGCGCTTGATCGCCGGGCTGGTCCCGACCAGGCTGCGAAACAGCTCGACCGGCCTCGTGCCGTTGCCCTGCCGGGTGGGGCGGTGCCGCTCGATCTTGCCGAGTGCCGCCAGCAGGTCGTCGTGGCGCAAGGGGAGCCACACGGTGGCCACGCCGGCCTCGCTCGGCGGGCGCGGTCTCCCGGGATCGAGGATCAGCAGCACCGCGATGTCCGGGTGCTGTGCTTGAAGTTGCTTCATGAGCTCCCTTCGAACGGCCGGCAGTCCGACATCACCCAGAAGGACGAGGTCGCAAGCCGGCGTCTCCGCCAGCGTCTCCGGAAATCGGGCAGGTTCGCAGCTCGCGATCCCCTGGAACTCGAGGAACTCGAGAATGGCCCCGACGCGCTGTCGGGTTCCCGCATCGCTGTCTACGATCAAGGCGTGGTGGTGATACACGGGCGCTTGCATCTCTCGATCGGGCCGCAGCGGCTAGTTAAGCACCGGCCCGGTCGGATGTCAAAAATGTGGCGCCAGCCAAGAGAACAAAACAAAGCCCCACTGTGGATCCCGTTCCTCGCCCCGGGGAACACCGGAACCCGGCGCCTTCTCCCCCGGGGACGAGCACCTTGGAAACATGGGCCGCCTCGGCACGGGTCGTGGGCCCGGGTGCCCCATCGGCAACTTGGATTAGAGTACCCGCGGCGGATTACAATACCTGCGAGCGAGGGAGCGCGATCAACCATGCGCGGCCGGGCCGAGCCCGTCGCCCGTCCATAGCCCACAACGGGACGCTTCCCAACCATGACGACGACCCTACCGGCGACCGCGATCCCGGCGACCTTGATCGATGGGGATGGTATCGGGCCGGAGATCGTTACGGCCGCCGCCGAGGTCCTGGAGGCCGCTGGCGGCCGCTTTGAATGGGACGTGCAGCTCGCCGGCATGGAGGGCCTGGCCAAAGCCGGCGATCCATTGCCCGAGGCCACCCTCGAGAGCATCCGGCGCACCCGCCTGGCGCTCAAAGGCCCCCTGACCACCCCTGTCGGTGGCGGATTTCGTTCCGTCAACGTGGCGTTGCGCGAGATGTTCACGCTGTTCGCCAATGTGCGACCGGCCAAGAGCCTGTTCCGCGGCGGACGCTTCGAGGACGTCGATCTGGTCCTGGTGCGGGAGAATACCGAGGGGCTCTACGTCGGCGTCGAGCACTTCATCCCCATCGATGACGACCCCAGGGCCGTGGCGGAGGCCTCCGGTATCATCACCCGTTTCGGTTGCAGACGGATCGCGCGCTTCGCCTTCGAGTACGCCTTGCGCCATGGGCGCAAGAAGGTCACCGTGGTCCACAAGGCCAATATCCTCAAGAAGCTCACCGGCCTGTTCCTCGAGACGGCGCTCGATATCGGGCGCGAATACCAGGGCCGGCTGCAGATCGAAGAGCGCATCGTGGACAACTGCGCCATGCAGCTCGTCATCAACCCGCAACAGTTCGATTTGATCCTGACTACCAATATGTTCGGAGACATCCTCTCCGACGAGATCGCAGGGCTGGTCGGGGGTCTCGGCACCACCCCGGGCGCGAACATCGGCGCGGACGCCGCCATCTTCGAGGCCGTGCACGGTTCTGCCCCAGACATCGCAGGACAGGGGATCGCCAACCCCACGGCCGTGATCATGGCGGGGGCCATGATGCTCGACCACATCGGGCTCACCGGACCGGCCGAGCGGGTGCGGCGCGCGGTATCGCTCACGCTCGAGGAAGACCGGATCAGGACCCGCGATCTCGGCGGTAGGGCCACGACCGCCGAGTTCACGCGCGCGGTCGTGAAACGGGTCCGCGATCGAGGCATGAGCGCCGAGCCATGAAAATCTTATGTTCTTTCGGAGGGTACGTCCGGACGCGGACGATGTGGATGGTGACGATGGTCACGCGGTTTTTCGTGGGGATGGGCCCGCTGCGCAGCCTGCTCGCGATCGCGACCGTGTCCCTGGTCGCGCTCGCCCCGTTCGCGCTCTTGGAGCCGAGCCGCGTGATATGGGGTGCGGTGGCGCCGGCCCTGGCCACCCTGGTCGCGTTCGTCTTGCCGCTCGACATGAGCATGAGCCGGGTCTTCATGTCGGGGGCGGAAGCGCCCGAGGTCGCGCGCTATGCACGCATCATCCGCTGCGAGGCCTGGCTCCTCGTGCTGCTCGTTTCGGCTTGGGTGCCGACCCTCTGGGCGCGGTTGGGTTCGGGGTGAGCCTAGGGGCCTCGGCGGTGGCGGGGACCGCGCTCGGGCCGCGGATGGCCAGTTCCGAACAGACCGGAATCGATCCCGGTCGGGTAGGCGCTCCCCCCACGCTCGACGGCGTGCCAGGGCCGGGTCGGTCGGAAACCGAACGCCGGGTACGATGAGCGAACCAAGCACCGAGACCTTCGATCTGCGCGTGATGACCTATAACATCCACAAGGGCTTCAGCGCCGGGAATGCCCGGTTCGTCCTGCACTCGATGCGCAAAGCGATGATCCAGACCGAGGTGGACCTGATTTTTTTACAGGAGATCCAGGGCGAGCACGCCTACCGCGAGCGTTTCATCGACGACTGGCCCGACATCCCCCAGCTCCAGTTCCTGTCGGGTGGGATCTGGCCCCACCAGGCCTACGGCAAGAATGCCATCTACAACGCCGGTCACCACGGCAATGCCATCCTCAGCAAGCACCCCATCGTGTCCTGGGAGAACATCAACGTCTCGGGCAATCGGCTGGCGAGCCGGAGCGTCTTGCACGGCGTGATCGAGCCCCCCAAGGCCCAGGGGCCGGTGCATGTCATCTGCATTCATTTCGGGCTCCGCGCGGTCGAACGGCGGCGGCAACTCGGGGTCCTGTGCGAGCGCATCCGCTCGCACGTACCGAACGATGCGCCCCTCATCATCGCCGGGGATTTCAACGACTGGACCGGCCAGGCGGGGCGCCAGGTACACGATGATTTCGGATTGTCGGATGTGTTCGTGACCCTCACACGGCGCCCGGCCAGGACCTACCCGGTATGGCTCCCGCTCCTGCCGGTCGACCGCATCTTCTATCGCGGGGCCCGGCCTACGGCCTGCCGGTGCCTGAGCGGGAACCCATGGCGCAGGCTCTCGGACCATGCGGCCCTGTATGCGTCGTTCGCCCTCGACACCGATGCGTCCGCGGGTGAACACCCCGTCGAGGGCGCCAAGGCGGTTCGAACCCGGCAGCGACGCCGGGTGCGCTGATCATGCGCTCGGCGATGCAGATGAGTTACAAGCTGGCCCGCCGTTTGGTCATCGGGTCTTTCGGGCTCACCGTGCTGTTGGTCGGGGTCGCCATGATCGTGTTGCCCGGCCCCGCGTTCATCGTGATCCCGGTGGGCCTCGGGATCCTCGGGATCGAGTTCGCCTGGGCGCGGCGCTGGTTGAAAACGCTGAAGGATCGGACCGATGGGGTAGTCGAGGGGCTCTTGGGGTCGTCCGGCCGGCGCGATCCCGGAGCGCAGTAGGTTTTCACCCTATGGGGCGTGCGCCATGGCGGTTTTGAACGGCATCGCGAACCTGCCCAATCTCCTGAGCTGTTTCCGTTTCATCGCGGCGCCCTTGTTGCTCTACCTCGCCTGGCACGGTTACCCGCGGGCCTATGTCGCCCTGCTCTTGCTGTCGTTCGTGAGCGATGCCCTCGATGGATTCCTGGCGCGCTGGTTTCACCAGGAGTCCGAGCTCGGGTCGATGCTGGACACAATGGCCGATGTGATCATTTATATCACCATTCCGATTTCGGCGTGGTGGTTGTGGCCCGAGCTCTTGCGCCAGGAGGCCACGTTCGTCACGCTGGTGATCGCGAGTTACTCCGTGCCGGCGCTCTTCGGGCTCCTGAAGTTCCGGTCGCTCACGAGCTACCACACCTGGGCGGTGAAGCTCGCCGCCGCGGCCACCGGGGGCGCGGCGCTCCTCATGTTCGCGGGGGGGCCGACCTGGCCCTTCCGGCTGGCGACGCTTCTCTGTGTGATCGCCGCGCTCGAGCAGATCGCCATCACCCTGGTCTTGCCGGAATCCTGGTCCGACGTCCGCTCGCTGTGGCACGTGCTGCGGCAGCTCGGCTCGGCGCGCTGATCGCTTAGCCGGATCTATTTAAAGGTTGGGCCGATAAGCAACATGAACCCAGAGGATGAGGAGAGCGCGAGTCTTCCCATCGCGTGCACTCTGACGCCGGCCGAGCTCGCGGCGATGCGCAGCGGACTGCTGCCAGGGCTCTTGGCCAGGGCCAGCGCGAAAGAGCCCATTCCTGGAGGCTTTCGCTGGCGGTTTGATCCCCACGACGACTTGGTGAAGGAGGTGGCCGCCGTCATCGATGCCGAACACCGGTGCTGCCGGTTCCTGAGCTTCCTGCTGCTCGTTGAACCTGGCGACGGACCGGTGCGGCTCGAAGTGACCGGTCCAGAGGGGACCGAGGAGTTCCTATCCACGCTCCTCGACACCTCACCCGGAACCTCCAATGGCCGGTGACGATCTTCTCCCCACCGCCCGCTTCTACCTGCTTGCCGCCTTGTTCGAGATCGCGGGTTGTTTTGCGTTCTGGGCATGGCTCCGCCTGGGCCGCACGCCATGGTGGACCCTGGCGGGGGTCGGAAGTCTGGTGCTCTTCGCCGTGTGCCTGACTCGAGTAGACTCCACGTATGCCGGCAGGGCATTCGCGGCGTACGGAGGTGTTTACATCGTCGCCTCGCTCCTGTGGCTCTGGATCGTCGAAGGCATACGGCCCGATCGTTGGGACACAGCAGGAGCAGTCGTCTGCCTTCTCGGTGCTGCCGTGATCCTTTGGGGCCCACGATCGTGATTGCCGGGAGTGACGAGCGGCCCAACTGAGGTCGTGCTCTACATTCAACACGTGAGTATCCATTGCGGTCGGCGACAGCGGTGAGACCCAAGAATTCCTGGCCCTGGATACTGTCGCAGGCCCTCGCCTTCGCATTCGCCGGGCAGCCCGTGCTGGGCGCCCCCGAGTCGCTGGCGACCTTCGCGGGGGGCTGTTTCTGGTGCATGGAAGAGGCGTTCGGAAAGGTCCCCGGGGTGGTATCGGTGACCTCGGGCTATACCGGCGGTGAGTCGGTTAGCCCGACCTACCAGGACGTCTCGGACGGGGGCACCGGGCATGCCGAAGCCATCGAGGTCCGTTACGATCCCTCGCGGGTGAACTACGGACAGCTCTTGGAGGTCTTCTGGCACAACATCGATCCGCTGACCGCGAACGCCCAGTTCTGCGACCACGGCAACCAATATCGCTCGGCGATCTTCTATCACGGCGACGAAGAGAAACGGCTCGCCGACGCATCAAAGCTCGCCTTCTCGCAGCGTTTCAAGGCGCCGATCGTCACGGAGATCGTGGCGGCGGGGGTCTTCTACCCGGCCGAGGAATACCACCAGGATTACTACCGGAAGAATCCGATACGCTACGAGTTTTACAAATACAGCTGCGGCCGCGCCAAGCGGTTGCAGGAACTCTGGGGCAGCCCCTAGCCGGCCCTCAGAGCTTGTGAAAAATCTGCTGCGCTCGGGATCTCGCATTTCGGCGGTGCTCGGAATCCTCGCGATTAAGGATCTACGGTTCGATGGGACATGGCGGGGCCCGGTCGAGTGACCGGGCCCCGCCCCTTGCCCGTCCGACGCAACAGTATCAGTTGCAAAACCGCGTTGAACATCCTATCCTTCTTTGCGCCTGATGACGATGCCGGAAAACGGCACATCTGTTGCGCCCACAGGCAGCCGATCCGCGACGACGGGTGACCGTTTCCAACCGCGCACTACCTGCTCCTGCGAGCGGACGATTCCGGACCACGTGGCGAGGAGCACAGCCAGCCACAATTGGTGAATGAACTGGGAAAAAGGCTTTGGTTCAACGCGCCTTGTGCCGCCCAAGGGATTGGCAAAGGCCATGCTCTCGTTCCACTGCGAACTACGGGGAAGATGAAAACGATGATGTTCCGCACTCCCACGCTCACTCCCGGCCGGCCGCCTGCTTTCGTGCGGCTGTGGCCGTTGCTGGCGGCCATACTGTTGTTCCCGGACCGCTCACCGCACGCGGCCGAAGCGAAGGTGCTCACCGGCAAAGCCGCGCTGGGCGATTGGACGACCGACGCACCGGGTTTGCGGCGGAGATTGACGCTCAACGATCTTCCCGCGCCGAACGCCGCGGAGTCCGCCAGGAACCCTCCGAACGTCGTCAAGCGCCCCGAGGGCGCGTGGCCGAAGGCGCCGGACGGATTCAAAGTCGAAGAGCTCGCGCGCGACTTGAAGAATCCGCGCGTGATCGTCGCGGCGCCGAACGGGGATCTCTTCGTCGCCGAGAGCAAAGCCGACCGGGTACGCGTGCTGCGCGATGCGGATGGCGACGGCAAGCCGGAGCTGAGCGAGATCTTCGCCGGTGACTTGAGGCAGCCGTTTGGAATCGCCTTTCACCCGCCCGGCCCGGAGCCGCGGCACATCTACATCGCGAACACCGACGCGGTCGTGCGGCTGCCGTACCGCAGCGGCCAGAGGAAGGCGGAAGGTGAGCCGGAGAAACTCGTCGAGCTGTCGAGCGGCGGACTACTCACGGGCGGCGGCCATTGGACGCGCGACATCGTCTTTTCGCGAGACGGAAAAAAGATGTTCGTCTCCGTCGGCTCGAAGTCGAACGTCGATGACGGCGACGCAGAGAAAGATCGAGCCCGCATTTTCGAGTACGATCCCGACGGCAAAAACGGGCGCGTCTTCGCGACCGGCATCCGCAATCCCGTCGGGCTCGCCATTCATCCGGAAACCGGGGAGCTATGGACGTCTGTGAACGAACGCGACGGGATCGGTGACGACCTCGTGCCAGACTACGTAACACGCGTGCAGGAGGGCGGCTTTTACGGCTGGCCGTGGTTTTACATGGGCGGCCATCAAGATCCGCGGCACCCGGGCAAGCACCCGGACCTGAAAGAAAAAGTCCTGACGCCCGACGTGCTCATCCAATCGCACTCCGCGTCGCTCGATCTGGCGTTCTACGATGGCAGCCAGTTCCCCGCTGAGTATCGCCAGCACGCCTTTGCCGCCGAGCACGGGTCCTGGAATCGCACCCGCCGCACCGGCTACAAAGTCATCCACATCCCGACGGAAAACGGAAAGGCGACCGGCGAATACATCGACTTCCTGACCGGCTTCGTCACGCCGGAGGGCGATGTCTGGGGCCGGCCCGTCGGCATCACGGTGGCCAAAGATGGGGCCTTGCTCGTGACCGACGACGGCGGAGAATGCATTTGGCGCGTGAGCTACGCAGGGCCGAAGACATGACGAACGAGCGCGAGGAAAACTCCACGACCGCCGTGCGGTGCCCGCCGGGTTCTTCGGCGACCGCGTCAGAGGATGCATCTTTCTACGCCGGCGTTCGCTGCGGGTGGCCATACTTCACCTCGTGTGGATGAACAAACCTCTGTCGCCTTGTGTGTGACACTGTGGCCTTGGGTGTGATACTGTGCATAACCACGGTACAATCCTCGCTCGTGGTGTTGACAATGGGGTCTACCTTAGTCATAGCGTCTAGCCCCGTTACGTTGTCATCCAATGTCGTGTTTAAGCGGCGATGTATACCGAGGAGGTAGTGCCATGAGAACCTTTCTTCGATATGGTTTAGGCGTTTGCTTGTGGATCGTCGGCTTTATCGGCGTAGTAGGCACCTTGGCAACCCTGGTTTCAGCGAAGAGAGACGGTTTTGAGGAACCTCTTCTCGCCTTCGCCATCTTCGGTGGCAGCTGCGGTCTGCTCTATTTTCTCTACCGCTACATCGGCAGTCGTTGGTATGACATGACGGATACGACGAGGACGCTGATTACCCTAGTGTGTTTCGCCATTTTTGCCGGGACGGGCCTATTTGGTTGGTCTGCACGGAGGGCCTTTTTCATAATTGCTATCATCATTCTCGGGGTGGTAGGGGTAATCGCCTTCTTCGCCGGCGGCGGCGCGCATCTTTCGGATGGGCCGAAGGATCGGGAACCGGAGGGACGCAGACCTACTAGGGGTAAGCAACGCGCTGGATGATACCAAGAAGAAACTGTAGGGATGTAAGTTTCTCAACAACTCCGTGCGGGCTATGTGCTTGAAGCGGCTCCGCGCGGGGGCTAGAGCCGTACTGCCTCAGAGCTTCCCGTTCACATGCGAGCTGAAGAGTGACGTCGAGAACCTGGGTACTTTTCATCCCGACTTGACGACTCTTAAGGGTGATAGCCGCTGCAATCGAAGCCCTGCCGCGGACTGTCGTCGCCGTAGCGGTATGGCGTCCCCCGCAGGCTCAAGGCATAACCGACGAGCGGGGGAACGCTGGCCTCCGGGGGCGGGGAGCCGGCGGTCTTCGGTACCGTCGCGCACCCCGCGAGTGAGACCAGGAGTGCCGCCAGTCCGTGCGCCAGGTGGTGTGCCGCGCGCCTCCGGGCCTCCGGGCAGGTAGGGGTCACGACGCTTCGCGGTCGCCACCCCCTCGGGCCGGCCCCGCCGCCGTGCCTGGGTCCGCTCGACCGCGGCCCGGATCACCGCCGGTGCGGCGGCCGGATCGAATGCGGGGAAGTCGCTCTCCCTTCCCCGGTCCCCGCTACGACCCCGGCCATCGGCTTCCTGACCATCGGCTTTCTCCACGGGCGCCTCCTCGCGTGCCCGCTCTCGCGCCCGGGCCGCCCGGGCGCGGTCGTCGTCCCAGGCGAAGGGAGCCAGGACCAGCTCGATGCAATCGACCGGACACGGTGGGAGGCACTCCTCGCAGCCGGTGCATTGCTCGATCAAGACCGTGTGCATCTGCCCCGCGGCGCCCACGATCGCATCGACTGGGCAGGCCTTAAGGCACTTCGTGCACCCGATACAATCGGCTTCGACGATACGGGCGATGCGCATACGCTCCTCTATGCAGATGACGCTGGAACCCTGGTCAGTGTCGCCCCCCGGTGAGCACCAGAGCAGCGATGCGTTGCGGATCCGTGCAGTGGATCAACTCCCGATTTTCCGCCTCGTCGAGGCCGTTGTTGAGCGCCGCCGCCAGCCCCATGAGGCCGTAGACCGCGATGTCCAAGCCCATCTGCGCCAATGAAATCGTCGCCCTGCTGGGCAGGTAGGTGCGACCGGGGCCAGTCCTCGGTAAATTCCACTCGCGCGATGCCCTGTAGGCGGTCGCTCACGGCACGCGCCGCGCCCCCGAATCCGCCGACGACGTATAGTGGTTGCTTCCGTGCGATAGCCAGATTTCCTCCACCACGCCCGGCACCAGCCCAGACTTCACCTTCAGTGCGCCGCCGATCACTAATCGTGCTTGGGACAACTCGGTGATGCGCTCGCGCATCGCGGTCAGGCCGCGCGCCCAGGCGTAGCGCGCTCCGGCGTGTCCGAGCCGCGCAAGCGAGCGCTGGCCCCGGGCGGAAACACCTCGTCATCGCTCCAGGGCAGATCCGGGCGCGGTGCCTGCTCATAGTCCGCGATGTCTCCGGAAAAGAGCTTCCATTCGCTCTCGCCATAGTCCAGCCAAAGCGGCCACGGCGCGACGTTCAGGATGGCGCCCTGGAGCGGTCGCGCATTCACCCCTTCCGCCAGCTTGGAATAGGTACGCACCAATTCGAAGAGCCGCAGCGTGAAATTGGAGGTCCCGGACAAAGTTCCCTTCAAGGCGCCTCCGTAGGCGATCCCCGCCGAGATCGCATCCGCGAAGTCCTGGCTGGTGGCGATCTGCTGCGCGTCGTACCACTGCTCGACGGGAAGCTCATTCAGCGCCTGGCGGGTCTGGCGCACGGGGATCCTCGTGGTGCCGCGGGTCGAGATGGCCTTGGCGTGACTGAGAAAGATCGTCACCGGCGCCTTCATGCGGTCCGGTGCGAGCGCCGGGACCTTGCCATGCGCCAGAAGTTGAATCGCCCGCGCGGCCACGTGGAAGGAAATCTCGGCCAGGCGCCGTTCCGCCGCCTGCGGTTTGCTACCGTCCACCAGGAGGGCCGGCAGCAGGTGAGCCGTCGCTCAATCGGAACCCCTCCGGCTCCAGGGCAACCGGCAAGACGTGCTGCGGGCTCGCATCGAGCGGGGACAGCTCGATCGCACGCCGTACGAAGGCGACCCAGGCGTCACCTGTCCCGTTGGGCACCGTGCGCAGCATGCGCTCGTCGGCTAGCACCACGACGATCGTGTGCCGGCGTCGAGGCTCAGTCCCCCTTCCTTGCCGAGCTCCGGCGGGAGATCGTCGCCGCGATCCGGCGTGAAGAAGACCGGAATGCGCAAGCCACCGCTGGCGGGCGGCTCGACGAAGCGCCGCATCAAGGCCGATGCCAATTCGTTGGCCCCTCGGATTTCGGGTGGGCCAGCGGGTGCACGTGCAGCGGAGGGCGGGTCGCCATGGGTTCAACTCCTGCGATCGCGAGGATCGCGAGTGGCTGTCGATGGTGCTGCCGGTTCTCGAAGTCAGAATATATCAACATATATCAACGCTCCACCCGGTGGCGCCAACGTGTCGGCTTCACCCGGCCTTGCGAACGCCTGCCTTCCCGGGCAGAAGCCATGTCCATGATAATACTCCGGTCTGGGCGGCCAAGTTGCCTTCCTGGCAAAGGCACGGCGCCAAGCCAAACAACGATAGGGCAGACGTTCCGGGCTGATGGCCGGAGGAGCCATCCAGCATGAGCGACATCTTCATCGCCTATTCGAGAACCGACGGCGCGGTGGCGCGCCGGCTGGCGGAGCGGCTGCGGGCGGAGGGGTGGTCGGTGTTCATGGATGTGCAGACCCATGTCGGGCGGCGCTATGACGAAGTCATCGAAAATGAACTGGATGCGGCTAGCGCCGTGGTCGTCCTCTGGTCCGTCGCGTCCCGTAAGAGCCACGACGTGCTGGACGAAGCTCGGACGGCAGAGACAAGGGAATCCTTTTCCCCGCGCGCATCGACAGCGTGAAATCGCCTGTTGGGTTCCGCCATACGCAAACCGCCGATCTCATCGGATGGACGGGTGACACGGAGCATCCAGGCCTGGCGCAGTTGCTGGAGTCGCTGAAGGAGCACCTGACTGGCCGGGGACCCACGCCGAGGCTCGGCGACGTACCTCATGCCGATCCCATCGTCACCTTCAAGCCGGCGCAGCCCGGTCCGGCGCGTGTTGTCGCGCCGGGGCCTAACCGCCCCAAGGATAGGCGCTCCCCCCTGGCGTATCACCGCCCGCCGCGGGCCAGTCTAGCGGACAACGGGCCCAGAGACCCGGGGCGATCCCGGTCGGCCGGGTCCCCGACAAGCCACCGCCCGCGAAGGTATGTTTACACTCGAAAAAAACGGCAAGGTGGGCGAGGAGTTGTGTTCCGGGATTCACGCCGCCGGGAACGCAGACGTCGAGATTGTCGACATCGTCGGGCTGCAAGGCATCGGGGTGGTCTATGACACCGCATCGCGCGTGCTGTGCGGTACACCGACTGTTGCCGGCGACCATGTCCTGAGGATCCATTACCGCTTCGCGCTCGTCGGGCCTGACCGTCCCCTGCTAGTGAGCGAATGCCTGCTCACGGTGAACCCGGACCCGCGCTCCTTGTGGAATGACCTCCAGTCCGCTCAAAGCGACCCGGACTGGAAACCCGACACGGACAAGGGGTATCTGCAAGGGGATCATGGGTGGAGGCTAGCAGGCGCCAGTAAACGCGGCCGCTCTCATGCCCACGTCGGCGGTTTCCGAGAGGACGATTTCTTTCTCGATGTGAGCGCGGGGTGGAACGTTCTAGCGGTAGCCGACGGCGCCGGCAGCGCGATGATGTCCCGTCGCGCCTCGCAGATTGCTGTGCAAAAGGCCGGCGACGTTCTGAAGGTCGCTCTTGGTGATGAGCGGGGCCGAAACCTTGAAGAGGCTGCTGCCCATCTGGCCTCGAGCTCTTCGCCGGATCGTGCTCGTGCGAAGACGGCTGCTTACCATGTCCTAGGAACGGCGGCACTCAATGCCGTGAAGGCCATTGAAGGTGAGGCTAAAACAAGGGGTATACCGGCAAAAGACTATTCGACTACCCTCATCCTAGGCGTTCATAGAAGGACTTCTCACGGTCATTTGTTGGCCTCCTATTGGGTCGGCGATGGGGCGGTGGCCGCGTATCAGAAGAAAACCAGGGTGGAGGTCCTCGGGAAGGTCGATTTCGGCGAGTTCGCCGGCCAGACACGCTTCCTGGACCGCTCGCTGGTGAATTCTGTCGAAGAAACCATGAAGCGGATCCGCGTCGAACTGGTGCCCAAGTTTACGTCACTGGTGCTCATGACGGATGGTATCACTGATCCGAAGTTCGAGACGGACTGGAACCTGGGGGATCTGTCTCGGTGGGACGCCTTCTGGCGCGAGCTCGTACCGCTTCTGGCAGACCTGCAAGCGAGTGTGCTGGTTGTCGGGTAGACCAGTCGGTTTCCCTTCCGGTACCGGGTCACCGAAGGCGGTCACCCGCCTTCGGTTCCCACAGAACGCCGCATGCAGATTTCCCGCACGGCGCTCTTCAGGAGCTTTCACAGCACAGCACGACAGACCCTCTGCTCGCCGCAAGACCACGAGGGCACCACCCGCGTTGCTCTGCGTAGCGGAAGAAGACTCGCAATGCTCCAACGTAGTGAGCGATCGATGTGCGAATGTTGCGATCCTGTTCGCCTTTGCGGCTAATGGCA
>JBOIDR010000065.1:0-21727 GCA_050740695.1 Gammaproteobacteria bacterium | reverse complement strand
TGAAGATACCCCCGGACCTTCTCCCGAGCCCAGGACTCAAGGTTCTCCCATACGACTCTTGACTTCTCGACTGCTTTCGTGATTCTCTCTTTCATGGCGGTGTGCTCCTTAGGGTTTAGGGCCGCTAGAGGGCCGCTAAGCCCGTTTCATTCGTCATCCTTGAGGATACACCGCCTTCTCGCTTTTACACACCCGATGATGGTACCTCCCCGTAAGGCGTCTCCCGATCGCCGACGTGCCGATGATCACCCTTCCCCGGCTCGTTGTCATAGCGCAGCACGCACCGTCCCTCGATCACCAACGCCAGTCGGTACTTGTAAACATGCGTACTACCCGGTAGAGGCTTCGGCACCTCCCACACCACCGCTTCGACAAAAGCACCATCAGCAACATTGTGGCGTTCATCCAGCAGTGGACGGCGGGAAAGAATAACAACAGGTCAATATGTTGTCAACTTCTCCAACAGCGATCGTAGGGCGCGTGTCCGCGCCAACTCATTCGGTGAAGTCAGCGGCGTTGAGTGATTCGACGTGGCTTCCCCAGTGTGCCGGCAGCCACCCTTGTTTGACATATCGAGGAAGCTCGAATACCTCCAATGAATGGCGCGGGCACGCGCCCCACGCTTGCTACCTTGGCTGCACGTCAGCGCTTGTCTCGCCAGCGGCGTACACTCATCACATGGAAGCGCTCCGCGATACTCAAACAAGGCGTTGGTGTTTGGGAAGAATGGCGGAGGAACAATCAAGGAATAGACCCAGACCTCAGCGGGGCGTACCTCAGGCGGGCGCGAACCTCAGCGGGGCGACCCTTTATGAGACTGTCTTAGTTAGGGGCTACGAATAGACCGGAAACAGCTACGGCTACCCCTACGGCGTCATCCCGCGCTTCCGAGGCGGTGCGGACCAAGAACCGCCGCCACGAGCTGGGGAACAGCCTCAGCGCTTTCATGACCGCTCTGGGCTTGAGTTTGTACACCGGCCGAGGCAAGCAATTGGGGTTTTAGCTAGGATGTCGCTGCGTCGGTCGGCGGCGATGTGGCTGCGCGGAACACCCAGAGCTTGCTGATGGTGAAATTGAAGACCAGCCCGGCGACGGAGCCGGCGGCGACGCCGAGCACGGGCCGGGCGGCGACCAGGGGCACGAAGGCCAAGAGCGCCGCATAGGTGCCGTAGTTGACGAGGGCGCCCACGCTATTGGCGGCGACGAAGCGGCGCCATTGCGCCGCCGGATGGCGCGGATCGGCGCCCGCGAAGGTAAACCGCCGGTTCATGGCCCAGGTGACTGTAGCGGCAGCAAGGTAGGACACGACGCGTGCGCCATAGGGCCCGAGGCCGAGCCAGGCCATCGCCGCAGTCAAGGCGGCGGCATCCACGACGAAGCCCGCCGTGCCGACGAGGCCGAAGCGCAGGAATCGACCCGAGCCGCGGCGGGCCGTATCCAAGGCTTCGGCGCTCACGGCGGGCCGCCTCGGACGGTGGCAGGATCGAAGGCGGGGGCCGCGAGCTCGAGGTAGCGCATGCGTTTCGCCTCGCGTCGGCCGCGGGTCACGGTCTCGAGGATCAGCCCGCAGGCGAGCGCGAGGAAGGCGAGGATCATGAGTCCGGTGGACAGGACCGCCGTCGGCAGCCGCGGCACCAGTCCGGTTTCCATATAGGTGACGAAGATCGGCCAGGCGAGCGCCACGGAGGCGAGGGTGAGCGCGGCGGCGGTGACTGAGAAGGATCCCAGGGGCCGCTCCTCCTTCACCAACTTGCCGATCATCCGGAGGATGCGGAAGCCGTCCTGGAAGGTGGAGAGCTTGGAGAGCGAGCCCGGCGGACGTTGCCGGTAGGGCGTCGGGACCTCGGCGATGGGCATGCGCAGCTCCAGCGCATGGACGGTGAGCTCGGTCTCGATCTCGAAGCCCTCGGCGAGGGCCGGGAAGGTCTTGACGAAGCGCCGCGAGAACACGCGATATCCGGAAAGCATGTCCGTCGTGCGCTTGCCGAAGACGAGCGTGACGAGGCTGGTCAATATCAGGTTGCCTAAACGGTGCCCGGGGCGGTAGGCGGCCTCGGCCGTCGACACCCGCGCCGCGTTCACCATGTCGAGCTGCTCGACGAGGAGGTGGCGCACGAGCCCCGGCGCGCTGGCGGCGTCGTAGGTGTCGTCGCCGTCCACCAGCACATAGACGTCGGCCTCCACGTCGGCGAACATGCGGCGCACGACGTTGCCCTTGCCCTGCAAGGGCTCGGGACGGACGACGGCGCCGGCGGCACGGGCGACGGCGGCGGTGCGGTCGGTGGAGTTGTTGTCGTAGACATAGACGGCCGCGTCCGAGAGCGCAGCCTTGAAGTCGCGCACCACGCGGGCGATGGCGGCCTCCTCTTGGTAGCAAGGCACGAGGACGGCGATGGTAGGCGCGGCGGAGGTCATGGCAGAGCTTCGCCGGGCATGCGGGCGGCGTCCTTCCTATCATGGGCCGGGCTTGGTCCGCTCCGGCGCGCGACGGGGCACAGCCTCACGTAATCCGCCAGATTGGCTGGGACCGGGCGGCAGGCGCCGAAGTCGGCCTCGAGGCCGTAGCGGAGCAGTGCCGCCGCGGCGATCTTTCGCTCCCGGGCAGCCCAAACGGGATGCTCCCGGGCGGCCCATTCGGGAAACAAGAGATAGAGGTCGCCGCGATGGCGCGCGAGCCGTTCGCGGACGCGGCGGTCGAGGCCGGTGTCGCCGTCGTGGCCGTGGTCGCCGTCGTCGGGATGGTCATTGAGGTAGCCCTGGAGGCGGACGAAGGCCACCGGCGGCGGAAAGGCCGGGATGACGAAGGCCACGGGCTCGAAGCCGGTGACGACCACCAAGGTCGCGTCGGGATGGGGCAGCGCCGGGGCCTCGGCCTCGACGAAGCGATCGGTCCAGCCTTCGAGTCTTCCCCAGGAGCCCGGCTTCGCCGTGACGACCACCACGGCCAGCACCGTCGCAACGGCGGCCACCCGCGCGCGCGGTGCGACGGGCCAAAGCCCGACCGCCGCGGTCACCAGCACCGGCGCCAGCATCTCGAGGGGCATGAGATAGCGGTAAATGGAGAACAGCGGGATCCACACGGCATAGGATAGGACGGCGGCGGCGATGACATAGCGTGCGCGCAGGGGATCCACCGCCGGGGGATCCACCGCCGGGGCGGCGGCGCGCTGGGCGCGGCGCCGGCCCCAGAAGAGGATGAGCGGGGTCGCGAGCAGCACGACATAGGCCGCGAGGATGCGAAAGTCGCGGAAGGCGGTCTCGCCCACTCGGTAGGGATCGAGGCTGAAGAGGACTGGAAAGGCCAGGGCTTCCCACAGGCTCTCTGGGATCAAACGGGTGTCGCGGTAGCTCGCCGGCAGGCCCATTGGCGAGCGGAAGACTTCGTTGAAATAGGGGAACAGCGGATTGTGGAATTCGGTCCAGAGATACCACATCCAAGGGCCGGCGAAGGCCGCCATGCCGCCGAGGACGCCGATGCCGAAGGCGAAGGCGAGGCCCAAGCGGCGGCCCGGCGATCCGGCGGTGACGAGGAAGGCAACACAAAAGCCGACCGCGAAGACGGTCGTGGGCAGCTTGAGGCCGGCGCCGGCCCCGAGGACGAGCCCCGCGGCGGCGGTGCGAGCGAACGACGAGCGCATCGGCCCGGCGAATACCCTAGATGCCGATGCCACGACGATCAGCGCCGCGCCGATCACGGCGAGGCTGATGATGTTGTCGTAGTACGTGGTGCCCACCAGGGAGAGATGGCCGCCGCCCAAGACGCCGACGCCGGCCACCACCGCGGCAAGACCGGAGCGCTGCGCCGGCGAGTGTGCCACGAGCAGCGCGCGCAGCAAGGCGAACAGAAGCACGAAATTCAGGCCCTGCACGGTCCCCAGCAGAAAACCCACCGCCTTCGCCGGCAGCGCCTGGGCGAGCACATAGACGGGGACATCGAGCACCGGGTTGTAAAAGGTGTTCGCATGGGCGGGAGCGATATCGAGGGCGAGCCGCCCCGTCAAGAAAGCATAGGGATTGTACCAATGGTAATTGCGCAGGTCCCAGTTGGTATCCTGGCCGAGGACGAGCGCGAGGGCGCCGAAGCAGAGCGGGACGGCAGCGCACAGCAGAATGACGGCAATGCCGTGAGCTCTATTGCTTAAAGAGATCATGACGCGCGCAGTTTATACGATCCCGCCCGCAGCCATGCCACGTCTGTACTTAAGGGCGCAGCCCGGCCATACCGCCCGAGCCCGTCGTTCGCGTGACCAACCTGCCCGCCGATGGTCGAAGCCGCGCCGGGTCAGGTCCTCTCGGTTGTGTCTGGCCGCGGATCCCGATATCCTTTCTATACCTTAAAATGGGTACATGTCGTCCTTTATTGCTCCCCTCATCCCCAGCTTTCGCTGGACAGGCTCGAGGGAGAGGGAATCTCGGAAGCCCCAGCCCTCTCCCGGAGGGAGAGGGGATCTAGGAAGCTGTGACCGCAGTAAGTATGGATTGCAGGAACAACGCCGCTGACTAAACAACCACCGGCTAAAAGCCGGTGGGTTTGAGTTACGGACTGAAAGTCCGGATACGCGTCGACTGAACGACGCGTCTACGGCTCCACCTCTCCCTTCAGGATTTGGTAGCGATACTTCGTTACCCAGACAAAGTGGCATTCAACCTTGACTACCGTATGGCTGCCGTCCATCGGATCCCCTTCTTCAATCAGACTATGCTACCATGCCCGCTCATGGATGCAGATGAAATCTGCCCGCCTGAAAGGCGGGGGTTTGAACCCTTCATATTGAAATCAAGCCGAGAGTAGAACCATGCAATATCTCGCATATTGCGTCGTCATCCTGTTGCTTGGCATATTCCCGCTAAGCGGCGCTTCGCCGCAGAGCGAAGCGCCCTCACCAGAACCTAAGGCCCCATCAGCGCCCTTCGATTTCACCGAGATAGAGCGGCAGGCCAAGGCGCGCGCCGGCCGTCCTCATGTTCCGGTAACCGAGGTGCTGCCCGAGTTCCTGGACCGTCTGGATTACGACCAGTACCGGGAGATTCGTTACCGCCGCGAGAAGTCGCTCTGGCTTGATGAGGGACTTCCGTTCCAATTGCAGTTCTTCCACCGCGGAGGTCGTCACAAACATAGGATCACCGTCAACATTATCGACCATGGTGCATCGAAACCGATCCGGTACGCGCCCGAGCTTTTCGATTTCGGCGAGAACGAATTCCCCCATGCACTACCGAGCGATCTCGGTTTCGCGGGGTTCCGTATCCTCTATCCCCTGCGTAAACATGGCCCCTACGAAGAAGTCACGGTCTTTCAAGGGGCGAGTTACTTCCGGGCCGTGAGCAGCCTGGGGCCGTGGTATGGGCGCGAGATCTCGGATCCGGTCTACGGCATTTCCGCCAGAGGCCTGGCGCTCGACACCGGGTTTCCCGAACCGGAGGAGTTCCCGATATTCAACGAGTTTTGGATAGAAAAACCAGAACCTCAAGATGAGACGCTCACCGTCTATGCCTTGCTAGACAGCAAGAGCGCGGCCGGGGCCTACCGCTTCGTCATCCACCCCGGTGTCGACCTGTCGATGGCGATCAAGGTCCGGGTGTTTTTTCGGCAAGGGGTACGACGCATGGGTGTCGCGCCCTTGACCAGCATGTTCTTCCATGGCGAGCACAGTGACAGGCACTTCGAAGACTTCCGACCCGAGGTGCACGATTCCGATGGCCTGCTCATCGCGGCACGCGACGGAGAGTGGGTTTGGCGCCCCTTGAATAACCCGCGGCGGGTTGCTACCAGCGTCTTTCGAGCAGCGAACGTCTCGGGCTTCGGCCTCATACAGCGCGATCGAGCGTTCGATCATTATCAAGATCTGACCTCCATGTATCACGCGCGCCCGAGCACCTGGGTCGAGCCCGCGGGCAAATGGGGACCGGGATCGATTTATCTCATCGAGATCCCGAGCGATGCCGAGTTCTCCGACAACATCGTGGCCTTTTTTGTACCGGAGAAGTCCACCGCTGTCGGTCAGGAATGGTCCTTCGACTATCGCCTGCATTTCCTCCTCAACAGTTCCCCGGTCCCACCCGGAGGCAAAGTGATGTCCACCTGGGCCGGGGCCTCGGGCGCGGGCCGACTCGACCCGAGCAAACGGAAATTCGTCGTCGATTATGCGGGCGAGGCCCTGAGCGCATTGAGCCCGGAAGCGCGCGTCGTGCCTGTCCTGAGCGCTTCCTCGGGTAGCGTCATAAAACTCGAGGTATACAAGAACCTGATCAACGGATCGTGGCGCATGGTGTTCGAGTTTGCGCCCGATCCCCGGCACGACCCGGTGGATTTTAGAGCTTATCTCAAGCTCGGGGAACGGATCCTCACGGAGACCTGGATCCATCAGTGGAGCCGGCCCTAGGCGAGGTCCAGCCGGCGTCTCTGGTGGGCGCAGGCCAAGGGGGATGGACGCCTACCCGCTGAGCGCGGGGTGCGCCATCCGGGGCCACGGCGCGATTTCCCCAATCACGGAGCCTTGCCTTATACTACTTGCGACCTCAGCGACCCAAACCATGCCAGAGATGAGCGTACCTCCTATCAGCCGGTTCGTCATGCTCCTATATGTGAGCGCAGCTTGCCTCGCACCCGGCGCGCACGCGGCCGACGGCGCGCCGATCGCACCCGCAATGGGCTTCGATTTCGGGACCCTGGAACGAACCGCCCGATCACTGGCCCAAGCGGCGTTCGCCCCGGATCGGGGAGTGCCTGGAGAGGACCTGGAACATATCGCGGGTTATATGGAGTATCGGGACATCAACCACGATATCAACCGGAGCCTCTGGCGCCGCGAGGCTCTACCTTTCCAACTGCAGTTGTTTCACCGCGGTTTCGGCTTCAAGGATCGCGTTTTCATCAACGTTCTTGAGGAGGGCAAGGCGCAACGCCTGCCTTTCTCCGTCGACCTGTTCGACTACGGAAAGAACCGGGTTCCGAAGGGCCTCTCGCCCGACACCGGATTCGCCGGCTTTCGCCTGTTGTATCCGGTGCTCCAAGATGGCATATACGAGGAGTTCGTGGCCTTTTTGGGGGCGAGCTATTTCAGGGCCCAAGGCTTCGGCGAGCCTCATGAGGTGGTGCGCCGCTTCCGCGAGGGAGGCATGCACCAGTATGGGCTTTCGGCCCGCGGACTGGCCGTGGACAGCGGCCTCGCCAAGGCCGAGGAGTTCCCGGTCTTCAGGGAGTTCTGGATCGAGAAGCCGCGCCCGGACAGTACCTCCCTGACGGTATTCGCCCTGTTGGACAGCCCGAGCGCGACCGGCGCCTACCAGTTTGTGATTCACCCAGGAGTCGAGGTGAGCATGGACGTCAAATGCCGGCTGTTCATGCGACAGGGTGTCGAGCGCCTGGGGATCGCGCCCTTGACCAGCATGTTCGACTACGGTGAGAACAGCGATCGCTTCCAGGACGGCGTCCGGCCGGAAACGCACGACTCGGACGGTCTGCTCATCCATGCGCGCAACGGGGAGAAGGTCTGGCGGCCATTGATCAACCCCCCCGGCACGGCCGTGAGCGTGTTTGAGGCAGACGATGTCGCTGGCTTCGGTCTCATGCAGCGGGACCGCGATTACGATCACTACCAGGACCGCTGGGCACTTTATCACTTGCGCCCCAGCGCTTGGATCGAACCGGTCGGCGACTGGGGCCCGGGCTCGGTCTATCTGATCGAGCTACCGACCCAAGTCCATTGGCACGACAACATCGTGGCGTTCTGGGTGCCGGAACGCCGCGCGCAGGCGGGCCAGGACTGGACCTTTGCTTACCGCCTGCACTTTTTATTGGACCATGCCCTCGATGGGGGGTCCGGTCTGGTCGCCTCGAGCCGTACTGGCAGGAGCGAGTACGGAGAGCCGATCGACGTCAAGCGGAAGTTCATCGTCGAGTTCGACAGTGACAAGCTGCGTGCGCTGGAGCCGCACGCCCCGGTCGAAGCGGAAGTCTCCAGCTCGGCAGGACGGATCGGCAAGGACGTCACGGTCGAGAAGGATCCCTTCACGGCAACTTGGCGCCTTGCCTTTTACCTTGAGCCCGGCGGTGTGGAGACGCCGATCGATTTGCGCGCCTACCTCAAGTCCGGCAAAGAGACGCTCACGGAGACTTGGATATATCAGCAGTGGAAGATGCCCTAGGCTGTCCGGCTCCATCGTGAGCGCCGGGATCTTGTCGCGCGCCTGGGGCGGACGGGGCGCGATGAGGGCCCAGACGGTCCAGCCGATTGCGGTCCGTGTGTGTACCGCCCTTGCGCCGCCCTGTTTCCGCTCCCTGGACGGTCATGGCCTCCTTCGTGCACGCGGGGAGGCGAGCGGCTATCCGCCGCGATGGCTCCCGAGCGAGCCGAGACTCTATCAGTACCGGACGCTGTTTTCGCGGCTCGACCTCGCGCGGTGACACCGCGCTCATGTGGCAGGACCTGTCTCGACGGTGCTACCCGTCATCGTTTTCTACGCGGCGCTGCAAGGCTCATATCGACGGGAATGCTCGGCAGCATCAAAGACTGAGGAGTAGAACATGATTGCAATTGCTGGACGCGCGCGGGCGTGGATAATCGCGGCCGCGCTCTTACTCACCCTGATCGGCATTCCGATCGAGGCCGCGCTCGCGGCCATGGTCGACGATTTCGAGCAACCCGGCCAATGGAAGGCGACCAGCGCAGAAGGCGTCGAGCTCGATATCGCGCAGGACAAGGGCCACTCGGGGATGGCCATGCGCCTCGATTTCGACTTCCATGGGCGCGGCGGCCATGCGATCGCTCGTCGCGAGGTCGCGATGCCGCTCCCGGCTAACTACCAGTTCACCCTTCAGATCCGTGCCGAGGCCCCGGTCAACCACCTCGAGTTCAAGCTCGTCGATCGCTCCGGACTGAATGTGTGGTGGTTGAAGCAAAGGGATCTCGTCTTGCCCACCGATTGGCAGAAGAAGGTGATCAAGAAGCGCCATATTCGGTTCGCCTGGGGTCCGGCGAACGGGGGTGAGCCTGCGGACATCTCCGCCATCGAGTTCGCGATCACGGCTGGCAGCGGAGGCAAGGGCTCGATCTGGATCGATGATCTCGCCATCGAGGAACGCGAGCCCCAGGGGGATCCGCCGCAGGTGCCGGTGGTGCGTGCCTCGACGACCGCTCCGGGTCACGAGGCCGAATGGGTGCTCGACAACGACCAGGCCACCGACTGGCGGAGCGGGGCCGTAGCCGAGGACCAGTGGGTCCTCTTCGACTTCGGGAAACCGCGGGAATACGGTGGGCTCGTCATCGACTGGGACCCGCAGGACCATGCGGTGGCTTATGAGGTCCAGATCTCCGATGACGGGGAAGCCTGGCAAAGGGTCTATGGCGTCCAGGAAGGCAACGGCGGGCGTGATTATGTCGCGCTCCCCGATGGCGAGTCCCGCTACCTCAGGCTGTGGCTTTCCCAAAGCAGCCGGGACCAGGGTTACGGGATCAAGGACATCGCCATCCAGCCTTATGACTTCTCCCTCTCGCCGAACCACTTCTTCGCCGCGGTCGCGGCCGATGCGGACAGGGGCAGTTATCCCAAATACCTGGGTGGCCAGCAATCCTACTGGACCGTCACGGGGGTGCCGGCGGACGAGAAGGAGGCGCTTGTCAACGAGGAGGGCATGGTCGAGGTAGACCGGAAAGGTTTTTCGATCGAGCCTTTCTTGTACGAGGGCGGCAAGCTCGTCACCTGGAACGACGTGGAGCTGCACCAAGAGCTGGAGGGCGAGTATTTGCCGATCCCCTCAGTGGGGTGGAACTATGGTGGCCTCAAGCTCCAGGCCACGGCGCTCGCGGCCGGCAAGGCCGGGGCATCGAGCCTCCATCTCCGGTATGCGCTGCACAACGACTCGCAGGTCGAGCGACACGGCAGCTTGTTCCTGGCGCTCCGCCCCTTCCAAGTGCTCCCCCCTTGGCAAGACCTCAACCTCGAGGGAGGCGTGAGCCGGATCGGGAGTCTCGCCTACGATGGCGGCACGGTCTCGGTCAATAACGACCGGGCGGTCTTCCCCCTCGTCAAACCGGAGCGTTTCGGGGCCGCGAGCTTTGCCCAAGGCGCCCTCACCGAATATCTCAAAACCGGCGCTTTGCCGGGAAAGACCTCGGTGACCGACGAGCTTGGGTATGCCTCGGGGGCCTTGGAGTATCGCTTCGAGCTGCGCCCGGGTACCGGGACCGAGGTGTACCTCGCCGTGCCCTTCCACCGGGACTCGCCAGCGCTCCCGGTCAACTTGCCCGAGGGCGACGCGCACACCTTGTGGGAGGGCACCCGTGCTGCGGTGCGTGCGGAATGGGAGGCGATTCTAAACCGGGCCGAGTTTCGCTTGCCGGAGGCGGCCCGGAAGATCACCGACTCCTTGCGTTCCACGCTGGCCTATATCCTGATCAACCAGGACGGTCCCCGGATCCAGCCCGGCTCGCGCACCTATGAGCGCGCCTGGATCCGCGATGGAGCGCTCATCTCGGCCGCGCTGTTGCGCATGGGCCACGCGGGTGAGGCGCGAGATTTTATCCGGTGGTATGCCGGGTATCAGTTCGGCGACGGCAGGGTCCCCTGCTGCGTCGATCGGAGCGGCGCCGATTCGGTAGCCGAGAACGACAGCAACGGGGAGTGGATCTATCTCATCATGGAGTACTACCGGTACACGCGCGATGTGGGCTTAGTCATCGAGATGTGGCCGCACGTCGTGAAAGCCGTCGATTACATCGAATACCTGCGCAGCCAACGCATCACCGAGCCTTACCGGACCGATGAGAAGCGCGCGTACTATGGCCTGGTCCCGGAGTCTATCAGCCACGAGGGCTATTCCGCGCGGCCCGTGCACTCCTACTGGGACAATTTCTTCGTCCTTCGGGGACTCAAGGACGCCGCGAGCCTCGCGGCGATCCTGGGCGAGGATACCTACGCCAAGGCCATCGGGGCCTCCCGCGATGCCTTTCGAGATCACCTCTACGCCTCCATCGACGAGAGCATGGCCCTGCATAAGATCGATTACATCCCGGGCGCCGTGGAGCTCGGAGACTTCGATGTCGCATCCACATCCATCAGCATCGATCCCTTGGGAGATCTGCGCGAGCTGCCCGAGCCCGCGCTCCTGCGTACCTTCGATCGGTACTATGAGTTCTTCCACGAGAGGAAGAACGGCGGTGCCTGGGAGAACTATACGCCCTACGAATGGCGCATCGTGGGCGCGCTCCTGCGCATGGGCCAGAAGGAGCGCGCCCATCAGCTCTTGAATTTCTTCATGGAAGGCCAGCGTCCCGCGGCCTGGAACCAATGGGCCGAGGTCGTCTGGCGCGACCGCGACGCCCCGCGGTTCATCGGAGACATGCCCCACACCTGGGTCGGAGGCGAGTACATCCGTTCGGTCCGAGATCTCTTTGTCTTCGAGCGCGAATCCGACCAGGCCCTCGTGATCGGCGCGGGCTTGACGGATGAATGGGTAGCGAGCGATGAGGGCGTGGAGGTGCGGAGGCTGCCCACCTATTATGGGACGCTGAATTACGCCGCACGGATGCAGGCCCCGGATGAGATCGGCATCCGGATGTCGGGGGATGTGGTGGTGCCTCCCGGCAAGATCGTCATTCGGTCTCCCTTGCCGACGGCCATTAAGGGCGTCACCGTCAACGGCAAGGCGATCGAAACCTTCGCGCCGGATGAGGCCGTGATCGGGGAATTCCCCGCCGACGTCGTGCTCCGGTATTAGACGGACTTTCCTTCCCGAGAGGCAAGGCTCGATACGGCTTGCGTGGCTAGATAGCTTTTGCACTATAGGGACTGCCTGCCGGTACCGATCTCACGCGGAGGGGTACGCCATGCGGTAGCAGCGGCGTATCTTTCCACGTGGAATGAAACGCAACGCCGACGAGGGTCTGTCTAGGGAGACGCCACCGATGTCGAAGATCTACCACGCACGGTCAGAAAGCGCGGTATTTGATCCCCTCCCAGAGGGCTCCAAAATCCAAACATAAAAAAACCTGACGATAGTGGATGTGCTGCCGAATCATCGTGATTTGCAGCAGGCACCTTACTTTGCTGCTCAACGTGTCCAACGCGCTGTCAAAGACCAGAAAAGGTCATTTGGAACCGTCCGACGAAATATTGCCAACCCCTTCTCCGTTGACAACGCGCGTTGAAATTCCTATCCTTAGAATAGCAGCGCATCCGATCGTAACCGAATGACCGACTTCCGCCTGCTGAACGATCCGCCGCCTGAAGCCGCCCCGCCACGCCTCGTCACGCGCCGGCAGTTCATCAAGCAAAGTACGCTCTTCGCCATAAGTGCGGCGATCGGCGCCCACATTCCGTTCGGGCGATTCCTGCCGCAGGGATTGATCCCAGTGGCGCTCGCCCAGACCGCGGATCTCCAGCGTTACGGGAAGCATGCCGGGCTCATGGTGCTTGGGGACTCGCCCTTCGTCGCTGAGACACCGGCGCACCTGCTCGATGACGATGTCACGCCGGTCGAATATCTCTTCGTACGCAACAACGGGCTGCCGCCGGCCCAGGAGACGATTGATCCCGCAAAATGGACGCTCCTGATCGATGGGGAGTCGGTGAAGAATGCGACCGAGCTCACCCTGGACGATCTGAAGAGCAAGTTCAGGGTGGTAACCCAGCACCTCGCGCTGGAATGCGCGGGCAATGGCCGCAGCGAGTTCTTCCCGCCCGCGAAGGGCAACCCCTGGACTACCGGTGGGGTAGGCTTTCCGGAGTGGACCGGAGTGCGATTGGGCGACGTGCTGAGGGCTGCCGGCATCAAGGGCGATGCCGTGTACATCGGCTACTATGGGAAGGACACCCACCTGAGCGGCGACACGACGAAGCCGGTCATCTCCCGCGGTGTGCCGATTTCCCGGGCGCTCGGGGACGGGGCGCTCATTGCCTGGGCCATGAACGGTAAGGCCCTCCCTTGGGTGCACGGTTACCCCCTGCGGCTCGTGGTAGGCGGCGCGCCCGGCTCGGTCTCTGGCAAGTGGCTGACGCGCATTGCGATCCGTAACCAGGTGCACGATGGCCCAAAGATGGGCGGACACGATTACCGGCTGCCGTGCGAGCCGTTGGCTCCGGGCGAGCCCTCGGATAATTACTGCGTGCTTGAAGAGATGCCGGTCAAGTCGCTCGTGACGTCCCCGCAGTCCGGAACCAAGCACCAGCTGGGCAAACCCCTGGCCGTGCGCGGCCAGGCGTGGACCAGTACCAAGAATGTGTCTTCGGTCCACCTGTCCATCGATTTCGGCCAGACCTGGATGCCCACCACGCTCGCCGGTGCACGAAACCGATACGCCCCACAGCGCTTCATCACCGAGATCAGCTTCCCCAAGAAGGGCTACTACGAGATCTGGGCGCGGGCGACCGATGATCAGGGCCGGGCGCAACCCATGGTGGTGCCGGGCTGGAACGCAGGTGGCTACGGCAGCAACGCCTGTCACCGCATCGCGGTGCGCATCGTGTGAGGAGCGCCGTCATGGCCGCGACAACTGCCTATGCCTGGGCGGCGGGCATGCTCCTCGTCGCGGCCGTGCTGGCGCAGGATACCAAGACCGACGCGGACACCGGGCTCGTCATCGACGAGGGCTTTGCTCTCGTGAAGGGCCAGTGCACGGGCTGTCATTCGGCCAAGTTGATTACGCACAGCGGGAAGACGCGCGAAGGCTGGATCGACAGCATCCGGTGGATGCAGAGAAACCAAGGGTTGGCAGCCCTGGGATCGACCGAGGAGCCGATCGTGAGCTATCTCGCCAAGCACTACCCAGTGCCCAAGACCGCCCCCTGGCGCCGCCCGCCTTTGCCGGCGCACCTGATGCCCAAGTAAGGGCCTGGCTGGTTCACGTGTGCGTGCGACGGGCGTGAATCTAACCCGCCTATGAGCTCGATCAGCGGGCGAGCCGGTAAGCGCTATCCCACTGCGACTTCCTCCCAGTCAAGCCTCTTGAGCGACATCGCCGCACCGGGCCGGCCCCGGATGTCGTCCCCAAGTCCCCACCAACCCAACCCGCCGGCGCTGCCGCCCCGGCGCGGACCCGCTTTCACACCGCAAGATCACCGGCTAGCCCGTCCAACGAGATATTGCCGACCCGTGTTAGTTAGCAACAAATAGAACTGTCCGGGGTAGTAGCAAATAGGATAAAGCCAACGAACGGTTTAGCGCGCTCCTCGACAGGATCCGGTGCGTGTCGCCGGACATAATCGACCGCTACACCACGATGGCGACGCCGGTGAAGGCCATTACTGACGCCCTGGACGCATCGGATCGCACGATCCGGCTTGCTGACTTTCTTCTACACAAGCCTAAGGCGAGTCGCTGACGCGGCTGGGTTGTGTCGCAAAGCTTGAGTTGAGGCCATTTGGCCCAGCGCCAGCATATGAACAGGTATAGTGGGTAGATGCAAGCTATGACAGGGTGCGCTGTGCGCACGCGGATTATTAGTTCACCATAGCCGCCTTGGGTTCGAGCCACAGCAGTACCCGCCTAGAGTACTTGCATCATAAAATGTGATGCAAATGAGTCAAGTTTATGATTGGGCGCAAAAAACCCCTACCCCATTGCGCGGCGTCGCAAAGGGAAAAAAGTGGCTTCGCTCAAGCCGCAAAGCGAGCAAACGCATCTACGACACCGTGACGATAGTTGCCTTGAAGGGGCGCGGTCCCAAGAGGGAGCCGCAATCCGCTCGGCGCTTGGAGCGGTGATATGGATCGTCCTAGGCTATACTCACTAAGCGCGGCTCTGATCTCATCCGGGAGGAAAGGCGAGTCGGCGTAGCGTCTAATGACCCGCTTCGTTTTCTCGTACTCTGGTGTCAGTAGGAGATACTTCACCTTACGCTCGGATGGCTCGGACGTGAACTGACCCGTCTCTAGCTGACATGACGATTCCCGACAACGCGCGCAGGCGCGCAGAGTGGCTCCGCGAGGAAATCGAGCGGCACAACCATCTGTACTATGTCCTCGACCGCCCCGAGGTCTCCGACGCCGAGTACGATGCCCTGTACCGCGAGCTCGCTGGGCTCGAAGAGCGTCACTCGGAGCTTGCCACGCCAACCTCGCCGACGCAGCGGGTCGGCGCGCCCCCGGCCGAGGCCTTCCGGACGGTGCGGCACCAAGTGCGCATGTACTCGCTCGACAACGTCTTCTCCCTCGAGGAGCTCCAGGCGTGGGCGAAGCGCGTGGAGCGGGAGGTCGGTGGCGTTGACTTTTTTTGTGAGATGAAGATCGATGGGGTCGCGGTCGCGCTCGTCTACGAGGACGGCCGGTACGTGCGCGGGGCGACACGGGGCGATGGAGTCGAGGGTGAGGACGTCACCGCCAACATCCGCACGATCCACAGCGTGCCGATGCGCCTGCGGGAGGCGATGCCGCCGAAGCTGCTCGAGGTGCGCGCCGAAGTTTACCTCCCGGTCAAGCCCTTCGAGGAGTTTAATCGCGAGCTCGAAGAGCAGGGCAAGACGCCGTTCGCCAACCCGCGCAATGCCACGGCCGGCACACTCCGCCAGAAGGATCCGCGGGTGACGGCGTCGCGACCCCTGCGGTACTGGGTCCACGGCATCGGGGCGCTGCACGGCAAGCGCTTCGCGCGACACTCGGAGTCCCTCGCGTACCTCCGCGAGATCGGTCTTCGGGTGGCCGATGCCGGCGAGATCGCGAAGAGCCCCCAGGAGATCTACGGTTACACCGAGCGATCGCTGAAGAAGCGGCACGACCTCGACTACGAGATCGACGGCGTCGTAGTCAAGGTGGACCGGATCCATGCCCAGGAGGAGCTCGGCTACACGGCGAAGGCGCCGCGCTGGGCGGTCGCGTACAAGTGGCCTCCGGAGGAGAAGATCACCAGACTCCGCGACATCCAGATCCACATCGGCCGCAGCGGCCAGGCCACGCCGTACGCCGTACTCGAGCCGGTCCGCGTCGGCGGCGTCACCGTCACCACGGCAACCCTCCATAACGCGGACGAGGTCCATAGGAGAGACGTGCGCATCGGTGACACGGTGGTCGTGCGGCGCGCCGGAGACGTTATCCCGGAGATCGTCGGGCCGGTCAAGGAGAAGCGGCCCAACGATGCGCGCGCTTGGCACATGCCGGCGATGTGTCCTTCATGCGGCTCCGAGATCGTGCGCGAGGAGGGTGAAGTCGCCGCCTACTGCACGGGAATCGATTGCCCGTCGCGCCGCCTGGAGTCGATCTTCCACTTCGCCTCGCGCGGCGCCCTCGACATCGAGGGACTCGGCTACGAGACGATCAACGCGCTGATCGAGCGCGGTCTCCTGAACGATCCCGGCGACATCTATATGCTCACCCCTGCAACCTTCGAGGGCATCGCGGGCTTCGCATTCCAGAAGGATCGCAAGACGGGGCGGATGATCCCGGGGAAGAAGATGCAGAACCTCTTGGCGGCGATCGAGGCGTCAAAGGGCCACCCGCTATCTCGGCTCCTGTTCGGCCTCGGGATCCGCCACGTTGGCTCGAAGGTGGCCCGGGATATCACGGACCACTTCGGCTCGCTCGATGCAATCGAGAGGGCGAGCATGGACGACATCGATGAGATAGAGGGGATCGGCGAGGCGGTGGCGCGCTCCGTCCATGAGTTCTTCAAACAGCCGCGGAACCGCAAGGTCCTCGAGAAGCTCCGCCGAGCCGGCCTCCGCACGCAGGAGGAACGCCGCGCGCGCAAGGGTGGGCCGCTCGAGGGAAAGACGTTCGTACTCACCGGCAGCCTGTCGTCTATGACTCGCGAGGAGGCGAAGACTGCGATCGAGCAGAGCGGCGGCAAGGTCACGGAGAGCGTCTCGAAGAAGAACTCTTATGTAGTGGTCGGCGAGAACCCCGGATCGAAGCTCGACAAGGCGCATAAGCTCGGCGTTCTCACGGTCGAGGAGAAGGAATTCCTGAAGCTACTCGAGCGCTAGCCACGGCCGGCCGCGAGCCGCGCCCCGCCCGACGATCCTCGACCCCATCTGCTTGCGACGCAGCCGTCCCAAGCCGTCCTTCGCGTAGAGGAGAACCAGCCACCCGTAGTATCAAGAGCCTTTCATGACTGCGGCCTCTCCGACGAAGAGTGGGGGCGGCCTATGACATCTCTCCCTACTTCTCTTATCCGGATTCGAGGATACTAGTACTGAGTATCTGCAGGTCCATGGCGTGCAGGCAACTCAACCCCATGCGGTAGAGTTCCAAAGATGCTCACGATATCGTTCCTGTTTTGCGAATACCAAATGTTACCCATATGACCGCCATAAGGATATATCTTTGCACGAGCACCGAGTAATCCCTCGAGGTAGTCGAGGTCTTCAATCGAAACAAGGAAATCATCCAGATTATGCATCACGACCATATTCTTATTCTCCACCAAAGTGCTCTCTACGTCTTTGAGCGAGAGACCTATCTTCCTCGCACCGTCTATGGTCTGTGAACGTCGCCTTTGCTCGATGCTCGGTATGAGAAATAACCTCACGTAGTCCCTAATACCGTAGGAGTGCGCTTCGTAAAATCGTTCGGTACGGTTTCCGTAACTGATGGCCGTTTTCAACACACCTTCCGGTCGCATCAGTTCGTGCACATATATCACATCTCCGATGGGTGATTGTAGTGCGCTTCCGATGAGGTATTGCATCTGCTCATCGGAGAGACAGAACCGCTCGTCCCAGCCGGCAAAATACGCCGGATCATTAAATAGATCATGCGCCCCGGACGCCATTTCTCTCGCTTGCGCCACCACCCCTACACCATACGCCTCGATACGCTTCCTTTGCTGAGTCGTGAACTCTCTTCCCAACTCTGCCATCTGATCTATTATTGCTATGGCTTTGAACAAATCTACAGGGGGATTCACTAAGAGATACCTAAGGATTCCAATCTTTCGTTTCTTCGTATCAATCTTGCCAATATAGGCACCGTACAGTGCGCCATCGCTCAGGCCGATGAGTCCTGTTCCACCCACTCGAGCACCGTAGTGGATCTTGATGTGCAGCAGTATTAATTGCATAGCTGAATAAAGATCTTCGCTATCCTCCTGAGTAATGCCTGGAAGTCCTGAGCGACTCGCTGCCAACGCAAAATTCCAGTTGAACGGGGAAGGCAGGATCAGAACATGAAAGCCTTGATCTACTAAGACCTCGGCTAGATATGCAGCGGAGCCGGAAGCAGCGGGGCTGCCAAGACCCGGAATGATGAAGATGAACGGTGCTGAACCGGTCTGCTGGTAGAAGCGAAACCGTAGCTTTCCTTGTCCCTCCAAGAGATACGTATTGTCCCGACCATCAAGTACTTTGATTTCTAAGCTTCTCCTGGAAACGTCGTCATTCGCCAAGAGCACATCGCGCCCTTTCGCGATGGAAAGCGTTGTGGTCGCAAGATAGGGATCCGCGTAAGGATATCGATAAGCCGCCCTATCAACTCGCAAAGCCAATACGTCAGGCTGGAAACACAAGGTCCCGAATAACAATACAAAGATGCCTAGAAACCTTCTCATGAATGATTCGACTAGGGGGACGCGAGCGGGCCAAGTGCCCCGCTCGCCGCCATAGGTTGCGCCTTTATCGCCCTTTGTGACCGGTCGAGCCATAGCGATCGGGCTCGCTCGGAAGTCATGTCTAGCGCGACGCCGTCGTGCCGGATCCAATATAGGTAACCCGCCAGACGACGTTTCCGCCGTCGTCCGCGACGAGCAGCGAGCCGTCCGGCAAGACCGTGTAGAATGCTCCCTCCCGAACGCTGGTCAGGTAGTCGGGCACCAGGTCGTCGCCGAGCTCGTCGCGTTCGTTCACGACCGTCCACAAGATCCGCGTCCCAGGTACCCAGTCCATTCCATTTGGGTTGCGCAGACCGCTCGCGAAGATGCGCTCGCCGCTCCTCCCGTCGGGGTCCACCTCGAGGATCGCGGCCCGCCGCGGCTCCTTCGCGTCCAGGCCCTCTTCGTCCACGTTCGTCTGGGAGCCCACGGATACATTAGAGCTTGGAGCCCTCGGGGCTCGCGACGACGTTGCGGGTCCAGTGGTTGTTGTAGCCACCCGCAGGGAGGCCCAGGATCTTCTCCTCCTTCCCCGTGATCTTCGTCTGGCCCTCGCGGTAGGGGAAACGTACTAGTGCGTCGGTGTTGGCGACATAGAGCCACTCTCCGAGAAGCAGCGGGGATGATCGAGCCCGTGCGCGTAGAGGGAGACTCGAAAGCCCGCCGGCGCCGCCGGAGTCTTTCCTTCCGGCCAGCGGATGATCTTGGGGAATTTCGCAGCCGACTCCGTGTGGAAAGGTGGGAGAAAGGGGCGAAGCCTTGGCGGAGGACAAGGGCGCCGCGTCGCGCGCGGCGACGAAGGCCTCCGTCGTGGCGTCGTCCTTCTTCGCGGGACGCGCACAGCCGAGAACGAATGCCAGCGTTGCCGCGAGCGAGAGAGCCAGCAGTGTACGTCCGGCAACCACGGTTCCAATGTGGCCCGTTGCTACCATGAGGGTATTGTCGGTGTCATCGATGGTCTCCTTTCTTCATTTTGAAGACGAACACTCTCGTTGAATTACGGCTCGGCAGCGGCTCTCTTCCGGCCTCGCCTCCGACCTTGCGAACCATGAAACGCCTTTCCCGCCGGGCCACTTGCAGTGAGGCACAATACCGCCTCTCAAATCTTTAGATCATTGGCGACGCCACGCCGGCGTGGCGCTCAGTCATAGAGCACTTCCCGTCAACCAATGGCGGTCGACTGACCGCTCAACTCGCTTTCCGGTACCGATTGCGCAAATCCCGCACGCGGTCATGATTCTCTACTACGCCCTGATACTGCCGCTGAACGATAGACCGGATATTGTCCGGTAAGCCCTTTTCTAGGGCTTTCTCATAGGCTTTCTTTGCCGCATCTTCTCCGCGCTCGCATTCCTCGAGCACACCCTGTTCATCTTTCCCCGTGATTGCGGCTTTGATATCCACCCAGGCGCGATGGAGGGTCCCGACGACGCTGCTACGTTTGTCCGGATCCCCACCTAAGAGGCGTACCTGTTCTTCCAGTTCGTTGGCGCCTTCGGCACATCGCTGCGCCGCCGCCGCAAAGACCTGTTTGAGTCGCATGTCCTTCACATCTTCAGCGCAGGTTCTAAAACCATATTCGCCATCCTTGGAGGTTTCGATCAAGTCATTGAGTGTGGAGATTATCTCGTCGTTGGTCATTGATTACATTCCTCTGCTGGGTTAATAAAACAGTCAATCAAGCAACGTAACGCCATCATAGCGTTCACATATCCGAGCATGTGAGAGCTTCCCCCCTTACTGGTAAAAAAACCAAAAGAGGGGAGGCTGTTGGTTCTAAAGCGCAGGCGTGTGATACCGTGGGTCGGCTGTTCTCTGTACAGGAATTCGCCGTGAGTCACGCGCGCCTACGGAGCCCCCTAACCCAGCTGCCATTGCACCCAGGATAAGTGATAAAGCCCCCCAGAGCATTACGTGGGCTAACGCTTCCGCCGTCTTATCTACCGCGACCCGCGCTGTCTGTTGCGCTTGCTCGACCGCTTGGGTTGCCTCTGCCCGACTCATCTTCGTACGTGCCACTACCGTATCGACTAATGCTTCCTTAGTATTGCCTTCACTAATGAGCTGGTTGATCAACACTCGGATATCTTCGCCGCTAACCGGTGCAGTCGTAGCCGTTCCTGATTGCGCCACCTGCGGGGTCGCTGCCGCCGCTCCGTAGCCGAGACCGTTCAACGTGCTTCCTAACAAAGAGCCGAACACAATCATCAAGAAAAGCACTACAAAGAGGGTGGAAAGACCCCAGGTGACCAAACCGTGCAGCGTGCCGTCTTCATCGCGCGTTACGCCCGCGAGATAGCTGGCAAGCCATCCACCCGCGAACAGAGCGAATAGGCTCGACACTACCATCCAAATCCCGGCCGTTATGCTAAATGTCGTAGCGTTGGGAGCCTCACCTTGCAGCGGGTCGATCGCGCTAAAGCCGAATCCTGCGCCTATCATGTTCAGCACTAGTTGAAGAGCTAGCGCAATAATGACGGCGGCGATAACAGCGGCCCACGAAATCCGCTTCGCCACTAAACCGTCCTCTGCGCGGCTAGCGTACGGTGCGTCCGTCCTGGTACCAACTTCATTGTGTGTGGTTACTACCATAACTGCCTCCTCCAGAGGTTAATTTCGCCCGCTTTAGACGCATGGCGTATGCCGCCTTTGCAACTCATTGTTTTAACGTCGAATGCTAAAGCGAACGGAGAGACAAGCGTGAACTGCACCGGTAAAAGGTGCGGGCGTATTGTAAGAATTGCAACGTTCAGGCGTTCCCCATCGGATGCCCGATCACGCTCCAGCATGGCGCTCATGAAGGCGGCGACGCTGGCCTCCGAGGCCGTCTCGCTGTCGGCAGATTTCGATGAATACCGACGTTATTCGCGGCGTTTCAAGGCAGTCGTCGCCGATATTGCACCGCAGATCGAAGAGCCTGGGATCGGCGAGATCTACATCGATCTGATCCCTGCGCCGGGTGAGACCATATCGTCCTCCACGCCCTTTGGTCCCCAGGCACTGCGCTAAAAAAAGTCTACCCAGAAATCTACCCCGAGGTGGATCCTAGGCCTGTTATCTATACGCAACTTATGGATTCCGCTTGGGTGTAGGTCTGATACTGAGATCTCAATGCACCGTTCGTTTGGGGAACAGTACGACGTTTTCGGGGATCTCGACCGTCCGTTTGTAGGTGCTGGACAATAGCTTCCAGGCGCGCTCGAAGCGCGC
>JBOIDR010000064.1:0-22056 GCA_050740695.1 Gammaproteobacteria bacterium | reverse complement strand
GCGAGGTACCTTACCTTCGTCCCAACAAACCATTTCAGGGGAAGCCATGAGCGTTCAATTAACGCTGAAACCTTGTCACGTCGATGTCAAACAAGTGTTCATCTAACGCTGGAACTTGCCCCCTTACGCCTTCTCGACGCCTGGTCGGCTATTCGATGATTTTTATGAGGACGTGGTGAGGTGCTTGTATGAAAACCGTGACGCTTGAGGTGTGCCCGTTAGAGGACGTGAAGCGCCGTTTTGTACGCGCGTTCGAGGGCAAGGCGCACGGTGCTTGCCTCAGCTTCGAGACTCCAGCGCTATTGTTCCGCGTGCTCTCAGGCAAAACGCTGGGAATTGCTCGCGAGCATGACCGGCGCAGGGCCGATGACCATCCGTGAGGCGGCAAGACGCGCAGGCCGCCATGTCAAGGCGGTACATGGAGATGTCCGTGCGTTACTCCATGCCGGGATCCTGCGCAAAACAGAGACTGGCAAGGTGGAGTTCCCTTTCGACGCCGTGCATGTCGATTTTCAAGCTGCAGGTAGCTTAGCGAGCGTAGGCTAATGGTATGGGCTCCTCCCCTCCTCAACGGCATCGTGATGTGCCAGAGTGGAGGATGAAACGACCACTTTCAACGAAGAGGAGGAGTCCGTGGATGCCGCCGTCTTGACGGCGGCGATGGCCTGGCTCGGCCTCGGGCCCTATGGCGGACGCTTCGTGTCCTACCTTGCTGCCGTTACCTTCACCTGGGCCACGAATCGGCAGTTTACCTTCGCGGGCGCCGATCCGCGCCGTCCGGCGGCGCAATGGGGCCGCTTCTTCGCCGCCAATAGCGTACGCCCTCGTCAACTACGGCACCTATGCGGCGCTCTTGGTCTTCGCGCCCCTGGTCGCCGCCCGGCCCGTGCTCGGCGTCGCCGGGCTGGTCTTCAATTTCATCCTGAGCAAGCTCTGGGTGTTCCGCGCAGCCATTTCGCCGCCGACCAACGCGGCGACCTCCTAGCTAGGATCCCGCTTCGCCCGGACGCTACAATCGCGGCCATGACTAGAGAGTCCGGTTCACGCGAGCATCGTATACGCCCAATCGAACGCCTCGGAGGAAAGGAATGAGCAAATCCACCCGCGACATCGACAAGCTGGTCGCCGAGCTTACCCTCGAGGAGAAGGCGCGGCTGACCGCCGGCGAGGACCTGTGGTCGACGGTCCCGATCGATCGGCTCGGCATCCCGAAGGTCCGCATGAGCGACGGGCCCAACGGCGCGCGCGGGTCCGCGCTTCTCGGCGCCGGCCCGGCCAGCGCCGCGTGCACGCCCTGCGGCTCTGCGCTGGGGGCGACGTGGAACCCCGCCTTGGTCGAGCGCGTCGGGGCGATGGTGGGAGAGGAGGCCCGCACCAAGGCGTGCCGGGTGCTGCTCGGTCCGACGGTAAATCTCCACCGCTCACCCCTGGGCGGTCGCAACTTCGAGTGCTATGCCGAGGACCCGCTGCTCGCGGGCCGGATCGCGGCCGCGTTCGTGCGGGGCGTCCAGTCCCGCGGCGTCGTCACCACCGTCAAGCACTTCGCCGGCAACGACGCCGAGTTCGAGCGCAACACCATCAACTCGGTGATCGACGACCGCACCCTGCGGGAGATCTATTTGGTGCCCTTCGAGCTCGCCGTCCGCGACGGGGGGGCGCTCGGGATCATGACGGCCTACAACCGGCTCAACGGCCCGTTCTGCGCCGAGCACGCCGGGCTCTTGGCCATCCTGCGCGGCGAATGGGGGTTCGAGGGGTTCGTGCTCACCGACTGGTACGCCCTGGGCTCGACCGTTGGGTCGGCCGAGGCGGGGCTCGATCTCGAGATGCCGGGACCCGGCCGCTTCTTCGGGCCGGCGCTCGCCCGAGTGGTCGAGGCCGGCGCGGTGGACCCCGCGCGGCTGGACGCAAAGGTGCGCCGGCTGTTGAGCGTGTTCGACCGGGTCGGGGCGTTCGACGATCCGCCCGACACCGGCGAGCGCGCCATCGACCGCCCCGAGCACCGCGCGCTGGTGCGCGCGGCGGCAGCCGAGGCGATGGTGCTGCTGAAGAATGGCGGCGTGCTGCCGTTGGACCCGGCCGGCCTGCGCACCCTGGCCGTGATCGGGCCCAACGCCGACCGGGCTCAGATCATGGGGGGCGGATCGGCCAGCCTGCGGCCCCACTACCGCATCACCCCGCTCCAGGCGCTCCGCGCACACTTGGGCGACCGGGTCCCCATCCGACACGAGCGGGGCTGCGACATCGACCGTACCACGCCGCGGCTCGGGGGAACACAGCTCACCACGCCGGACGGCACGCCGGGGCTGGTGCTCGAGTTCTTCGCCGATCCCGATCTCGCCGGCCCGGTCGTGTACCGACGCGTCAGCCCCGACTGCCGCCTGCTGTTTGTCGGAGAGCCGGCCCCCGAGGTCCCGGCCGAGACGTTCTCCTTCCGGGCCACCGGCCGGTTCACGCCGACGGACACAGGCCCGCACACCTTCACGCTCGTGCAGGCTGGCCGGGCCCGCGTCCTTGTCGACGGCGAGATCGTGCTCGACGGCACGACCGATCCCCCACCGCCGGGCCAGAAGCTCTGCGGCTTCGGCAGCGAGGAGATCGCCGCGAGCGTCGAGCTCGTCGCCCGCCGGCCCTGCGAGCTGGTGATCGAGTACTCGAGTCGCGACACGGCCATGCTCCGGGGCGTCGAGATCGGCTGCCGCCTGCCGTCGTCCGACGATCTGCTCGACCGGGCGGTCGCCGCCGCGGCGACAGCCGACGCGGTGATCCTCCTCGTGGGTACCAACGACGACTGGGAGTCGGAGGGCCACGATCGCGAGGCGATGGATCTGCCCGGGGACCAGGACGCGCTGGTCACCCGGGTCGTTGCGGCCAACCCCAACACGGTGGTGGTCGTGAACAGCGGATCGCCGGTGACGATGGGATGGGCCGGTGAGACTCCGGCCATTCTCCAGATCTGGTTTGGAGGCCAGGAGATGGCGAACGCCCTCGTCGATGTTCTGGTGGGAGCGTCGGAGCCGGCCGGCCGCCTGCCCACGACGTTCCCGATGCGGCTGGAACACAACCCGTCGTACGGCAACTTCCCCGGCGAGAACGGCCAGATCCGCTACGGCGAGGGCGTTTTGGTCGGCTACCGCTGGTATGAGGCCCGTCGCCTCCCGGTCCGGTTCCCCTTCGGCCACGGCCTGTCGTACACGACCTTCACGATCGGCGCACCGCACCCGTCGTTCGGCGAGCTCCCCTCGGGCGCGACGCTCACCGTCGACGTGCCGATCACCAACACGGGCGGCCGGCGGGGCGCCGAGGTCGTCCAGTGCTATGTGGCTCCTCTGTCGTCGCGTGTGGTGCGAGCACCCAAGGAGCTCAAGGCGTTCGCCAAGGTATGGCTCGATCCCGGCGAGACGGCGACCGTCCGGCTGGAGCTCGATGACCGCGCCTTCGCCTACTGGCAACCGGGTGATCCCGACTGGGCCGCGATCCAAGCCCGGCTGGCCGGCTCGGTGCCCGTGCCGGCCGGCCGCGGGGGCGAGCGGCGAACCGAGCCGGGCTGGTACGTCGACGCCGGGCGCTACGAGCTGCACATCGGCCGATCGTCTCACGACGTCGCCCACACCGTTCCGATCACGGTCGAGGCCGACCGGTATGCGGCCGGCACGTAGCTATCAGCCGCGTTGTTCTTGCGGACTAAACGATATGGGAATGCCGAATTTGAACGCAGCAGTCTCCTTGGCTCACCCTGCCTTGTTCCGGCCATGTAAGACGCGGTGATTGTAGCCAGATCGAAAATGCGGACGGCGAAAACTGCCCGTGGCATCGCGATCGTGCTCTGCATCGCGATTCAGGTTTTTCCCTGGACAGCCGGGATCTATTCCCCCGTCCTCGGTTCCGGAACCGCGTCCGACCCCATGTCCACAAGGCGGCCCGAGTCCGCCGCCAGCGGCTGGAGGTACGAGCGGGAGGCCGAAGCGTTCGATACCGCGAGCGTGGGGAAGACCGGCGACCGCTCAGCGGCCTCCGGCGCCAAGGCATTGGTGCAGTTCGGCTGCCGCGAGGAGCCGCCCTGCACGCCGCAGGCGGGCGATGTTCAGTACGGCAAGCTGGAGGTGCCGGAGGCGGAACATCTATGGATCAGCCTGCGTTATTCCAAGAACGGCGAGCCCAGTGCGTCCATCCAGATGTTCCTCGATGACGAGAAGGGCGCGCGCACCGAGCTCACACCGGAGGATCAGGGGTCCTGGAACGACTTTGCCTGGAGCGATCCGATGGACCTCGGGGCGGTCGGAGCGGGCACGCACAGGCTGCGCTTCTCGACCGCGGGTCAACCGAACGGCGTCGCCGATCTCGACAAGTTCGTCCTGAGCCTGGCCCCCATCGTGGATCCCATGCATTTCCTGGAGCTGTCGGATGACGAGTTTTTGGAACGTGTCTCCCTGGCCGCGTTCCAGTTCTTCTGGGAAGAGGCCGATCCCGAGACCGGTGTCGTTAAAGACCGCGCAGGAAACGTGGCGCAGGATCGCTATACGGTCGGCAGCACCGGGGCCACGGGCTTCGGACTCGCCGCTCTGTGTATCGGAGCGAAGCGCGGCTGGGTGAGCGCACCGGAGGCGAGCCGGCGCGCGCTCGATACCTTGCGCTTTTTCCTAGAGCGCCCCGCGAGCCCCCAAGGCTTTTTCTATCATTTTTTCGATCTTCGGAGCGGAGAGCGATCGTGGGGTTCGGAGGTGTCCTCCATCGATACTGCGCTGTTGGTGGCCGGGGCCATCACGGCCGGCCGCTGTTTCGCGGGCACCGAGGTGGAACGGCTTGCAGACACGCTATATGAGCGCGTGGATTGGGGCTGGATGCGGACCGATGGCGGCGCCGTTCCGGGATCGCTCACGATGTCGATGGGCTGGACGCCGGAGCACGGGTTTCTTCCCAACCGCTGGGCCTTTTACAGCGAGTTGATGGTGTTATACCTCTTGGCGCTCGGATCGCCCACCCACCCCATCCCATCCGGTAGCTGGCAGGCCTGGAAGCGGCCCGAAGGAGAATACGGCGGCCACCGGTGCATCGAAGGCGGCCCGTTATTCATCCACCAGTACACCCACGCCTTCGTGGATTTCAAAGGCCGGAAAGACGGCCTGGGCTATGATTATTTCGAGAATTCGATCCAGTGTACCCTGGCCAATCGTCAGTTCACGCGGGATCAGAAGGATCGATTCAAGACCTACGACGACGACGTATGGGGGCTCACGGCCTCGGATACGCCTGCGGGTGGCTACGATGCCTATGGCGCCCCTCCGTCGGGCTGGGCGAGGCACGACGGCACGGTGAATCCATCGGCGGCGGCGGGTTCCATCATCTTCACGCCCGAGCTTTCCATCGCGGCGTTGCGGACCATCTACAACCGCTATGGCCACCGGCTCTGGGGCCGCTACGGTTTCGGCAGCGCGTTCAACGTGGATCGACGATGGTGGAGTCGGGAGGTGGTCGGGATCGATACCGGCATCACGCTGCTCATGATCGAGAACTATCGCAGCGGACTGATCCAGCGCCTGTTCATGTCGCACCCCGCGGTCCGCAAGGCGCTGGACGTGGCCGGCTTCGTGCCCCATAAGTGAAGCGGTGAGCTCGCCGGTCTCGACGCGGAGTGGCCTAATGCGTGGCGAGGGGATGTTCGAGGGCGGCAAGGCGCAGGCGTTTTTCCACGACTGGCTGACCGGCGAGGACGGGCCTTAGTCATGCAAGCAAAGAACCTATCGTCGCACCGCGCCTGGTTGTGGCTGCACCGACTCACCGATCGGTGCCTGCGCTTCACATCCGTCCTGTGGGCGCGGTTCCAGGAGGACCTGCTCAACGTACGGGCGATGGCGCTGACTTACACCACACTCGTATCGCTGGTGCCGTTTCTGGCGGTAACGTTCTCGGTGCTCAAGGCTTTTGGGATCCAGGATCAACTCGAGCCATTGCTTGTCCAAGGCCTGCAACCCCTCGGTGCCGAAGGCGACGAGATCAGGCGCCGGCTCATCGAGTTCGTCGATCATCTTCCGGTCGGGGTGCTGGGCGCGGTGGGGGCGGTAGGTCTTTTCTATACCACCATTTCGCTCATCGGGCGCATCGAGGAGGCGCTAGACTGCATCTGGCGGGTACGCCGCGCCCGCACCTGGGGAGAACAATTCCGCGACTACCTGGGTGTGCTGCTGGTGGGCCCGTTGGTGGTATCGGCCGCCTTTGCCCTCATCGCCTCGGCCCAGAGCCATGCGCTGGTGGCAGACATCATCGCCATCGAGCCCCTTGGCTTTTTCGTGGTGCTCTTGACCCGGGTCACGCCCTTTATCCTCTTGTGGGCGATCTTCACCTTTATCTACAAGTTCCTCCCCAACACGTACGTGCGGCTGACTTCGGCGCTTGTCGGTGGAGGGGTGGGAGCGGCGCTCTGGTTACTAGGGGGCACGGCCTTCGCGGCGCTGGTGGCCGGTTCGGCGAGTTACCCGGCCATCTACTCGAGTTTCGCCATTCTCATTCTCTTTTTCATCTGGCTGTACATCGCCTGGCTCATCGTGCTGGTGGGCGCCGAAGTCGCGCACTTGCATCAATACCCTACCATTTCCAGAGAGGTCGTGTTCGAGGCACCCGGTTATCGCCTGCGCGAATGGCAGGGGCTGCAGCTTCTCGTGGAGATCGCCCGACGCTACTTTGCCGGCCAGCCCACCTCCCCTCCGGTGGAGTTGGCTACGCATTTGCGGATTCCCTTGTCAACGGTCGAGGAGTTGGTAGATGCGTTCGTGCAGCACGGCCTATTGCTGCGTGCCACCGAACCCGAGGGGATCGCCCTGACCCGGTCCCCAGAGGAGGTATCGGCGCTCGAGATCTTTGACATTCTACGTGGACCGCAGTCGCCAGCAGACCTTGCCCCGAGCGAGAGTGCCGTTTCACAGCTCATCGACCGTCGTGAGCGCGCCATTCAGGAGGTCATGGAAGGGGCTACCCTCAAATCGTTGGCCGCTTGATCGGAGCCGGTCTGGCTTTTGGCGTCTCGGGCGAGGGGGCGCGCGACCTCGCGAAGGTCCGCGCGCTCACCAGAGCGGGGGTGGCGGCGCGGGCGGTGCGCGCCGACGCCAATAACCTCTGGAGCGACGCGGATACGGCGATCGGCGCTCGGGGCGCTGGAATTTCCTTTTTTTGCGTTGGAGGAGCCACTGGGTACCGGAGACTGCGAGGGCATGCGACGCATCGCCCTCACGTTGGACACGAGAATCATCCTGGACGAAAGCCTGCTGCGAGCGGACCAGCTCGAGCGATTCTGCGATTCCACCGATCGATGGATCGCCAATGTTCGCGTCTCGAAAATGGGCGGGCTGCTGCGCTCGCTCGAGCTCGCGCGTGAGCGCGCCGGCGAGGCCCGCACGTGATCGTCGGAGCGCACGTCGTGGAGACTAGCCTGCTCACCCGCGCCGGGCTGACGCTCGCGAACAGCTTGCCGGATCTCTCCTCGCCCAGGAAGGCGCGTTCGGTACCCATCTGCTCGCGCGCGACGCGTCGGCTTTTCGTGTCCGCAGATAGGAGTTCCCGCTCTTGATCTGCACGTAAATCTTCTTGCCGCTGGCCTTGCCGTCGTTGTTCTTGAACTCCACTTCACCATCGATGCCGTAGTCGAACATCGTCACGGGGAAGATTTGATTTCAATATGAAGGGTTCAAACCCCCGCCTTTCAGGCGGGCAGATTTCATCTGCAGCCATGAGCGGGCATGGTAGCATAGTCTGATTGAAGAAGGGGATCCGATGGACGGCAGCCATACGGTAGTCAAGATTGAATGCCACTTTGTCTGGGTAACGAAGTATCGCTACCAAATCCTGAAGGGAGAGGTGGAGCCGTAGACGCGTCGTTCAGTCGACGCGTATCCGGACTTTCAGTCCGTAACTCAAACCCACCGGCTTTTAGCCGGTGGTTGTTTAGTGGCCTCGCCAGCGATCGCCATCATGTGGCCGATGAGGATTTGTTCCAATGCCTGGGCGTCCTGTTCGCGGGTGGCCGCCTCGTCCATCGCCAGGATCTTGCGGGCGACCGGATCGCTTTTGAGGCGCTGCTCGATGAAATCGATGAGGGGCACCTTCTCGTCGCACGCCTGGCAATAGATGAAGCCCTTCACCCGCAGCTTATCGCCCTTGTTGTGGCTCAGGAAAACGTCGTATCGGAAGTCTGCCGATTGGGGCATTGCTCTGTTCTGGGTGAACGCTGAGAGGATTCAAACCCCGACGATGACCTCCCTGCCGAACCTGCCGGCCTTCTCGGCCGCCGAGCCGATGATGGTGCACGTTGTCAGGACTAATGACAACCCCAGCCGCCGGCAATGTTTCATGCTTCGGCGCAGGTTCGGGATAGAGCTCCCCGGCGGTGCGGGCGATGTAACGGCGCCTCTGGCCTTAGTTTAGTTAGCGCAGCATGACGAGGCCCGCGATCGCGAGCCCGAGGAGCCACGGTCCGGCTTCCCGCTCGCCGCCGGCGAGCTGCGTGGGAACACACAGCCAGCTGAGGAGCGGGGGCTCGCTCCATGACGCGGAAGTACTTCACGACCTGTCCCAGCACCGGCACGAAGAGCAGGAAGGCGAGCGCGCCCGGACAGGGTGAAGGCGCCGGCGAGGCGGGGGGCCAGCGCCCGCGAACGCGCGCCGCCAGGGCGATCCCGGCCAGGGCGAGGTCCAGGACGATTCCAGCGTCGAGGTGCACCCAGGGATGCAGCGTCGCGGGCGCGACCAGCGCCGCCCGGGCTTTCGCCCTTCGGGCTGGCAGTCGCCGTTCAAAACCGCTCCCGGTTTTGTGTACCGAGGAAGGGGAGGCTATGAGGTGTCGTTTGCGTTGACCCTCTGCCCGGAAAGGCGGTGACGTACGGCACGGGATCGAGCACCGCAAGCCCGAGCCCGGGGGCGGAGCCGATGCGGGGGGCGTCCGCGTCGAGGATTCCTCCCGGGCCGAACATGAGCGGCGGCTCGACGACGAGTGAAAGACGAGCGCCACCTCGACTACTGGACCAGACAGCCGGTGGATGTGTATCTCGTCATCCGCCAGAAGGACGAAACGAGCGGCCAAGAAATCATCCGCTGGATGAACGTGACGCGCTACCTCAAGAATCGGAAGGACAAGAAAAGCCGCTAAGTCATCTTCGAGGGTGAGAAGCTCGACATGGAGGCGGTATGGACGGTCCGGGATGCGTTCTTTCCGCCAATGCGGGGAAGGGCACGGAATGGATAGGCCAAAAGGATTGAGGTGCTGTTCGTACGGTGCTTTGCATCGCGAAGCAGATGAACCGGGATTACACGGATGTAATGCCTTTGGGAGGTACAGGATGAAGCTGTTGATGCTTGAGACGGGTTGGCCTTGGATGGGACCAAGATCCACGCCAACGCCGTGCGCCATAGCGTAAGGGCATGCCAAAGAAGATCGAAAGCACAGTTACAAGGGGAGTGGCCGAGCTGCTGGCCGGCCCCGAGGTGGCCGATGCCGCGGGCGTATGGTCCTCTCAAACCACGACCGGTGCCACTATGCCTACCCCCATTGACCGATTCGTTCCCCTTGACCATACTTCGTCATAAATCCCAAACGTTTTGCGTGCAAGCGGGGAATATCACACCATGACTAGCACATCGAGCCCTCCGCCACCCAGCGCGCTACCGGCATGCTCGGGCTTTACGATACCCAAGTCTCATGGCGTTGAGGCCGGCAGACCAGTCGAGCTGGGGTGGGGGAACGACCCCCGACTGCGAGCCCAGTCCTCCAACATGGGAGCAAGTCGATGACGAAACGGCAACCGCGCTATGACCCAGAGGAGCACGCACGGCGTGGTGATGACATCTACGAGCGCTCTGTCCGTCCTCAGGTCGAGGCTGGCAACCGGGGTAGAATCGTGGCGATCGACATCGATAGCGGGGCCTTTGAGGGTGGCCGACGATGTGCTAACGGCTTCGGACCACCTGCTGGCCCGCTGTCCGAACTCGCAGACGTGGTTTGTCCGCATTGGGATCGTGCAGTCCACCGTTTCGGGCCACGCACGGTCCCGGAGATGACATGATCACGCGGGTCGTCAACGCGAACTACGAAGCGACGATCCCGCTTGTCGTCCAGGCAATTTACGGACAGGAGGAAGCCATCGAAGCCGTCATTGACACGGGTTTCACAGGGTCTTTGACGCTTCCCCCCCCCCATGCTCATCACGGCGCTTGGTCTTCCTTGGCTTGGTCGTCAACGAGCGAGGCTCGGTGACGGAAGTGAGCGGTTCTTCGACGTATATGCGGCAACCGTTCTTTGGGACGGGCAGGTACGGACCGTGGAGACCGATGCGACCGACACGGAGCCGCTTGTGGGCATGTGTCTGCTTGCTGGGCATGAGGTGCGGATACGGATGCTCGACGGCGGCAATGTCACTATCGAAGGCCTGGCCTGATGAAAAGTTGGAGCCACGTAGGTTGGGGGTGATAAACGCCCCCCACCTTTTGGCGGGTGTGCCATGCTGGGGTTCCTTCATCACCTCGGCCTGCCACTCCTATTCGTCCGACGTCTCAACGAACGCTACAGAGAGGAGAACGTCATGTCCAGTCCCGCAAAGAACACCAGAGCGACAATAATACCCTGCCTTCGTTATCGCGATGCGCCGAAGGCAATCGAATGGCTATGCCGGACGTTCGGGTTTGAAAAACAGCTCGTCGTGCCCAATGCCGATGGGACGATAGCCCATGCCCAGCTCCGTTTCGGCAGCGGCATGATCATGCTCGGCTCCGTCCTCGAAGACGAAACCGAGTTCGGCCGCCTGATAAAGCAACCCGACGAGATAGGAGGCTTCGAGACGCAAAGCGCCTACGTGGTCGTGTCGGACGCCGATGCGATTTACGCCAGGGCCAAGGCCGCCGGCGCCGAGATCGTGATCGAGATCAAGAATGAGGACTATGGCGGGCGCGGCTTCAGTTGCCGCGACCTCGAGGGGCACCTGTGGAATATCGGCACCTACGATCCGTGGTAACAACCAATAAAACCCATCCAGCTCGGACGACTCCCGTGACCAGGCCCTTCCGCCTCGACTCCCTCTACCGCCCGGCGGGCGATCAGCCGGAGGCTATCGCGTCGCTCATGGAAGGGCTCTGCGATGGGCTCGCCCAGCAGGCACTACTGGGGGTCACGGGCTCGGGCAAGACCTTCACGATCGCCAACGTCATCGAGGCCGTGCAAAGGCCGACCCTCGTGCTCGCCCCCAACAAGACGCTCGCGGCCCAGCTCTATGGGGAAATGAAAGGGTATTTCCCCCAAAACGCGGTCGAATACTTCGTGTCCTATTACGATTACTATCAGCCCGAGGCCTATGTGCCCGCCTCGGACACCTATATCGAAAAGGACGCGACCATCAACGAGCACATCGAGCAGATGCGCTTGTCCGCGACCAAGGCCCTGCTCGAGCGCCCGGATACCATCATCGTCGCGACCGTGTCCGCGATCTACGGCCTGGGCGATCCGGTGGAGTACCACAGCATGGTGCTACACCTCGTGCGCGGCGCGGAGGTCGAAGAGCGCGCCATCCTTCGAAGGCTCGCGGAGCTGCAATATACCCGCAACGACATCGAGCTGCACCGCGCGAGCTATCGGGCGCGCGGGGAGGTGATCGACATCTTCCCGGCCGAGTCCGAGTCGGAGGCGGTGAGAGTCGAGCTTTATGACGATCGGATCGATTCCCTGTCGTTTTTCGATCCCTTGACCGGCGAAACGCTGCGCAAGGTTGCGCGGCTCACGGTTTATCCCAAGTCTCACTACGTGACCAAACGCCAGACCCTCCTCGACGCTATCGAGGCGATCAAGGTGGACCTGGCCGAGCGCCTGGAAGAGCTCCTTGTGTCGGGCAAGCTCCTGGAGGCCCAGCGCCTGGAGCAGCGCACCCGCTTCGATCTGGAGATGATGCATGAGATCGGATATTGCGCCGGGATCGAGAACTACTCGCGCTACCTCTCCGGGCGCAATCCGGGCGAGCCGCCGCCCACCTTGTTCGATTATCTCCCCGCCGATGCGCTCCTGGTGGTGGACGAGAGCCACGTGACCATCCCCCAGCTCGGGGGGATGTATCGCGGCGACCGCGCGCGCAAGGAAAACCTGGTGGACTATGGATTTCGCCTGCCCTCGGCGCTCGACAACCGGCCCTTGCGCTTCGAGGAATGGGAGCGGCTCGCACCGCAGACGATCTTCGTTTCGGCGACCCCGGGGCCCTACGAGCTGGCACGCGCGGGCCAGGTGGCCGAGCAGGTGGTTCGCCCAACCGGGCTCGTGGACCCCGAGGTCGAGGTGCGAGAGCAGGCCACCCAGGTCGATGATCTCCTTTCCGAGATCAATATACGGGTCAAGTCGAACGAGCGCGTTTTGGTCACGACGCTCACCAAGCGCATGGCCGAGGACCTGACGGATTATCTGTCGGAGCATGGCGTCCGGGTCCATTATCTCCATTCCGACATCGATACGGTCGAGCGCGTCGAGATCATCCGGGATCTCCGGCTCGGGCGGTTCGATGTGCTCGTCGGGATCAACCTCTTGCGCGAGGGGCTCGACATCCCCGAGGTGTCGCTGGTAGCGGTGCTCGATGCCGACAAAGAAGGGTTTTTGCGCTCCGAGCGCTCGCTCATCCAGACCGTGGGCCGCGCCGCGCGCAACCTCAGGGGGCGGGCCATCCTCTACGCCAGCCGGGTCACGGGATCCATGCAGCGTGCCCTCGACGAGATGGCGAGAAGGCGCAGGAAGCAAACGGATTACAACCGGGTCCACGGCATCACCCCGCGCGGCGTGCAAAAGGCCGTCGCCGACATCATGGAGTTGGCAGAGCCCGAGGAGCGGCGCGCCCCCCGCCACAAGGTTGCCGAGCCACACGCCGAGTACCGGGCCCTGTCCCCCGAGGCGGCAATGAAGAGGATCAAGAAACTCGAGGAGGCGATGTATCGCCACGCCCGCGATCTGGAATTCGAACAAGCGGCCAAGCTCCGCGACGAGATCACGAGCATCCGATCGGAGGCCTTCGGCCTCCCCTCGCGAAAGGTAGGATGAGGGTGGGTGAAGGACACCCGGCCCGAATCCTTATCGGCGAGCGCCCTCGCGCTGGGGAGTCGAGGTGAGAACTTGTCTTTGTCTAATGTGCTTTGGGCCCGCCGGGTCCGGCTCCTCCTCAGCAGCAGCGGTGCGGCCGGTTCCATTTGCGTTCCAGCTCGCGCCGGTAGAACTCGGCGCGGGTCGGCGGGGGCCCGCCATCGGCGTCGTGGCAGGCGCGATGGGCGAGGTAGCGCTCGTAGGCGTCATCCCCGGCCACGGTCCGCACTCGGCGCCACCACGACCAAAGGAGCGCGCGTAGCTGGCTTATCGACTTCATGGGCCTCATCGATTTCATGGCCTATGACTATGCTACTCTACGACCCGCGGCGGCGTTGTTTCAAGCACACGCGCCGCGCGTCGGGTGGGCAAGGGTCGGGTCACCCACAGGACGGCCGCAATCCAAGCCGAGGTGAGGCGACACGATGAGGCACGGTGGGCAAGCGAATGTCGGAGGGCTCTGTGAGGCCGGGATGAGCCAGCTCGTCGTCATCGATATTCAAACCAAGCTCGGCGCGGCGATGCCGGCCAAGGTGCTCAATCGGGTGCTGCAGAACACCAGACTCCTGCTCCAGACTGCGGAGCTTCTGGACGTGCCGGTGCATGCCACCGAACAATATCCCAAAGGCCTGGGCCCGCTCGAACCCATGGTCCGCGAGTGCCTGCCTGCCGGTGTGCACCCTTGGGAGAAGACCGCCTTCTCGTGCGCCCGCGCGGACGGCTTTCTGCCGTCGCTCCGGGATGCCGGGCGCACGCACATCGTGGTGACGGGGATGGAGGCCCACATCTGCGTGCTCCAGACCGTCGTCGACCTCGTCGCCCATGGGTTCACGGTCTTCGTCGCCGAAGACGCCGTGTGCTCGCGCAAGCTGGAGAACTATCAGAACGCTCTCCTGCGCATGCAGCGGAGCGGGGCTTCGGTGGTCAGCGCCGAGTCTGTGGTGTTCGAGTGGCTCGGGGACGCGCGCCACGATCGCTTCAAGGCGGTGGCCGGGCTCCTGCCCTAGGCAACTTGCGGATCGCCCCGTCAAGTCTCCGACGCCCTCCCTCTGCGCCCGTGGCCATACCGGCGCCGGTCGTCGATCTACGCGAGGTCACGAAGTCCTATGACGAAGGGGGCCGGGTGCGCGTGGTCCTGGATCGGATCACGGCTACCCTCCTGCAGGGCGAGGTCACGGTCGTCGTGGGCCGCAGCGGCTCGGGCAAGTCCACGTTCCTGAACCTGATCAGCGGGATCGATGTTCCGAGCAGTGGTGCGGTATGGGTCGGCGGGGCCCGGATCGAGCGGCTCTGCGAGAGAGAACGGACCCTGTTCCGCCGCCGGCGCATCGGTTTCGTGTTTCAGTCCTTCAACCTGGTACCTACCCTGACCGTGATCGAAAACCTGTTCCTGCCGCTCGAGCTGAATGATTGGGAGGCCACGACGGGAGAGGCGCGGGCCCTGGGGATCTTGGATGAGCTCGGGCTCGCCGACCGGGCCGGATCGTTCCCCGATCACCTATCCGGTGGGGAGCAGCAGCGCGTCGCGATAGCCAGGGCCCTGGTGCACGAACCGGATGTGCTCCTCTGCGACGAGCCGACCGGCAACCTCGATCTGGACACGGGGCGGGCGGTCATGGAGACCTTGGATCGGCTCGTGCGCCGGGCGGGCAAGACCCTGGTCGTCGCGACCCACAGCCGCGAGGTGATGGGGCTGGCCGACCGCATCCTGACCCTCGACCGGGGGCGTTTGATCGAGCTCGGACCATGAGCATGGATCACCCGACGCCGGGTGTCGATCCCCCTCGGCACGCCGTCCGGTGGGCCCTCACTCATCGCTCGCGCCTGAAACCGTGATACCACTGCGCGACGACCGCAGAGGGCACGCCGTTCCGCTTGCCACGCGTGCCCTCATCGCGATCTCTGTCGTGGTGTTCCTGTGGGAGTTGTCCCTGGGGCGGGGCGAGCTGCGGCAGGTGATCTACGGCTATGGACTAGTCCCGGCGGTGCTTTTCCGTGGCGTGGGCGTCTCCCCGGAACTCGTCCTGTCGCCCGAGGCCGTGGTGATCCTCACCTCCATGTTCCTGCACGCCGATCTCTTTCATCTGGGCGGCAACGTGCTTTATCTCTGGATCTTCGGCAACAACGTCGAGAAGGCCATGGGTGGTTTCCGTTTCACCCTGTTTTATCTCCTGTGTGGGGCGATCGGGGCCCTGGGGTACGGGCTGTTCGACCCGCGCTCCACCGTGCCCATGATCGGCGCGAGCGGCGCCATCTCCGGGGTGCTCGGCGCCTACCTGCTTCTCTATCCTTATGCCCGGATCCTCATCTTTCTGCCGTTAGTCTCGCAGGTCATCAGACTGCCGGCTTTCTGGGTCTTGTGGTTCTGGTTCATCTTTCAGCTGATGAGTCTCACGCTTTCGGAGGGGCAGCAAGGGGGCGTGGCGTGGATCGCCCACGTCAGCGGTTTTGTGGCCGGCATGGCGCTCATCCGGATCTTCAAGCACCGTGATGTGCGGCTCTTCCAACCGCGCCACGGGTCACGGCGCTGGCATCGCAAGCTGGAGCGATGAGCGGGGGTGATCTCCGGCCCGATTCGGGGGCCGGTGCTCGTGACCCCGGGCATTCGGGGCCAGAGCGTAACCGGTCCTCAATCCCGCTGCGCGAGCGCCGATAGCTCCTCAGGTTCCATTCTCGGCCCACCCTGGTATGCACCGGCCTTTCCGCTCGTTGTCTTTGGCCATCGCCCTCGCCTCCGGCGCCGGCCTCCTCGTCCTACCCGATCCGGCACTCGCTGATCCCCCCCATTGGGCCAAGGCCAACGGCCACCGCGCGAAGCACGCGGGAAGCGGAAAACACGGAAAGCATCACCGAAAGTACCACCGCCATGAGCGCGACCTGGACCACGGCGACTCTGACGAGATCCTCGACTGGGACGACTCCGACGGAGCGACCTATCCAGCCTCCAGCTTTCGAGAGGCGGACATTTGGCATCACCGCGCGACACGGCAGTCGGTATTCCACGGGGGCGTGTGTATCCCGCGACCGAGCGGCGCCGAGGCGGGGGCAGTGCTGGGTCAGGGCCTGGCATCGCAGGTGACGGGGGGTAACGCGACCTCGACGGCGCTGGGCGGTGTATTGGGCGCGGTCCTCGGGAGCCAATTCGGCGGCGGCGCGAGTGCCGCCGATGAAGACTGCACCTACCAGGTCCTCGAGGATGCGGCCGATCGGGAGCGGATCGCGTGGGAAGATACCGCCTCCGCAACCCGGTACCAATTGACACCCGTCCGCAGCTTCTACCGCAGCGGCCGGGTCTGCCGTGATCTCGTGACCCAGGGCGTGCACCGCGGCAAGCTCCGTGAAGTCAGGCGTACCGCCTGCCGGCATCGGGACGGGGCGTGGCATATCGTGGACTAGGCCAAAGAAGTTCGGACCAGCATTGGGTTCGGCCGGCCAGTGAGGGCCGGCGTCACCGCCAGGGATGGCGCCTGATCTCCGAGACCCCGCACCGCGGGGTCTTTTTTTGGGCCCGTGCGTACCCTATCGCTTCGGTATATCCTGGATCCCGATCCCCTCCACCCCACACCGATGCGCCCGAGCCGATATGCGAACCGATATCTTGAAGGGGGACCCAGGTCTGTCGGTACCTGGACCGCGCCCACGACACCGTGTGCGCCCCTGTAAATTCGTTTATCTTGGGCGGCTTCGCCCTGTGCCTGGGAGCCGCGCTCTTGATCACGGCCGGCGGCTGCGCCCCGCGCCCGGCCGCGAGGCCACTCGTAACCGGCGAGAGCGCGCTCGGGCGTTACATCGACCTCACCCACGCCTTCGACGAACAGACGGTGTATTGGCCGACAGAGGGGGGATTCAAGCTCATCAAGGGTTTCGAAGGTCGCACCGAGGGGGGCTATTACTACGCCGCGCATCGTTTCGAGGCCGCCGAGCACGGCGGGACTCACATCGATGCCCCCATCCACTTCTACGAGGGCGGGGCACCGCTCGATCAGATCCCGCTCGAGAGGCTCATGGGTCCGGGCGTGGTCGTGGAGGTGAGCGATCAGTGCCTCAGGGACCGCGATTACCAGATCCAACTCGGTGATCTGAGGGACTGGGAAGCGAAACAGGGAGTCAGCTTGAATGGCGCCATCGTGCTCCTGCGCACCGGCTTCGCTCGGTATTGGCCGGAGCGGCGGCGCTATCTCGGCACCGCAGAGCTTGGGGCGGGCGCGATCGCGAAGTTGCACTTTCCCGGGTTACATCCCGAGGCCGCCCGCTGGCTCGCGAGCGAGCGCACGGTCAAGGCCGTGGGGATCGATACGGCCAGCATCGACTACGGCCAGTCGCGGGGCTTCGAGACGCATATCGCTCTGCTCCGGGCGGGGATCCCGGTTTTCGAAAACCTGGCCGGGCTGGAAAAATTGCCGGGTTCGGGATTCACGGTCGTGGCCCTGCCCATGAAGATCAGGGGAGGGAGCGGCGGGCCGTTGCGCGCCGTGGCGATCGTGCCCGATTGAGCGGTTGTGAAAAAATCGTCGCGAGCGAAGGGAGGGTAGAGCACAGGGCCGTTTCGCCGGGAGCGAAACGGAGCGCAAGCCCCGAAGGGGCGAGTCCCAAGGATGGGACGAGCAACCGCAGTGTATATTGAAATACATGAGGATTCCGAGCACCGCCGGGAAGCCAGGGCCAGGGGCTGGGCCCTGCCTGGCGCGCCGAGGATGCAGCGCGAGATCCCGAGCGTAGTAGGTTTTTTCACAACCTCTGAGCCGAGAGTTGTCGATGTATTACACCGCAAGCCTCAGGGGGAAGGCGTATCGCTTCCCTGATCTGCGTACGCTGTTGGCCAAGGCCTCGCCGCTACGCTCGGCCGATGAGCTCGCGGGGCTCGCGGCCGGGTCCGAGGAGGAGCGCGCCGTGGCCCAGCAGGTGCTCGCGGACGTGCCCCTCCGGCAGTTCCTCAAAGAGCCTCTCATCGATCCCGAGACCGATGAGGTCTCCCGCCTCATCCTCCAAAGCCATTCCCAGGACGCCTTCGCGCCCATCGCCTCGCTCACCGTAGGGGAGTTTCGGGAATGGTTACTCTCCGAGGGCCCGACACCGGAGGTGCTAGCCGCGGTGCGTTCCGGCGTCACGCCCGAGATGGCCGCCGGGGTCTCCAAGATCATGCGCAACCAGGACCTGATCGCGGTCGCGCGGCGCTGTCACAATGTGACCCGATTCCGCAACACCATCGGCCTGCCGGGACACCTGTCTACCCGTTTGCAGCCGAACCACCCGACGGACGATGCGCGCGGGATCGCCGCGAGCATCGTGGACGGGCTGCTCTACGGCAGCGGCGACGCGGTCATCGGCATCAACCCGGCCACCGACAACCTGGATAACGTCTACACCCTGCTCGGCCTGGTCGAGGAGATCCGGGAGCGTTACGAGATCCCGGCCCAGTCCTGCGTGCTCGCGCACGTGACCACCACCATGGCGTTGATCCGGCGCGGCGCGCCGGTCGATCTGGTGTTCCAGTCCATCGCCGGAACCGAGGCCGCCAATCGCAGCTTCGGCATCGATCTCGGCATGCTCGGCGAGGCCCGCGAGATGGCCCTGGCCCTTAAGCGCGGCACGCTCGGAGAAAATGTAATGTACTTCGAGACCGGCCAGGGCAGCGCCCTGTCGGCCGACGCCCACCACGGGGTCGATGCCCAGACTTGCGAGGCGCGCGCCTACGGCGTGGCGCGCGCCTTCTCGCCCTTGTTGGTCAATACGGTGGTCGGCTTCATCGGCCCCGAGTACCTGTACGACGGCAAGCAGATCATCCGCGCGAGCCTCGAGGACCTCTTTTGCGGCAAGCTGCTCGGCCTGCCCATGGGATGCGACGTGTGCTATACGAACCATGCCGAGGCCGATCAGAACGACATGGACAACCTGCTCACGCTCCTCGGTGTCGCCGGCTGCGCCTATATCATGGGCGTGCCCGGGGCGGATGATGTCATGCTCGCCTACCAGAGCACCTCGTTTCACGATGCGCTTTACCTGCGAGACGTGCTGGGCCTGCGTCCGGCGCCCGAATTCGAGGCGTGGCTGAACCGCATGGGGATCTTCGACGGCAAGAACGCCCTCGCCGGGCCGCGCCTGGCGACCCCGTTGCTCGGGACGGTGAGGCTATTGGCCGACGATGCGGCCGGATGAGCGACCCCTGGGCCGTGCTGAGGCGCTTCACCCAGGCCCGCATCGGGCTCGGGCGGTGTGGGAGCGGGCTGCCGACCGTGGCGCTTTTGCAGTTCCAGCTCGCCCATGCGCAGGCGCGCGATGCGGTGCATATCCCCTGGGACCTCGGGCGCTTCGCCGAAGAGGTCCGTGGCCTCGGGGTGGAGCCCGTGGTGGTCGAGAGTGCCGTGACCGATCGCGGCGAGTATCTCCGGCGTCCCGACCTCGGCCGCCGGCTCACGGAGGCTTCGCGCGAGCGCCTCGCGGGCTTCGCAGGGCCTATGGACGTCTGTCTCATCGTCACCAACGGCCTGTCTTCCACGGCCGTGGAGCGGCACGGTCTCCGGTTGCTCTCGGCCGTGCTGGCTGCCCTTCGCGCCCGGCACCTGAACGCCGGACCCGTGGTGCTGGCACCCAACGGGCGCGTGGCGCTCTCCGACGAGGTGGGGCAGGTCCTCGGTGCGCGCGCGGCGGCCATCGTCGTGGGCGAGCGCCCGGGCCTCTCCGCCGCCGACAGCCTGGGGATCTATCTGACCTACGGTCCGCGCCCCGGCACCACCGACGCAGAGCGCAATTGCATCTCGAACGTACGCCCGCCCGAGGGACTCGGCTACGAGGCCGCCGCCGCCAAGCTCGCTTATCTGGCCGCCGAGGCGTTCCGGCGCGGGGTCTCGGGGGTGGCGCTCAAGGACGAGGGGGCGGGGCAGTTGCCGGTGGGTGCCTGAGGGTGCCGCGGTGCGGCGAGCTGGAGCTAGCGAGAACCGGAGGAGGGCGGTCAGCGGTGGGTCGGGGTCTGGCGGCTTATTCAGGCCTGGCCTCGGGACGCAAGGCTCGCCACGTCCCGGAGGATGGTGAACTGCGACAGCACCCAGTCAACCGTCAGGAACGCGGGGTAGACTCCAAGCCTATGGTTGCGCGGAATGAAGACCATGGATACCGCGAGGGCTCGTTGACCATCTTGGCGCGAACCGGGTTCCGTACGACATAGCGGCAAAGCTCGAGCAAGTAGCTGTCCCGATCGACCACGATCGCCTTGAAACGGCCTTGGAAAACGTGGCCGACGCGCCGCGGCAGCGGTTGAAACGCCGGGTGTAGACCCCATTCAGCTGACGCATCCCGGCCGAGAGGTTACCGTCCGGGGTGTCGATCCATCAGGTGGTAGTGGTTGGTCATCAGACAGTAAGCGTGGCAAAGCCAGTTGCAACGTTCGGCAACAAAGGCCAAGACGCTCAGATAATACTCGCTACTGTCGTAGCGTTGTTCCTGATATGAAGATGTTAAAGCCTCCAGGTCATGTAACCTACGGGATTTGGCAATAACGCCGCTTCAAAGACAAGCGCGCAGTACGCGAGTGGAGGGATGCACGGCTCGCTAAAGTTTTGTGCTGGTCGGTAGACAACCGCCAACCGAAGTATAGGGACAGACTCGCGGGTTTTCGGTCAAGGAGATCGATCATGCACAACGTCCGGTTCGGCGGCACCCTTGCCTTGCTTTTTGCCGTGTTCGCTGCCGTGAGCGCGATGGATGTCGCGCAGGCGTGCTCACTGCAATTTACCTCACCCGTACGCGGCAGTACGGTCTTAAGCGCGACGGTGGGCGTCTCTGGCACCGGCTCGGGCACCGCGAACCCGGCGACCTCGGGCAGGTGACCGCCACGGTGAATGGCCGCGTGTTCTTCCAGCGAAGCGGCGTCTTCACGAATCTCATCCAGTTTCTGGGCTCGGGTGCCGCCTCCGTCACGCTCGAGCCCGGCGCGAACCATTTCACCGTGCAAGGCAGTGCCGGGTCGTGCAGCGCCACCGACAGCATGGTGGTCTACCACACGCCCCCGCCCCCACCGGAGAAGAAAGGGTCCGGCCCTCCGCGTGAATGCAACGGCAGCAACCCCATCTGCGGCGGCACCGGCAACAAGTACCAGCACGAGATCGATTACGTGGGAGCCGGGGTTTTTCCGTTGCGTTTCGAGCGACACTACAACAGCGCCTGGCCGGAAGAGCGGACGCTCGGCGCGCAGTGGCGGAGCCATTACGACCGGCAGCTCGCGACCACCGCCACAGAGGCCGCGATCACGCGCCCCGAGGGTCAAGTGTTCCTGTTCAAGCTCGTAGGCGGCGCGTGGACGCCCGAGATCGATGTGAGCGAACGCCTCGAGCATCTCACCGACATGGCCGGGCGCCTGATCGGATGGCGCTACACGACGAACAGCGATGAGAGCGAGCGCTACGATGCACAAGGCCGGCTCGTCGCCATCACCAACCGCCACGGGCTCACCCAGACGCTCGCCTACGATGCAGCGGGAAGGCTCGCGACCGTGACCGATCCCGCCGGGCGGATGCTCCGCTTCACCTACGATGAAACACAGCGCGTGCAAACGATGACCGATCCCGCCGGGGGAGTCTATTCCTATCGCTACGACGGGAACGGCAACCTCACGAGCGTCGGCTACCCCGACGCGACGCCGGCCGATCCGAGCGACGATCCGATCCGGGCCTACCACTACGAGGACCCACGCTTTCCGCATCACCTGAGCGGAATCACCGACGAGAACGGCGGCCGCTTTGCCACCTGGGCCTACGATCCATCCGGTCGGGGGGTGTTATCGGAGCATGCGGGCGGTGTCGGGCGTGTCACCTTCACTTACCATCCCGATGGCAGCACCACGGCCACCGAGGGACCGATCATAACCACAGTACCTAGCTTTACACAGGCGTGCGAAACCGCCCTTCCTGTTTTCAGGAAGGGATCGCTTTTCGATTGATAAAGGCGTTGAGCCTTTGGGTTTAATGAAGCGTGGC
>JBOIDR010000063.1:0-22062 GCA_050740695.1 Gammaproteobacteria bacterium | reverse complement strand
GCCGCACGCCGAGTTGATGACATCGGTCGCGCGCCGGGTGGTAGACCGGCAGATGTTACATCTCATCAACCGGGATTACAGGGACGTAATGCTTTTGGGAGGTACAGGACGAAGATGTGGCTCGAAGCCCCGGTGGAGGAGACAGACGAGCGGGGACGCAAGCGACGCACGACCCAAAACCGTGACAGTCAGCGGGGGGGTCCGCAAGGATCACCGCTTTCACCTTGCTGGCGGATCTGTATATGCGCCGGTTCATTCTCGGGTGGAAGCGGCTGGGGTTCGAGGCGCGCTATCAAGCGCGTATCGTCTCCTACGCCGACGACTTCGTCATCTGCTGCAAGGGCTCGGCCGAAGAGGCCATGGCCGCCATGCGGAGGACGATGGAGCGGCTTAAGCTCGTGGTGAACGAGGAGAAGACCCGCACCTGCGAGATACCAGGAGAGCACTTCGACTTTCTGGGGTACACGTTTGGGCGATGCCACTCGACTAAGACGGGACGCGCGTATATCGGTACCTGTCCCTCGAAGAAGAGTGTGCAGCGGTTGGCCGCCGCGATCAGCGCGGCGACGACCCGCCGCACGACGTGGATGGAGGCCGAGACGATGGTGGAGCAACTCAACCGAATGCTGAGGGGCTGGGCCCAGTACTTCTGTTTGGGGCCTGTCGACAAGGCGTATCGGGCGATCCATGCGCACACCACGCAGCGGCTACGTCGGTGGCTCGGCACAAAGCATAAGGTTCGCCGCGCAGGATTCAAACGCTATCCTGCCGCCTACCTCCACCAAACCTTGAGGCTGGTAGAGCTGCCGAAGCTGACACCGAGCTTTCCGTGGGCGAAGGCATGATGTCTTGTCCGAGAGCTGGATGCGGGAAATCCGCTTATCCAGTTCGATGAGCGGGATGTGGAAACGGAGCATGGCGTGGCTAATGAGGCACCGGCAAACGAAAGGACCGGGAACAGATAGGCCAGACCTAAACCACCGCGCCACATCTCGACTCTACACCAGTGCCAGCATATATTTTGACACTGGCGCGAGTCCGCCGAGCGGGCGGCCAGGATGGCCGCGCTGGGCTTTGCGCGGAGCAGGATTGGGCAGCGCAAAGACGGACCGCCACACCGAGCGGATCGGGGCTAAGCTCCCCCGACCTCGCGCACCGAGTGACAAACCTTTGTTCCGGCCCCATGGCGCCGCGTGGTCCTGGACCGCTCAAATCGTCGCCTGTCGATCGGCGGGCGGCTATCCTATGACCCTCCAGACCATAGAGAAGCGCGCGTCGGTGCAGATCTGTGTTGCGTCAGGACCACCGGCAGGCGCACCGGCCGGTTCGCCGACTCGATGCCTTCGAGCCACGGTATCGCTTCCCCGAGGACTTCCTTTATACAGGAACAAGATCGCGCTCTTGGCCTGGTTCTGCGTCGAGGCCCACACCCGCTTCGCGACCGCGAGGTGGGTCAGGAACGCCTCGACCTCTGCCGCCCCCATGTCGCGGGGGTGTCGCTTGTTGTGATGCAACACGAAGCGTCGGATCCAGTCCACATACGCCTGCTCCGTCCTTATGCTGTAGTACTTCCGGCGGATCCGGTCTCGGACCTGGTCCAAGAGACGGGGTTGTCCTTCACCCATGCCGACCTCCGAAGGTGTACTTGCTTCTCGCTTTTAGGGGGTACTATAATTCGCCCAAGTGCTTGATCCTTGGGTCGGGGCTCTCGTAACGTGACCCACTTATACCGCTTTGTGACGTAGACGAAAAGTACCTTACCCATAGCGACCTCCGAAGGTGTACTTGCCTCTTGGCTTTAGGGGGTACCATAACTTCCCCAAGTGCTTGATCCTTCGGTCGCGGCTCTTGTATGCCTACCCAGCATATAGCCCTTTGACGCAAACCTTGAAACTAACGAGGCTTCGCCTCAGACCGACGAGACATGTTATCCTCTTCCGACATAGTCGGGGGTCGAAACCTCTCGACCTTTCGCCCGACACGATGGCCAATCATCGCCCTACAGGTGGGCGCTTAGCGACTCCCGACCACGGGACGCTGGCCTTCAAGCCAACTGCCATCATTACTCTAGGGCTGATCGTTTCCGTAATTCTATTACTGCTAGGTTGCAATAGTTCTGAGCAGTACCAGCGCGGCTACCGGGAAGGGCATCAGGCAGGACGGGAGCAGACTGCGCAAGAACGTTACGACGCAGGATATAGGGACGGGTTTGAAAGAGCAAAACCAGGATCGGCACAGGGTATGCCGGAATGGGTACAAGCTATTTACCGGGTGATGATTTGGGGTGGCGTTCTCAAGATAATTGTTAGCCTTCTTTATACCGCTATTACGCTTACTTTTATAGACGATAACGAAAAGCACGTTCTTGGGAAGGTCCTTTTCGGCGCGCTCGGTGTAACTTTGGCAATCGCCGTAGGCGTTTATGTTCGCCTTCCCGAGGTTGCCGAAGCCATCTTGCTAATACCGGCTCCCTCATCATTCGCCGGCCAGTTGTTTGCGATGGGCGTTGCGGCGTGCGGTATGTACTGGATGTTGTGGCTGCTCACGCAACTGCTACGGCATGGAGGTCAAGGGCACGCCGTAGCCGATGGGTGGATAGTTTGCGGATTATCGGCGCTATTAGCCGTTCTAGTTCCGGTTGGCCTAGAATCATGGCGTTCAGTGCCGGATGTAACTAAATATCTCGCTGGCGCTTTGTTTTCCGGCACTTTGCTTGGAGGCATGTATTATTTTGCCCTCAAGCTACTTCAAGCTCCCAGCAGCTAGCCTGTTTATCGAAGACAAGCTACCGAGAAACTGCCTAACAGCCGCTTCGAGAGGGACGCCGCAAATAGCGCGGCGCCCCTCAAGCGGTGCGTTATGCGGCCCAATAGTGAAAGTGTTGTCGCCATGACCGCAACGTGGTCCAGAGGATCGGAGTGGAGGAAGTGGGACCTCCACCTCCACGCGCCCGGCACAAAGCAGAACGATCAATTCAAGACGACAAACGGCGGCGACGTGTGGGACGCATACTGCCAGAAACTGCGCGACTCCGATGTGCAGGCGTTTGGCATTGCCGATTACTTCTCCGCCGACGGTTATCTTGCCGCGCGCGAGAAATACAAGGCGCGCTATCCTGACTCGTCCAAGGTGTTCTTTCCGAACATCGAACTGCGGACAAACGATGTCGTCAACAAAGAGCAGGAGGAGGTCAACATCCATTTGCTCATTAACCCGTTCCGTCCGGATCATGCGGAAAAGATAAAATCCTTTCTCCATACCCTCAAGACGAACAAGACGGATGGTTCCGGCCGGAATATCAGGGCCTCCGAACTTAAACACGAGAATGACTACGCGGCGGCAACGACCACGCGGGTCTTTATTCAGAAAGCTCTCGCAGACACATATGGAAAAGACGCTGACTTGCTGGATTGCTTGCTCATCGTCACGGCGGCGAACAATGACGGCATTCGGGCCGAGCGTGGCAAGAAGCGCAAACTCCTGATTACCGACGAGCTGGACAAGGTCAGCGACGCCTTCTTCGGCGATTCTGGCAATGCCGATTACTTTCTCAAGACCGACCGCGCCGAGGACAAGGAGGAGTTCACCAAGCCGAAGCCGGTCCTCTCTGGCTGCGATGCCCATTCCCTCTCTGATCTCGACGAGAAGCTCGGGCAGGTCGTGTCCGACGCCACCGACGGCATCGTGCATGAGCCGACCTGGATCAAGGCCGATCTGACATACGAAGGACTGAAACAAATCATTTTTGAACCGCGCAACCGCGTAGGCATCCAAGAACCAGTCTGGCCAAAAATCCGAAGAACTGTTCTCCTTTCTCAACAAGGACAAGTTCCTCAAGAGCGGGTGCGCGAAGCATTTCCAGGGGACACTGAATTGGTACGAGGGCGAGCCGGACCGCAAGCTGCTCGACGCGCAAGTCGCCATCCACTTGCCCGAGAAGGTCGAATACCTGCCGCAGAAATACCTGGAGCGAATCTGCGCGAACATCGCGGACGACGAGTTCCGCGCTACCCTTAATGAAGTCATCTTCCGCTACGTCAAGCCGCAAGACCGGCATGGCAAGACGAGGCTCGACGAGCTGATCCAATATCGAACGCAGCAGGCGCAGGAAGATATCGCGCGGAAGAAGCAGGAGCTTCGTCAAGCTAATGCGGCCGTCGTGTCCGTCGAGAAGAAACTGACCGAGGACTACCGCAAGGAACTCGAAGAGAAGATCAAGCTGAAGAAGGAAGATATCGAGGCGCACGCCAAGGCCAAGCCGGAGGCGAAGCAGAATCCCGAGGCCGGTGTGGGAACAGCGTCGGCCGAATCGGCACAGTTGGAGCAACTCACACAGGACATTGACGCTCTGACGGAGCAGATCGGAAAGCTAGAGCCCGAGCAGGTCGAGGTGAGTGGATCGGTCGAGGAACTCCAGCAGGTCCGGCAATCCATTGAGCGGGCGGCGGAGGGGCTGACCGGGCTGGAAGCGAAGCACAAGAAGGTTCTTGATGCGGCCGGGTTGACCTTCGCCCAGATCGTCACGTTGATCGTAGACTACACCGCGCTCAATACCGCCGTCACACAGAAAGAACAGAGATTGCGGCAGATCGAAACCTTGCTTCTGAGGGCGGAGGACATCGCCGCCATGGGCGGGGATGCTGAAGCAGCTGTGCAAGCGCCGGCGGCGGCGACGGCTGCGAGCTTGGTCTGCCAGAAAGCCGCGCTTGAGGGCCAGAAGGCCGAGATCGTCGACCGGCTGGGCAAGCCCGAGCGCGAGTATCAACAGTATCTCGACGAGTTGAAGCTCTGGAGCGACCGAGAGAAGGAGCTGCGCGGCGACGATCAGAATCCCGGAGCCGAGACGCTGAACGGGCTTGAAAAGGAGCTGGAGAAGGTCAACACGGTGTACCAGGAAAGCCTGCGCACGGCCCGCGCCGAGCGCGAGCGGCTCAGCAAGGAGGTCTTCAGCAAGAAGCGCGGGCTGACGCAGTTCTATAACGCCGTGAAACAGTCCATCGACGGCGAGATTGCGAAGTGCCGGGCGCATCTGGGCGAGTACGACATCGCCATCGAGGCGGGCCTCCGCTTCGGTCCGTCGTTCTTCGATGAGTTCCTGAAGTTCATCAATCAGGGGGCTGTTGGCAGCTTCCGCGGACAGGAAGAAGGCCGGGCCATGCTGCGCCGGTTCACCGACACTGTGGACGACTGGGAGGATGAGGGCCAGGTCTTTGCGGCCCTGAAGACCATCGTCGAGGCCCTGCATACCGACCAGCGCGATGACTTCTCCGATGCGCCCCCGGCCCGCGATGTCTTGAAACAAATGAAAGGCCAAAAGACGCCGCAGGAGCTGTACGACTATCTGTTCGCCTTCGACTATCTCGAACCCAAGTACGATCTAAAAGTGGACGGCAAGGATTTGAGCGAATTGTCCCCCGGCGAGCGCGGTGGTTTGCTGCTGATCTTCTATCTCATGCTCGACCGGCAGGACATCCCGCTTGTCATCGACCAGCCCGAGGACAACCTCGATAACAAGAGCGTTTACGAAATCCTCGTCACCTTCATCAAGCAGGCCAAGAAACGGCGGCAGATCATCCTCGTCACGCACAACCCGAATCTTGCCGTGGGGGCCGACGCCGAGCAGATCATCCATGTGTCGATCGACAAGAAGGACGGCAAGCACGACTTCGATTTCTTCTCCGGTGCGATCGAGGAGCCGCGCATTAATCAGGCGGTCGTGGACATTCTCGAAGGCACCTTGCCTGCTTTTGACAATCACCGCCTGAAGTACAGAAAGCAGGGTCGACGCGAAGGCTACGGTGCATGATGCCACCACGGCAACATCATTTGTGCAATAGCTGGTGCTACATACACACAGGCCGCATAACAAGCGCTTGCAGCGGACGCCCGTAAGCGGGCGCCGCTGGACCGCGGCGTTAGCCACTGCACAGAGTAATGGAGCGCTATTTCAAGAATCGCCTGTTCAAGATTGGTTTCTGGCTTTTAGTTCTGGGCTCGGGCCCGCTCCTGGGGATCATTCTTCTTGCTAGTCTCGGCTTGTGGCCCGATCCTAATCCGAATCCCATCGGCCCGGGCCTCCTGTTCTTTTTCACGTTCTGGCCGGCTATCGTTTGTCTTGGCATCGGAGCGGTTCAAGTATGGCGCACGGGCAGGTAGTGGCAGCGGCCAACACGTCGCTCAAGAGGGACGCCCGCGGCGTCGCGATGCTCCGCCGTGTGCGCCCCTTAGCTTTGCGTTGGGCGTCAAGACAGCGCCAAGACCCCCATCAAGGCCCGGTGAACAAGACACCTAGCCTCAGCAAGCGTATATATGGACTCCACCCGGTTTGCAAGGGAGGAAACGATGATGGCTTGTAAGGAAGACTGCAGGTATATATCCGGCCTGTCGGTGAGCGGGATATCCGCTCTGGCCATGATGGAATATGCGCGTTCTGGTTCCTTATAGGGCGACGGCCTCGAAGGGTCACTACGCTTGGCGGAATCGCGGAACGCCGGTCTAACCTGTTGTGCCATGCTTGGGTGTTGCTGCCCGACCACATGCATGCCCTGTGGACATTGCCTCCCGGAGATGAGGATTTCTCCCACCGCTGGCGCGTTATCAAGCGGATGGTCACGCAGCGCTGTCAAACCACACTCAATCGACCTGAATGGATGAACGGGCGCCGCAAAAAGCGGAACCAGAGCACGTTGTGGCAGCATCGATTCTGGGAACATCTCATCCGCGATGAGGCCGACTTCAACCGGCATATCGATTACATTCATTGGAACCCGGTGAAGCATGGATACGTGGCACAGGTGGCCGTATTCGAGCTTCCATCGGTATGTATAAAGGGGTGGCTGCCAGCACACCGGGGAAGCAACGTCGAATTACTCAACGGCGCTGACTTCGGCGAATGAGTTGGCGCGGACACGCGCCCTACGCCCTGCTTGGGGTTCTCTTAGGATCCCTATGGCGAACCGTTTAACCGGTGTACACCGCCTCATTCCCGGCCCGAACGCCAGATAGACACGATGATCCAGAGGCTGTTGATAAACGCCAGCAGGTAGCCGAAGAGGCCGAGCACCGTGAACAGGCGCAAGCCGAACACCGTGGGCCCGGCCTTGACGGTCATCACGATCGAGGACCCGATCACCAGCGAGGCGGTCATGACGGCGATGGTGATGCGGTCGATGGTGCTGTCGAGCTTGCGGCCGAAGCTGTCGAGGCGCTTGAGGTCGAGATCCACCCGCATCCGGCCGCGCCGCATGTCCTTGATGAGCCGCGCGACGTCTCGCGGCACCGAGGTGAGCAGGCCGAAATAATCTCCCAGCGCCATCTGCCCCCGCCGCGCGACCGCGGCCGGCCGATAGCGCGCGTCCATCGCCCGCTCGACGAAAGGCTTGAGGCGCTCGATGAGCTGGAACTCCGGATCGTAGTGGTGGCCGAGCCCCTCCAGAGTGATGAGCGCCTTGAACATCAGTGTGAGATCCGGCGGCAGCATGATCGAGTGCTCGCGCATGATTGCCACCACCCGATGCAGCAGTGTCGCGATCCGGAGATCCTTCACCTGGACATCCGCGTAGTCGAAACTGAGTTCCGCGATGTCGGTGGCCAGTTGGGTCTCGTCCACCACCTCCTCACCCGCCCAGTCGAGTAACACTTCCAGCATCGGTTCCTCGTTTTGGTGCGTGATCCCGGCGAGCAAATCGACGATCTGGCCGCGGCGCCTGGGTGTCAAGCGTCCCACCATGCCGAAATCGATCATCACGATGCGGTTGCCGGTGAGATAGAGCACGTTGCCCGGGTGCGGATCGGCGTGGAAGAAGCCGTCGACCATGATCATCCTGAGCACGGCGTCCACGCCGCGCTCGGCGAGCACCTTGCGGTCGAGGCCTGTCGCGTCAATCCTCGCGACATCGTGGCCACGGATCCCCTCGATGTGCTCTTGGACATTCATCACGTGGCTGGTCCACTCCCCGTACACCCGGGGGATTAGGATATAGGGATCGTCGGCGAAGTTGCGCGCGAAGCGCGTGATGTTACGCGCCTCGACCCCGAGATCCAGCTCACGCTCCAGAGAGCGGCGGAACTCGGCGACGACACGGGCAGGCCGGTAGCGCCTGGCCTCGGGCATCTCGAGCTCGACGAGGTCCGCGACATGCGCGAAGATGCTTAAATCGGAATCGATCTTGGCGAGGATACCGGGGCGGCGGATCTTGAGGATCACGGGAGTGCCGTTCGGTAGCCTGGCCCGATGAACCTGCGCGATCGAGGCCGAGGCGTAGGGCTCGCGCTCCAGATCGACGAACACCTCGAACGGTGAGCGGCCGAGCGCCTGCTCGATCTGCGGCAAGATCTCGTCGAAGGAGACCGGCCGAGCCTCGCTCTGGAGCCGCGCGAGCTCCGCGGTCCAGCTCTGCGGGAGCAAATCTTCCCGAGTGGAAAGCATCTGGCCAAGCTTGACGAAGGTGGGACCCAGCTCTTCGAGCGCGAGCCGCAGCCGCTGCTGAGGCTCAAGCCCCACGCTCTCTTGCTTCTCGCCCCAGTGCAGGATTTGCCCGGCGCGTGCCAAGAGCGTGGCGATGCCCGCGCGGCGCACGAGATCGCCAAGCCCGTGCCGTATGAAGACCGAGGTGATCTCATGGAGGCGCGACAGGTCGCGAACCGTACTGCCCGCCCCCCACACCATCGGCGGGCCTAATCGTCCTTCTTCTTCGTCGCGGGTTGCTCGCGCAACGCGTCGGCCACGCCCGCAAGGATACCGCTCGCGAGGAACGCCATGCGCGTGCTGTACTCGCGGGCGGCCTCGAGCCCCGAGCTCGTGCTCTCCGAGGTGAGGTTGCCTAGGCGGCTCGCGAACTCATTCACGACCGTCGCCACCCGGGCACCCGCATCGGCGCCGACCCTTTGGGTATGTACCGCCAGCTCGACGAGCTCCCGTTGCAGGGCACCGCTCACGGCATCGGAGAGGCGGTGCGCCGTGGCTACGAAGTCTTCCTGGAGTTTCTGCAGGCGCGCGAAGGCTTCCTTCAGATCGTTGTCCGAGAAGTCCTTGCCCTTGGAAGCGAGTTGTTCGAGCGCAAGATGCGCCTGTTGCGCGGATTGCAGGAGTGCCTCATCGAGCCTCTTGACCGCTTCGGCAAACGCCTGCCGGGCCTCGGAGCCCTGCGGCCCGGCCTCAAATGCCGTGCCTCCCGCCATCGCTCGCATGACCTCCGCGATGCCCTCGGTGTCGAGCCGACCGTGCTGCAAGACGTCGGTCGTCAGCTCGCGCACACGTTCCCGGATCGCTTGATTTTCGCCAGTCGCGGGAGTGTCCGGCCCACCCGCTGGGGTTGTTGCCTGCGACATGTAAATTCCCTCCATACGGATTGTCTTCTAAAGTTTAGTCCCGAATATGGCCGGCGCCGGCGAAGGCGCTAAGATTCCGCCCGCCGTCACGCGCCGATCTCGGTGCGGACATCGAACAGCTCCGGGAAGAAAGTCAGGTCGAGCGCCTTGCGGAGGAACGCGACGCCCGAGGAGCCGCCCGTGCCGCGCTTGAAGCCGATGATGCGCTCCACGGTCTTGATATGCCGGAAACGCCAGAGCAGGAAGTTCTCCTCCACATCGACGAGCTTTTCGCACATATTGTACGCATCCCAGAAGTCATGGGGCCGATCGTAAATGCGCTTGAACACGGGGATGAGGCCGGGATGGCGCCGGTAGGGTCGCGACCAGTCGCGCTCTATGCACTCGGGGGGTAGCGAATGCCCCTGGCGATCAAGGTGGATCAGGAACTCGTCGTAGAGACTCGGGCTCCGCAGGGTGGTATCGAGCGCCCGGTAGGCCACTTCGTCATGGCGGAACAACTCCAGGAGGGCGGCGTTCTTGTTTCCCAAGACATACTCGATGGCGCGATACTGTGCGGATTGCAGGCCCGAGGCGGGACCGAGGACATGCCGGAACTCGGCGTATTCGCTGGGCGTCAGGGTCTCCAGGACGCCCCATTGCTCGAACAATTGACGTTGGATCTGTTTCACCCGCGCGAGGATCTTGAAGCACGGATCGAGGCGGTCGGCGCGGATGTGCAGACAGGCGGCGCGTAGCTCGTGGAGGATGAGCTTGAACCACAGCTCGCTCGTCTGGTGCTGGATGATGAACAAGAGCTCGTCGTGGTGCGGCGGATCGCTCAAGGGCCGCTGCGCGCGGAGGAGCGTGTCGAGGCAGAGGTACTGCGAATAGGTCTGCCGGCCGGATAGATCGCGGTGGATCCCGGCCTCGAGGTCCCGCTCCAAGGGGTTGTCGTCTGCCATGGGGATGGCGAGTGCGTCGCGTGACGCCAGCTTTAGTTCGATACGACTCGGAACGCCCTAGAGCTTGTTCTTGACCAGCTGGTAGACCCCTTCGGTCAGGGCCTCCATGCCGTACAGGATGCGATCGAGCTCTCCGAGCCGCTCCTCGACGAAGGTCCGGTCCTTGATCGCCCCCGCGTTGATATAGACGTTCAAGGCGGCGCTCCGGAGCGCGGCATAGGCGGCCAGCACGGCGACCCCGGCGTCGCTGATGACGTTCTTGTTGCCCTTCTCCGCGACCGACTTGCTGAGCACCACGACCTCGGCACAGAGGCGCACGCAGTCGAGCGGTACCTCGGTCGCGGCCTTGAGCGCCAGCTGGATCGCGTCCCCGCGCGCGGCCTTTTGCGCCTCGCTGTCCTTGGGGAGGCCATAGGCGGCCATGACCTCTGCGAAAGCCTCGACATCGGCGCGCACCATGTCCGCCAGTTGCTCGCGCATCGTCTCGGCCCGGGCCAGGACCGCCTGCATCTCGCCCTCGGCCGCCTCGTAACCCTTCTTGCCGAGGGTCAGATTGCAGACCATGCTCACCAGGGCCGCGCCCATCGCACCCATGATGGCCGCCGCGCTCCCGCCGCCCGGGGTCGCGGCCTTGCTTGCCAAGGCCTCGAGAAACTCGTGAGTGGATTGGTCTTTGATCATGTGTTGTCCCCCGGGAAGGCGCTCTTGGCTCAGGGCCCGAAGTGATCCATCCCTTCGGGCGCTGCCATTATAGCCGACCCGGATAAACCGTGGCGGCGCGCGGCCCGTTGTCCGTGTGCGGGCGTTGAGTTACCTTAACGGCGCGCGCGACTATGACGCCGCCGAGAAGCCTCCCGCCCAGCCGATGAGGTCATAATATGAAGAAGCTCCTGTTTCAGCTCGATACCGATCCCCTGTCGAGCGTGTTCGACACGGTGGTCGCCTACGATGGGGGCGCGGACCACGTGATCGGCTACGGTGGGGTCACCCCCGAGACGGTCGGGGCGCTGGTAGAGGGCACCATCTTCACCCGCTCGCCCAAGGACAAGAAGTACACGGCCATATTCGTCGGCGGCAGCAACCTGGCCGATGGGCAGACGCTCGTCAAGGCGATCCAGAAGAAATTCTTCGCCGATTTTCGGGTCTCGGTGATGCTCGACAGCAACGGCAGCAACACCACCGCGGCTGCCGCCGTCGCCAACCTCACCAAGCACGGCTCGGTGGCCGGCAAGAAGGCCGTGGTACTGGGCGGGACGGGTCCGGTCGGCCAGCGGGCCTCGGTGATGCTCACCCAGGAGGGCGCCGAGGTGGTCCTGAGCTCGCGGCGCATGGAGCGCGCCGAGGCCGCGTGCCGGCTCATGCAGGAGCGGTTCGGCGTGAGCATGACCCCCGCGGTGTGCGCCTTCGACCAGCGAGAGATCTCGGAAGATTCCATCCGGGAGGTCCTGGACGGTGCGCACATCGTCCTGTCCACGGCGGCGGCCGGCGCCCATCTACTCGAGGAGCGGCACTGGAAAGACAGCCCGAGCATCGAGATGATGCTCGATGCCAACGCCGTACCCCCGCTCGGCGTGTCGGGCGTCGAGATGATGGACCGTGCCAAGGAACGGCACGGCAAGCTGTGTTTCGGCGCCATCGGCTTTGGCGCCTTGAAGATCGCGCTGCACCGGGCCTGCATCGCGAGGCTCTTCGAGCGCAACGACCAGCTCTTCGACGCCGAGGAGATCTACGCCCTGGCCAAGTCCCTGGCCTGATCGCGGTCGCCCCGGCGACGCATGAGCACCCCGTTCCAAGAGGTCCTGGGCGCCGATCCGGAGACCCTCGCCGGCATGCTCACGAGCCCCGAGGGCGAGGACGCCACCGTCGAGGGGATCGCCCGGCGCCTGCGCCTCCGCAAGGCCGAACTGGTCTCGGCCGTCGGTTTCAACCCGGCGGCGCGCACCCTCGGGGAGCGCCTGGCGGTGCTCGGGTATCCGGGTTTCGAGGCGCTCCGGAGCCACCGCGACCTCTTATTCGCGACCGATGCCTACCGGCGGCTGCCGCTTCGGGAGGTGCTCGCGATCTATACGGCGCTCCTGCCCGATCCGGAGGTCCTGGCGGGCCTGCAGGACCTGATCTTCGATCGGCTCGCGCACATCGAGGACGACATCGATACCAAGATCGACGCCCTGATCATCGAATCCTATAAACGCGAGCTCGCGACCCTGTATCTCAAGGGCATCGTACGGCGCGACTTCGCCGCTAAACGGCTCAAGTCCGGCAACCGCGGCTTTCGGGCACTCGGAAACGAGATCAAGCTCGTCCTCGATGCGGGCCTCTACTCCCCCGCCGAGGTCTTGGCCGACGAAGCACTGAGTAGCGACGAAAAACGCCGCGTCATCGAACGCGGCTGCGTCTCCGAGAGCGCCGTCCGCGAGCATCTCGCGCGCCCCGAGCTGCCGGATGGCGAGCGCGAGATGCTGGCGGCGCTGATCGCCTAGCGCCCGTTCAGATGTTCAGCATTCACCCTCATTCAAAGAGACCTGCTATGCACAAAGTATATTATGGGACCAAGGACGAGCCGGCGTTCGAACTGAAGCAAAGCGATGACTTGATTGCCGTCCGCACGCGAAGCGGACGCTCAATCACGAGAGGAGCAGGGCCAGTGCCTTCCCCGCTGTCCGCCGAACTGGATGATGGCACGCTGGTGGCCGCTTACCCCGAGGCTGGGGTCGAAGTATACCGTGTACCGGTCGGACGCGACGAACGGGCTTTGGCAGACCGCAAGACCGCGCTGCGGGGATCTTCCGACGTGTGTTTTGCCGGCGGCGTGCTGGTTGATCCGGGCACTAACGAGCCGGTGCTCTACACTGAGAACCTGTTCATCAAGTTCATCGATTCGGCCGACCCGGACGACTGTCTCGCGGTGTTGCGCGAGGCCGGCCTCACGGTCAAGTACGAGGTGGACTATGCAACCAATGCCTACTTCGTTCAGGCGCCACAAGGCTCCGGACAAACCGTGTTCGACATGGCTACCGCCCTGCTGAAGCGGGATGATGTCGAGTATTGTCATCCCGAGCTGATCCGCCCGCGCGCCAGAAAGGGAGTCTTTCCACAGCAGTGGCACTTGAAGAAAACAACAGTCGGCGGTGTGGCCGTCGATGCACATGCGAACGTCGAGGCGGCGCACGAAATCACTCGTGGCGAAGGAGTGAGCATCGCGATTATTGACGACGGCGTAGACATTGATCACGCGGAATTCAGCGGCGCCGGTAAGGTAGCCGCCCCGCGAGATGCTACGTCGCGAACGGACGATCCTCGGCCGAAGGACCCGTTCGGCACCGGTCCCGAGGACGGCGAAAACCACGGCACTGCGTGCGCCGGAGTGGCGTGCGCGAACGGCACGAATGGGGCGTCCGGAGTGGCCCCGAAGGCGCGGCTGATCCCGATCCGATTAGCGTCCGGCCTGGGTTCGCAGCGGGAGTCGGAGGCCTTCAAGTGGGCAGCCGACCACGGCGCAGATGTCATCTCGTGCAGTTGGGGGCCGGAAGACGGAAAATGGTTTAACCCGAGTGACCCTAAACACAACAAGGTGGTCCCGCTACCTGCCAGCACGCGGCTCGCGATAGACTTCGTCACTACGAACGGGCGCGGGGGCAAAGGCTGCGTCGTGCTATTCGCCGCCGGGAATGGGAACGAGTCAGTGGACAACGACGGGTACGCCAGTAACCCAAAGGTGATTGCGGTGGTGGCTTGTAATGATCGCGGCACCCGAAGCGTGTACAGTGATTTCGGCAACGCAGTCTGGTGCGCGTTTCCGAGCAGCGACTTCGGCCACGCGCCATTCAGTCACCCCGAACCACTCACTACGGGCATTTGGACCACCGACCGGGTTGGTCACAACGGCTACAACGTTGGCGCCGCTTCGGAGGGCGATGCCGCCGGTAACTTTACGAACAGTTTCGGAGGTACCTCCAGCGCGTGCCCAGGCGCTGCCGGGGTTGCCAGCCTCGTGCTGTCGGTCAACCCGAACCTCAAGTGGAACGAGGTTAAAGATCTACTCAAGCGTGCGTGCGACAGGATCGACCCGCAGGGCGGCAACTACGACGCGTCCGGGCACAGTCCCCAATACGGTTTCGGGCGGCTTAATGCGCGCACAGCGGTCGAGCTGGCTAAACCACAACCTCGGAGCGGGATCACGATCAGCCGGACGTTCGATGCCCCGATTCCGGACTTACAGACGGTATCGTTCTCGCTTGACGTGCCCGGCAACACGAAGGTTGAGACGTGCACTGTAGCTGTCGACCTGAAGCACACATTTATCGGCGATTTGATCATTACGTTGCGGCCGCCAGCGAGTACCGGTGTGGCTCCGATTGTGCTCCACAACCGCGCAGGCGGATCAACCAAAAACCTGAAGAAGACTTACGACTCGACTAACACACCAAAGCTTGGTGGGTTTGCCGGCAAGAGTTGCAGAGGCTCGTGGACCTTGCAGATCGAAGACGCGGCGGCGCAAGACTTCGGGACACTGGTTTCGTTTTCGCTTAGTCTGTCGTTTCCCCACGCCGACAATCGAACCCGGTTACCGCCGCAGATCAAACTGCGCAAAGTGGCCAAGAAGAAATCGAAGAAGTAGTCTGGTTAACGCCGTGCGACTTTTGGATCTCCACGCGGTCGCAACGAACGCGCTGGACGACAGCGGGTTCCACACCCCACAACAATACAGGGCATCGTGCCCTTCCCGGATCCCACGCCCTTCGCTCGGGGGCTAGCTGAGCCCTTCACCTTGGCAGTACCATCCATCGGTCCCCTTGGTATCCCCCAATGCCTGCACAACGCCCTTTCGATGACCCTCCGCCCGGCGGCGGACGCCGATGCTAGACGCCCCGCCCTGGGACGGGCCCGAAGGCACAAGGGCCTTCATGCGCTCGGTGATCCAGCGCATCGCCACCGGCCCCGAGATGAGCAAGGACATCTCCCGCGACGAGGCGCGCCTGGCTATGCGCGCCATCCTGGAAGGCCAGGTCGATCCGGTACAGGCCGGGATATTCTTGATCGCGCTGCGCATGAAGCGCGAGACCGATGAGGAAAACATCGGGGTCCTGGAGGCCCTGCGCGATGCCGGCGAGACGGTCACGGCTAGTGTCGACGTGCTCATCGACATCGCCGATCCCTACGATGGTTTCATCCGCACCCTCCCGTCCTCCCCGTTCCTTCCGGCGGTGCTCGCGGCCTGCAGTGTGCCGGCCGTCTGCCACGGGGTGGAGCGCGTCGGTCCGAAGTTCGGCCTGACCCACCGGCAGGTGCTGGGTGCCGCGGGGCAGCCGGTCGATCTGTCCCCCGCCCAGGCGGCGACCCGGATCGCCGACCCCGCCATCGGATGGGCCTATCTGGACCAGCGTGCCTACTGTCCCAAGCTCCATGCCCTGATCGGGCTACGCGAGCTGATCGTCAAGCGCCCCGCGATCACCACGGCCGAGCCCTGCATCGGTCCCATCCGGGGTCGTTCGGAGACCCACCTCGTGACCGGTTATGTCCACAAGGGCTACCCGAAGGTCTATACGTTGCTCGCCCGCCACGCGGGATTCGACTCGGCACTGGTGGTGCGGGGCGTCGAGGGCGGGGTCATCCCGTCGCTCCAGAAGACCGGGCGATTCGTCTACTTTCGCGGCGCCGGTGAGGACCAGTCCCTGGAGATCGACCCCGCGGAGCTGGGGATCGACGCATCCGCGGGCGCGGCAGCACGCCACGGCCACAGCGAAGCGCAGGATGCGGGTGGCGACAGAGCGGCGGACGGCGCCGCACAGGCCGGGATCGCGGCCCTCGGCGGTGAACCCGGAGCGGCACGCGAAGGACTGGTCTTTTCGGCCGCCGTGTGCCTGTTCCATCTCGGCCGCCATCCATCCCCCGCCGCGGCCGCAAGCGCCGTGCGCGAGGTGCTCGATCGCGGGCTGGCGCGCGCGCGCTTCGAGGCAGGGGCAGGGGCCACAATAACGCCCCGCACCGACCCACCATAGCACCGGTAGCGCGCTAGCCCCTCGCCATCGGCGCCGCCGCGATCCGGTGATACGCAAGCCTGTTTTTCCTGCCATCCTCCTCGTGGGGGTGGTACTGGTGGCGGCGCCGTACTGCGGGATGCTGTTTCGCTGCGGCTGCTCGTGGCCCTTGGGCGGGCCTCGTCGAACACTGCAACTTCTTCGAGCCGGAGAGCCCCCTGCGCTGCCCGTGGTGCGAGCATCCGATCGCCGCCATCCTGTCGATCGCCACGGCCGTTGTCGCCGGCCTATGGGTCGCACGGCGGCGCACGGGCCCGTTCCCGGTCCAGGCCCTGGGCGCGATCGCGGCTTTTTTCCTCACCGCCGCGGTCGCTGGCTGGCTGACCGCGGCAGTGACCGGTTATCCCTGGCCGGCATGAGACCGTTGCGGGACAGAGGTCAACGCCCCTTAGAAATGTGTTCGGCATGCTTTTTATGCCGCAACCCACCGACTCGGCCCGCGCAGCGGGCCTCCTTTTCAAGGTGTCGGCCTGGGGCCGACTGGTTGGTGGGTTACGCCCATAAAGCGCGGCTCAAAGTCGGGATCGCGAGGATACGCACATGATCTTCGATCCGATTCACCATCAGTAGCGTCACCTTTGCAAGCCACCTCCTCCGTTCTTCCGTGGGCGGACGGAGCGCGTATTACAACGGAACGGCATCTGATATCTGGAAGAATTTCGAGAAGCGCTTCGCCGAGGGCGGTGTGGGCGGGATCATGTCGACGACCCGCGACATCAATGGCTGCCGCCAATCGCCCATGCAGTACCCGCCCATAGGTGCGCGCACCATCGTACGCGCGGCTCATGCCGGGGCTCGTGATTGCCTCGGGAAACCCCGCGGTGCGCGCCCCTAGCTAGGGGCGATACAGCGCAAAGAGCAGGACGCCCTGGTAGACGATGAGGCAGCCGTAGAGCCCGAGCAGGCCATACAGGAGCTTCAAGACCGGGAGCCTCCCGAACATCGCGAAGTTCTTGTGCAGCACGAGCATGAGGACGCCCACCGCCGTGATGGCGAGCTTCACCGGCACGAACCACGTGGGCTCGGCCTCGAGGAGCGCCTCCATCACCGGGTTGGCCTCCTCGGCGCCCGCCTCGAGCAGGACCAGAGTGCCGTAGGCGTCGGCCATGGCGAGCGTGAACAGGGCGACCGCGGCGAGCACGACCGAGGGGGGATAGCGATCGACATAGCCCGCGGGCGCGCCGGTGCGCCGTTCCGCCACCCGCCGCCCGCGCCAGGCCCCGTAGGCCAGGCTCCGAAGGCTCAAGCGGCGGCGGTCGGTGCCGGAACGCCCGGGGGCGTGGTCCTGTGGTAGAGACATGGGTTGTGCCCTAGGATATTGAGTGTTCGAGCCATGGATATCGGCACAGCCGCTTCGACCCCATAGCACCCCCCGTCGGGAACCAACAGCGGGGCGCGACTCTGCGGGACGCTTACGGTTTCCGGGGCGGCGGTGATGCGCATTCAGGGCCCATGGCGTCTGATGTAGGGGCACCCCTTAGGCCGCCCTACCGCGGCGTATTCGCGGAAGCCCGAGCACCACGAAAAAAGCAGGGCTCGAGAGATCGACGCCCGCCCGTTGCGCCGTCTCCGGGGGACCCGATGAGCTATGATTGAGCCCGACGCTCGCGCACGACCGCTCGCCTTGCCCCGCCCAACCAGCCCTGAAGCCGATACCGGTGCCGATGTAACGGCCGAGGCTGGAACAGTCTATCTACGCGGGGCGTGGACCACGCAGCACCTCGGTGGCCTTATCGATAAGATTGGTACCGAGAAGATCGGCGGGCTGATCGCGGATGAGCCTCGCAACGGCGATCCCCTGCACGTGGAGGCCGGCGGGCTCACGGCCCTCGACACCGCCGGTGCGTGGGTCCTCTACGGACTCCTCCAAGGGCTCGAAGCACGCGGCAGCGAGGCGCGGATCGAGGGACTCGAGGACGGGCACCGGGCGCTCCTGGACCTCGTCCGGGACCGCGCCCCCGAGCCCGCCGCGCCGCCCAGTGCCTCGGATCCGGGCGCCTTGGGCCGCCTCGGGCGTATGGCGATGGCGCGCCTCGACGAGGCCCACGCGATGACGGCCTTCATCGGCGAGGTGGCGATCGCGCTCTTCGAGCACTTGAAGCGCCCGGCACGGCTGCGTACGCGCGCGCTCCTCGGCACGCTCGAGCGCGCCGGGGTGGACGCCATCCCCATCGTCGCGCTCTTGTCCTTCCTGCTCGGGATCGTCATCGCCTACCAGGGGGGTCTCCAGCTCCAGAGTTATGGGGCCAACATCTTCATCGCCGAGCTGGTGAGCCTCACGATGTTGCGCGAATTCGGCCCAATGATGACCGCCATCATCGTGGCCGGCCGCACCGGGTCGGCCTACACGGCGGAGATCGGCACCATGAAGATCACCGAGGAGATCGACGCCTTGACCAGCATCGGCATCCCGCCGCTCGACCTCCTGGTGCTGCCCAAGCTCTTCGGGCTCTTGATTGCCTTACCCCTGCTCACGCTCGTGGCCGATGTGGCCGGCGTGCTCGGCGGGATGGTGATGGCGACCGCCATGCTCGATGTCGGCTTCCAGGACTTCGTGGACCGCTTGCCGCAGCCGCTCGTGTACCGGTCGTTCCTCATCGGCATCGCCAAAGCCCCGGTGTTCGCCATGATCGTGGCCATCGTCGGATGTTTCCAGGGTTTTCGCGTGGCCGGGAGCGCCGACAGCGTCGGACGCAAGACCACGGTCAGCGTGGTCCAGTCCATCTTCCTCGTGATCATCGCCGACGCCGGCTTTTCGATCCTGTTCAGCTTCATCAGGATCTGATGGTTTCCGCCACCGTCATCGAGATCAGGGGCCTCAGGACCGAATACGGCCCGGTATGCATCCACGACGGCCTCGACCTCACGGTGCGCCGCGGCGAGATCCTGGGGCTCTGCGGCGGCAGCGGCTCGGGCAAGACCAGCCTTCTGCGGGAGATGAACCTCCTCATGCGCCCCACGGCCGGCAGCATCGAGGTGCTCGGGGCCGACGTCCTGTCCGCCGCCGAGGACGCGCTCACGCCGCTGCGCCGGCGCATCGGCGTGATGTTCCAGCAGGGGGCACTGTTCAGCGCGTTGACCGTCAAGCAGAATGTCGCCGTGCCCCTCAAGGAACACACCGATCTGCCGGCGCGCCTGATCGACGAGCTGGCCCTGCTCAAGATCGCCCTCGCGGGTCTGGCTTCGGGCGCGGCGTCCCTGTACCCGCGCGAGCTGTCCGGCGGGATGTCGAAACGCGCGGCCGTGGCGCGGGCCCTGGCGCTGGACCCGGAGATCCTGTTCCTCGACGAGCCGACCGCAGGCCTCGACCCGGTGAGCGCGGAGGCCTTCGATGCGCTCATCGTGCAGCTCAAGTGCTCCCTCGATCTGACCGTGGTGCTCGTCACCCACGACCTCGATACCCTGTGGCGGGTCACCGACCGCGTGGCCTTCCTGGCCGCGAAACGGGTCGTGGCCTGCGCACCGATCGCGGAGCTTCCCCGACACCCGCACCCCGAGATCCAGGCCTATTTCACCGGTCCCCGGGGCCGGGCAGCCCGCACGGCCGGATGGACCCGCGCATAAACTACACGCTCGTCGGCCTGTTCGTGCTGGTACTGGGCGCGGGCATCATCGCCGCGGCGATCTGGCTCGGCGGGAGGGGCGACGACCGCGCCTACGAGACCTATGTGGCGTATATGCGGGAATCCGTGGCCGGCCTGAACCCGCGTGCGGCGGTCAAGTATCGCGGCGTCAACGTGGGGACGGTGCGGCACATCGGCCTCGACCAGGAAGGCCGGGTGCGGCTGCTCCTCGACATCGAGGTAGGCACCCCCCTCAATGACGACACGGCCGCGGTGTTGAAGAGCCTCGGGATCACCGGGCTCGTGTTCGTGGACCTCAAGACCGTCGGGAGGACCTCGGGAAGGGCCTGCCCGAAGATCGGGAAAGCAGGGGACCATTTCCCCGAGATCCGGACCTGCCCTTCCCTGCTCGCCGAGGTGTCGTCGCTGCCGATGGAGGTCAAGGCCGCAGCGCGCCAGGTCGAACGGGCCGCGGCTGGGATCCAGCAGTTCCTCGCGGCACCGGACACGCGTGGCACCCTGATCCAGGTGCTCCATAATCTGGAGCGCATCAGCGGGGCCATGGCCGCGAACGACCAGGCCATCGCCGAAGCCCTGCACCGGGTCAACGCCATCCTCGGCGACATCGCCGACGCCACCCGGCGCCTGCCCGCCGTCGTGGACCATGCCGCGCACACCTTCGCGGCCTTCCAAGGCACTACCGCCAGCATCCAAACGACGATCGCGAACCTCGACGGTCTGATCGCAGAGCTGCGCGCGGACCTCAGGCGCGTGTCGGCCGGCACCGTCGCCCAGAGCGGGCCGCTCATCGCGGAGATGCGCCAGGCCACCCTGGCCTTGAAGCGCCTGGCGCGCGATCTCGATCGACAACCGAATCTGTTGATCTATGGCCGCACGCGCCCCCGCGGACCCGGCGAATAGGCGGGACCGGAGCCCGCGCATGGATCGGTGGACCTGGCTCGCGCTCTGCGGGCTCGCCGGCTGCGCCGTCCTGCCGAGCCCTCCGGCCGCCGTCCACACCTACCTGTTTTCGGCGTCGCTCCCGGCGCCCCGGCGCGGACCGGGCCCCATGCTGCTCATCGCCACCCCCAAGGCCGCGGCCGGCTACGACCGGCCCGGTATCGCCTACCGGCGCTCCCCGACAAGGCTCGACCACTATGCCACGAGCGAATGGGCCGACGAGCCCGCGCGCCTCATCGAGCCGCTCATCATCGCGGCCCTCGAGGCCAGCGGCGGCTTCGAGGCGGTGGTGTCCACGAGCACCGGGGTTCCCGCGGAGATCAGGCTCGATACCGACATCGTGCGCATCGAGCACGAGCTGCAGGGCGCGCCCAGTCGGGGCCGTTTGACCTTGCGCGCCCAGCTCGTCGACGTGGCCCGCGGACGGGTCATCGGAACGCAGATCTTCGATGCCTCCGTTCCGAGCCGGAGCAAAGACGCCGAGGGCGCCGTCGCGGCCATCGACACGGCTCTGGCGCGGGTCCTCGTGCAACTGGTCGCATTCTGCTTGGATACCGCCGGCGACCAGCGGGAACGGTGGCGCCGAAACGGCGGCGTTGGTGCGGGGGCGTTGTGAGACTTACAATCCCGTCACCCTCGGCAAGCGCCGAGGCAGATAAAATGAAAAGACTCAAAGACTCTTCCCAATCCTACTCCAATACGCCTTGTTTGCAGGCTGTGCGGCCGTTCCCTTATTGCCCCTCGTTCCCCCTTTTCTTTCGTGGCAGCAACCACAGGTATCCACCACGACCTCGGTTCAGTTGGCCGCGAAGAACTAGCCAAAGACATTTGAAATTTACCGTCCCGCTACGCAGGGGAGGGGACCCGGAGACTCCCTCCCCTGTCTGCGCTTTCTGCGGACGGGGGAGGGTGGGGTGGGGGCCAAGCCCTTCAGCCGCTGACCAGGCGTCGTCTCCGCCTGACGCGCCTGGCCCCCACCCTGACCCTCCCCCGCTTCGCAGGGGAGGGAATACCCTGGCGCTTGCAGCTTATTGACTTTACATCTGAATCAGGACTTGCATGAGCGGTGTTGTTCGACATTTACGACACAAGTATCTACATGTTGACGGGGACCTCATTCCGCTGAATTTTGGGGTTTAGCGCGTACGCCCCCAAAATCGTTCATTAGCTCGATTCCGAGGTAGACGTTGTAAAACGTTGGGTGTGATCCGACGGACAACGTCGGTG
>JBOIDR010000062.1:0-22406 GCA_050740695.1 Gammaproteobacteria bacterium | reverse complement strand
AAGCAGTACTTGGAGCATCACTTTGAACCTGATCACGCGAGTGAATTCAAGGTGGAGCCGTAGACGCGTCGTTCAGTCGACGCGTATCCGGACTTTCAGTCCGTAACTCAAACCCACCGGCTTTTAGTCGGTGGTTGTTTAGTAATAGTGGCCCCTATCAGGCCGATGATAAACCGACAGACGTGCTCAAATCCTTCCGCACGACAAAAGATCTCCCTAAAGCTTTTCGCAGGGCACGACTTCTCCCGTCGCGAGAAGCTCAAAAAGCTTTCCGGTTGGCCTGCGTGTCAGAAAATCCTGGATGGCCTTAAACCAGATGTCTACACGTTGCCGGAGCGGGAGGTTTTGGCGGACACGAGAGATGATGACTACGGCACGGTAATCCGCTGGGAGATGCTCGAATTCAGTGTCCTGCGTCAAAAACACGATCTCCTCTAACGCGAGACGCTGCCGGATCACAGCGTCTGGGAGCCCACGTTGCCCGAGCACGATGATGTGTTCTACGTCGTATCCAGCTGCCCTCAACTCATGATAAAGGGGCAGCGGGAAATTCTCATCGAGCAATAGTTTCACGAGGCCACTTTCACTGCCGGCGGTACATGGGCGGCCACATGCGCCACATAACGAAGCGCATCTAGAACCTGTTGGTGGGTAAGGTCATACGCCTGTTCCACAGCCTCAAAGCTTTCGCCAGCCGCAAGGGCACCGACCACCGTGACCACATCGATCCGTGTCCCGGCCAAACAAGGCTTACCAAACCGGATGCCGGAGTCCATTGAAATGCCTGGGAATATCTCCATCGCTATTGCCTCTAACTTGGTTCTGTAATAAGCATAGCAAGCAAGTAGCTCGGGTGCAATGCAGCGGAACCCGGGAGATCATTCGGCCTGAGTTCGATACGGCGGATTCGCGGCCTAGCTAGTTAGTTGACCGGCGCGGCGTGGTTCGGCGCATCCGTATCGAGCGCGTTATTAACCACAGCTCAGGCCCGGGCACAACGAACGCACCGCAAGGATATCGGTATCGGCGATCGGGCGAACGTCAGCCATCTTCAGCGTGACCAGCGCCTGAGTGCGGCCCGCGCCGGTCACAGTGTATAGGAAAGGAAGCTGGAGCTTCCACTACCGGGTTCCCAAGCTGGAGCTTGGGAACCAGCAAAGGGATCGAAGCTTTCGTGACGGAATTCTTGCCCAAATACGAGAAGGCAGCCAATGCCTTGCTCGCCTTCTTCGACTCTCCCGGCCGAGCAATGGAAGCATCTGCTCCCCAGCAACTCCATCGAGTCGAGCTTCGCAACCATGGGGTTGCGTCAGCGGGTGACCAAAGGCGCGGGCAGCCGGGGCCAAGCCCTGACGATGGCCTTCAAGCTGCTGATGCTGGCACAGCAACGCTGGCGCATGGCATGCATCTGCTACCATTCGTGCGTTCAGATCGAACGCCGGGAAGACGAAGAGAATCGGAAGGAAGTCGCCTGACCATGCTTGTCCGATCCACAACTCTTGACAATATCTCCCGAACCGCCGAAATGCCTATGAGGGACACTCAGTAGACCTTCCTTGCGCGGACTTCATCGGCGCTCCGCCTCATCGCTGCGATCTCTTCGCCGTTCAGATAACTCCAGAACTTCTGCATGATCTCCGGGTACGCCCTGTTGAGAACGTCGATGACCGCTGCATCACTGTTGTCGCGGTTGTCGTGGAATTGATTCAGCCGCCCTGTCTCGTCCATGAAAAGATCGACATCGATCGTGCTCGTGGCTTGAGGAAGATCGACCTTCTTGAGCCAGATCTTCTGGACCGACATCGGTTCGACGATCGTGAACTTGACCAGCCCGCTCGCCGCCACAGTCCCTTGCCGCCGAACGCTCCGGGTCCGCCCAAGTAGCCCGTGGTCTTCTGCGACGTCGACGTTGAGGGTGTACGACTCGTTGAGGACGAGCACCACCTCTGGGAAAAGAGTGAGGGGAGCGGCCTTCTTTTCCGGATAGGTCATGTCGTCGAGACTGCGAAACGGTCCCTTCACGGTGAACCCCTTCGCGAGCAGCGTTCGCTCCAGGTCACCCTGAAGCGATCGCATGAACATCTCGAAATACTTGTTCTGGTTGTAAGAGCCAAGTTTCGATTCGCTGCTTAAGGCTGGGTTCACCAGTGAGATACTCATGCCGCTAGACGGTTCCTTCGAGGGTGGCTCCCAACTGAAGTTTGGGGTGGGTTCTGCGATCCGTGGTGGTCTTGCAGTCAAGCAGCCCATCGAAACAAGAATTACGAGCAAGGCGATCGCGTACACTTTCATTCTGGCAACTCCCAGCAGTGATCCGGCAACATTCATTCACTGGCTCTCATTATATTATTCGGCGTCCGACATCTGCCGCGCGCAACTACAAGAGGTAGAATACTACTCGGCTCGTGAGCTGTCAAGCATACGGGTCCGCGGCCTGGGATCTGGGATCGGAGCATTTTCAGCCCTTTCTCGGCCCCGAGGCGCTATGTTTGGCGGCATTTTTAGCGTCTCGGGCGAGCGAGGGCCAAGGGGGAGCTCGGCTCAGGGACTGGTTGCGATGGAAGGCCCTGGCCGCTGCTTCGCGGTGCCCGGGCGGAGAAGCCGAGATGGGTTAGAATCTTGGCGATGACGAAAGATCTTCGGTGGCAGCGAGGATGTCAAGGTGCCTCCGCACCGCTACCTGAATCGGGCGGTATTGGAAGAAGCGGAAGCCTTGGTGCCCGACCAACGCGCCCGTCTGCAGCGGATCATCGAGCTGGTTCAGGTTCATGGCCTGGAGCGTGTCCAAGAGCCCATGTGAAACACCTTGAGGGCCGTCTATGGGAGATGCGGATCTCCGGGCAAAGCGGCATCCCGGGCTGTTTACGTCACGGCCATCGGGAAGCGCGTGGTGATTGTCCCGTGTTTGTGAAAAAGACGCGGAAGGCACCGCGCCGTGAAATTCAACTGGCCCTGAAACGGGCCGAGGAGATCACATGACGAAACGTATTCTGACCAATCCGCCAGAAGTGGCTCAATGAGCCTGCCTACCGCGAGGCCTATCTATGACAACCTCGCTGAAGAGTTTGCACTGGCGGCAGCCATGATCCAGGCGCGCACCCGAGCCGGGCTCACCCAGGACGAACTGGCCAAACGTATGGGAAGAGCAGCCGCATACGCCCCTCCTCTCGCACCCTCCAACGGCTGGCACAGGCAACCCCCTCACGCCTCATCATCCGCTTCGAGCCTGCGTGAGGTACGTTCCGGGAACGAGTGCGGCCGCCAGCGCTCTTCCTTATTCGACGCCAGCGGGCAACGCCGTAGCGGTACCGCAACGTCGCATCCATTGAACACCCAAGACAGTTGGTTATCCCGGAAGGGAGAGGGAGAACCAGACACGACAGGGAACTCAAGAGACTTCCCCGAATTTTTCGCCCAGGCCTCCAGTGCCCCGGTCATTGGCCGGAGCGGCCTGTCATTCGCTACCAGCGAGCGGGTTTTCGACGACGAAAAAGTTCTTGAGCAACCCGACCGTGCGCAAGCGCTCGCTATCGGTGAGCCTGGTCTCGTAGGTGCTCCAGAACACGTAATCTGTGCGCACGGTCTGACTGGCGATGACGCCGCTTGCGACCCCACCGAGGACGGCCCCGAGCGCCTGTTCGACCGGGTTCTCTAGCTCCTTCGTTTCTTTGAGGATGGATAGCCGGAGGTATTGCTGATAACTGTCTAGGGTCGGGTTGGTAAAGGCTAAAAGCGCGCCGACGGCAACCACGACGAGGATCGATACTATCGATTTCACGGGGAGCCGGTCACGACCCAGCGCGCGCAGCGCGCGTAGCCATTCTGCAATCCCTCCCTTGTCGATATTCGCTATAGGCATTGCTCGCGTCGCCTCCACGGGCCGAGGTATTACGTCACGCTTTGACGAATGCGCTTCTTGTTCTCCTGCCTCGGGGAGCGCGGCGATACCTGATGGAGCGATCTCTGCCTGCTCGACCACGGGAACGAAGGTTGGGAGCAGCTCCGCGCTTAGAGGACTATCCAAACCGACATGTGCAACGCGCGCTGTGCTACGGCGGTCACCTGCACGAGATTCGCTCGCATGGCCGCGCAGCGAAGGCGCCAGTGCGCGGATAAACTCAGTGGCGCTCTGCAAGCGCTCGGCCGGCGTTTTGGCCAGGGAGCACTGGATCGCATGGTCGATGGATTGCGGGATCTCCACTATGCTGCGACGGACAGGGCTCGGCGAGTGCTCGAGCTGCGCCCGCATTAGCTCGTATTGTCCTTCGGCCGTGAACGGGACCCGCCCGGTCAGCATCTTGTACAAGACGATTCCCAGTGAATAGAGATCCGAGCGGGCGTCGATCTTTTGTCCACGGATCTGCTCCGGGGACATGTACGCGAGGGTGCCAACGGTAGCACCCGTGCGCGTCAATCGTGCAGAACCCAACATACGAGCGATTCCGAAATCCAAGACCTTGAGGCGGTCGGTATCACTTACCATGATGTTGGCAGGCTTGATGTCACGATGAATGATGCCCGCCTTATGAGCATGATCGATTGCGTACAGCGCCTGTAAAAAAAACCCTAGGGCCCGCCGCCACGGAAGCCCGTTGGCGTACTCGGCTAGCATGCCGTCGAGAGCTTGTCCAGGGGCAAACTCCATGACCATGAAGTAGCTGTCGTCGTCGCGAATAAAGTTGTACAGGGTGGCAATATTGGGATGGTTCAGCTTGGCCAGCACCACCGCCTCCTTCCGAAAGCGCTCGACGATCTCTGCCCTGCGCGCCAGCTCGGGACGCATGACCTTGATAGCAACCGCGCGCTCCACCATCAGGTCGATGCCCCGGTAGACCTCGCCCATGCCCCCCTCACCAATCTTCTCTAGGATCTTGTAGTTGGCGACAACCCTATTGAGCATGGCGGATCTCCTTGGAGCAGCGGCGCGAGAAAACCCGAAGTAGATACTGTCGTAGTCATCCCGCCCTTACGCGGATGCGCGGGCCCTCCGCGAGACCGTCTCTGAAACTCGTGAGCATAAGCAGGAAACGCCCCGTATGCACGCGTTTATACCACATGAGTGGGACACCCGGCCCCGGCATCTTAGCCCAATACCGGAACAGGGGGGATCGCAAGAGGTCGGCCCGGTCATCTGCCGGAGAAGCCTGTCACTCGCCCCTGACGGCGGGGTTCTCGATCATGAAGAAGTTCTTGAGCAACCCAACCGCGCGCAAGCGCTCGCTGTCGTTTAGCGGGGTCTCGTAGGTGCTCCAGAACACGAAGTCGGTGCGTACGGTCTGGCTGGCGATGACGCCGCTCGCGAAGCCGCCGAGGACAGCCCCGAGGGCCTGTTCGACCGGGTTCTCCTGCTGCTTAGATCCTTTCAGGATAGATTGCCGGAGGTATTGCTGGTAGCTGTCGAGGGTCGGGTTGGTATAGGCCAGAAGCGCGCCGGCGGCGATCACGAAGAGGCCTATGACTATCGATCTCACGATGGCGATTTCATGACGGGTTGCCCACGATGCCGTACCGTTTCACCATCCGCTTAGCTCGACTGCGAGATCGCGTTTGGCCGCCTGGAACGCCTGCGACTCGGCGATCTCGACCGGCGGTACGGCGGCCAGCGATGTTTCCAGGGATCGAATACGGCGTGGGTCCTGGAGGTGAGAAGGGAGGCCACCGGACGGGAGGCGCCGCGCTACCTCCAGCATTGCGTGCGGGTCATAGCCGGCCTCCCGCAAGATCGCCACGGCCTGCCGGTCCGCTTCCTGTTCCTTCACCGGATCGATGACCAGCGAGATCGAGCCTAGGTCTTTCTTACGCACGTCCTTCCTGGACGTCTCCGCCATCCCGTCCGAGCGCCCGAACAGCCAACCGAAAAAACCCGACCGCTCTCGCAGGCAGAAATGGCCGGAGATCTGATGTCCCATCTCATGGGCCAGGATGGCGGCCAGCTCCGACTCGGTCCTGGCGAATTCCAGCGCGCCGTCGGTGAGGTAGAGGGAGCCCGCGCCCGCTGCAAAGGCATTAGGGGCGCGGTCGTGGACCATGGCCACCCGCCACGGGACGCGATCGCGCTGAGACGACCGTGCCAATCGCTCAACGAGCGACTGGATGTAGCGTGAAAGCGCATCGCCGCTCGACCGTAACGGCCATTCCTCGGCGATGCGCTCGCCATTGGCCCGCGCCCGCTCTGACTCGCCCTCGCAGAAACCCGCGGCCTCGGCGCTAACCGCCGAATCCGCGAGCCAGAGCGTGATCAGCACAGCACGCACAAGAAGATTCTTATTTCGTAGAATTACCATTCGACAATGAAGACAGACTCATCGGTATCGTAACTCGAACCGACCGGTCGGGGATCATGGCAAAGGATTATTGGCGGTCGGTGCGTAAAAACAAGAGGGGCGATCGCTCGATCGCCCCTCTCGGATCCCAGGCAGGGGCCAGACGGTGCTGGTCCAGTAACCCGCTAGTTACAATACCCTGCTAGTTCAATACGTATGTCCCCGCCCGCGCATGCAGGTCCCGTACGCGGACTGGAAGTCCTGCTCCGAGCGCACCCCACCGTGGGTGGTGCCGCCCGAGGCCTGGAGGGCGAGCTGCCGGCACTCGGCCTGATCCGCCGAGATGTATTGCGCCCGCGGGTCCCCATAGGACTCCACGGTCGGTGCCGATCCCACAACGAAGACCGAATCGTCTGTATCGTAGCTCGTGCCGACCTGAACCTTATGTTCGACGACGTAGGTGCCCGACGTGGCATTCTCGGGAATCGGGATCTGCGCGCGCGCTTCCCAGCCAGCAGCACGGCGAGGGGTGACTTGCGGTGGCAAGTTGACAAGTACCTTGCCGTCCTTTTTCAGTGCCCAGCTTTCTTGCACATCGGCCTGTTGCACTGCTATAGCCGGAGGCATCATTAGGGAATAATCGGTGGATACTTGAACGGTATCTCCGGGTCGAACGTTGCTGGGGCTAGAAGTTGCCTTTTGGATCTGGACCTTGGTCGCGGTCACCGGCTCGCCCAACCCATAAATGGCCTGGTCCTGGGCCGCCGAACGTACCTGCGTCGCCTGGTACTGTGCCACTACTGCCCAGCCGGTCGCGGCACCCAGCGCGCCTCCGATCGCGCAGCCCGCGTCCCCGCCGATCGCATATCCGATCCCGCAGCCGAGGGCCGTGCCGAGCCCGGCCCCGAGGAGTTGCTGGTTGCCCTCGCCCGTGGCGCAGCCGGACAGCGCTCCGCAGCACAATGCCAGGGCAGTAAATTTGGATGTAACAGTTGGTGACATATTCACCTCCGATTTGGTTGGGTTTGTATCCTATCGTGACCGGCATCAGTTGGCTTTAGGCGGCGCTAAGTCTGGGACCGGGGCTTGACGTAAGCCGGTAGGGGCGGCATCGCCTGGTTCTCCCGGCTTATCGAAATAAGGACCGGTGGGAACGGTCGGTATCGCCTGATTGAGTTGGGCCGACATCGCAGCCAGGGACTCGGCCGGCGGTACCTCAATGGCCTCGAAACGCGAGCTCTCGTAGGTGTATTTGCCGCTGCCCGAGGGGTATTCCACGCCGAGCTTGAAGCCATGCTCCTCGCCGTCCACCGGGAGATACGAACGGAACGCGACGACATAATCGCTCAAAATGATGTTCAAGACCTCCTCGAGGATCTGCTGCATGCGGTCCACGGTATCGCCGAGCAGATAGTAGACCCCGAAGGAATTCTTGGAGATCGCCTCGAGGTTCTTGAAATAATCCTTATAGGTCTTCGAATAGGCCAGCGAGTACACCGGGATGGGGATGGACAGGCTCGTGATGCGGGCATTCAATTCTTCACGCGAGATCGCACTGCCCTCGTCGAAACCATCGGAGAAGACCAAGATGGAACAGGACACGGCGATGTTGGGGGCCCCAGGGGCAACCGCCGTGCCCTGGGCCGTCATGCCGCACATCTGCATGGCCGCGCCGATGCTGTCGTAAAGGCGCGTCTTCATTCCGTCGGCTTTGACGTCCAGCAGCCGGTGGGCGAGTGAAACGGGCTCACGTTCGAACTGTGACACGAGATCATAGCCGTCCTTGGTGTCCCGGATGGCGAGGATGGCCACCTCATCCTGCGGGCGTTTGGCATCGAAGAAGCGACCGGCGGCGCGGACCGCAGCCGCAAACGGCTCTCCCTGTATCGACTTGCTGGCATCGAGGACGAAGACGGTGCGGGTAGCCTCCTGCCTCTGGCGTATCGACTGGATCGTGTACTGTTGTTTGCGGGGGTCGTAGGACTTGCCCTTGACCATGACACCGACGTTCATATAGTTCAGATTGACGAGCGGCTGCATGCGCTCGTTGAAGGTTCGAAAGTACACCTGGACGAACGGATATAGCTCCGAGTTGACCCGGTAGATCTTGAGACCGTATCCGCCGGGCGCGGCGAAGCCGACGCCACCGCCCGCTAACACGGCGGAGCCGCTGCAGAGGCCGATAACGAAGAGCAGGACACGAAGTCGATAGGAGTCTGCTCGATTCCTGGCACGAAACCGTTCGTTCGCGTCGTTTATTCTGTTTCGCATCATCGGTCGCTCCGTATCGATTGTGGGTTCGGTGTACCAATGGTCGAAACCCGTCACCGCGTCTGACGGGCTTCCCCTGGAATGATCTGCCATACCGGTTCGTCCTTGGGTTTCGCGGCGGGCTGGCTCGATCGGGGCTTGGGCACCTTAGACCGCGTCGCGGTCCCGGCGCCGCCCTTACCAGTACGGGCGATCCGAGGCGGTGCTTTTTGAGGCTGCTGGGTAACCCCCCCACGGTTATCGTCCAGCATCCCCCCGGCCGACGGGCCGCCCGCGCCCGGCGTGGGCAGGGGCGGTGGGCTGCTGCGCACAGGCGCTTGCACGGCTGCGGACACCGGTGGGTCCGGTGTGGCGGCGGGAGGGGAGATCTCCGGTGAACCGCCGGTGTAGTTGTTAAGGATCGATTGAGCGGACTCGCCTCCGGGGGGTGCCTGCCCTGCGAGCGGCGGCGGGGCTGCCTGCGGCTGCACCGCTTCGGCCCCGGACGACGGCGGCGCCGGTGCGGGAACAGGGACAGATGGTATGGTGGCCGGACTACTCGGCGCCGATGCGGGTGGAGCAATGGCGGTCTGCGCCGGTGGCGGCGTCTCCGCGGGCTCGTACCCGCTCCAGAAATAATAGCCTCCGCCGGCGATGGCGATGACCGTCGCGGCCCCTATCCCGATGGTCATTCCCATGCGACTAGGCGCGGCACCCGGCGACGGCACGGCCGTTGGCGGTGACTGTGGGCCCGTGGTACCGGCGGTCGGGATGCGGATGCTCTTGGGCTTGGCGGTAGGACGACTCGACACCTTGCCGACCATAGTCGTCCGTGCTGATGCGGAAGCGGTTCGCGCAGAAACGGCGCTCGCGTCCGAGCCTTCAAGGGTTCGACTGAATTCCGCCACGGACTGCTGCCGGTGGTTGACGTTGAGGCTGAGCGCTTGAAGCAGGGCCGCCCCGAACTCCTCGGGGATCTCGGGGCTCAACTCCCCCGGCGGCCTGATTTCCTTGCCGGCGACGCGTTCGTGCGCGGCGGGCGGGCTCTCGCCGGTCAGAAGCGCGTAACAGGTCGCGCCCAAGGCATAGACGTCGGATCGCTGGTCGGTGCCGGTGCCCATGACCTGCTCTGGCGGGCTGAATCCGTGGGTCGCCGCGCGGCCCAGGGTCCGGGTCATGCTGGAGGGCATCGCCTCCTTGGCGATCCCGAAATCGATGAGCATGATGCGACCGCCCTCATCCAGCAGGATGTTCTCGGGCTTCAAATCGCGGTGGATGATGGCCGGATCCTGCGTGTGCAGGTAGGTCAAGACCATGCAGAGCTGGCGTATCCACGGCAGGAGCGTCGCGAACGGGATGCGCCCTCCCTGGCGGTTGCGCTCGCTCGCGAGCGTGCGGCTGCCGCCGAACTCGAGCGTCAGATACACCATCCCGCCGGCCGTGAAGCGGTCGATGATGTCCGGGATCGAGGGGTGCTGTAGACGACTCAGGAGCGCCGTTTCGTACTCGTCGAAGAGCAACTCCGGGACTTCCTTGAGGGCTCGCCGTTTCCCGTTCAAACGCAGATCGTCCACGAGGTAGGTGGCGCCGAAGCCACCCTTGCCGAGGACCGATCGGACCCGATAGCGGTCCTGGATGGTATCGCTGGGCGCTCGTAGCCAACCGAAGATGCCCCGGATCGCGCCATTCGCGGCGATGTCGAGGTGCGCAAGCTCGAAGCCGCAGTTCGTGCACCGGTAGTCTCCCTGGATTACCGCGTGCTCCGCATTGACGGCCTCGCACTTCGGGCAAGCACGCACGGAGGTCGGTTCGACAGCGCTCATCTTCGCGCTCAGCCTCGCCGGTCCTTGAGTCGTAGCCCGAGCCAGGCGACGAACAGGAAGACCAAACCCAGCACCGCCACCATCCCGAGGTCAAAGGAGAATTCCGCCGATCGCGGCACCAGCAACTCCCCCATCGGGTCTTTGGCGTCCAGGACCTCCCGGCTCAAGGTGGCCTTCATTGCATCCAGGGACCAGAACGACACCATGGTGGCCTTGGCGAAGGCCCGGCCCGCATCGCCCAGGTGCACCACCGCGTCCGAGAGGATGACCTGCGGGATGAGCAGGATGGGGACGATGGCGACGGCCTTGTCGTTGGTGTCCACGAAGGCGCTCACGGCCAGTCCCATGGCCGTCGCCCCCATCGCGGCGAGGAACAGGGCGATGGCGCGGTCGAGAAAACTCCCCGGCAGAGACACCATTGCGGAGACCACGGCGAGCAGGACCACGCACTGGAAGGCCGCCAGCGCCGCGAGCGGCACGAGCTTGCTCGTGAGGTACGGCCCGATACCGAGGCTCACCGAGCGTTCTCGAAGATAAACGGGAAGCTCCTTCACGACCTCACGCGCAGAATTGAGGCAACCGAACCAGATCGCGGACAAGACTAACATAAATGCGACCTGCCCCTCCGCTCGGGCACGGGCAATAAGCGGGCCGCCCGTGTCGAAGACCATGCCCATGACGGCGGCGATGAGGGGGGCCTGCAGCAAGAGGATCGCGAGGTTGCGCTTGTCCGCCAGGATCAGGTCCATATAGCGACGCATCAGGATCCCGGTCTGCGACCAGTCGAACCAGCGCCGGCGGGGCGGGGCGGGGGCGTGCGCGGAAGTCGCCGCCCCTCGCACATCGCTGTCGGGAGACAGGCGCGCGGCGACGAAGTTTTCATGCTGGGGTGAGGCAAGGAATTTCTCCGCCCAGTGTTCGGCGGGCTCGGATTCCAGTAGCTCGTAGACCTCGGCGAGCCGCGCGACGCCGAAATAACCGGGTGCTTCCCCGGGCGGGCCGAAGTACACGAGTCGGCCGCGATGCAAGAGCACGACGAGGTTGCAGACATCGATGTTCTCGAGCGTGTGGGTCACGCAGATGACGGTCTTCTGATCGCGGGCGAGATCGGCGAAGAGCCGCATCATGCGCTTGTCGGTGCCGGCATCGAGGCCACTGGTGACCTCGTCGAGGAACAGGATATTGGGGTTGGCCACGAGCTCGACGGCCAGGCTCACGCGCTTGAGCTGGCCGCCGCTCAGGGGTGCCGGGGTGTCGATGGGCAGATCGGCCTTCTCGGCTAGGCCCACTTTATCGAGCACCCGGTGGATATGGGCCTCGATCTCTTCGTCGGTGGTGTCGGACGGCAGGCGCAGGCGGGCGGTGTAGTAGAGGGCGCGCGAGACCCGGATCTTGCGATGCACGATGTCCTGCTGAGGCACGTAGCCGATGGCGGCACGGAACAGATCAAAAGACGCATAGAGATCGGTCCCGTTGTAGAGCACCTGGCCGCCGGTCGCGGGGCGACGGCCGTTCAGGGCGTCGAGCAGGGTCGATTTACCCGAGCCGCTGGTGCCGAAAATGACCGCGAACTCGCCCGGCTCGAACACTTCACTTGATCGAGCAGGTGCTTCACCCCCCCGCTCGCGCGGTCCGGGACTGCCTTGTATAGTCCCCGCACCTCGACGTGTACCCGACCGGTCTCGTCGACCGGCTCGAGCGCCTCACCGGTGAAGACGAAGGCGAAGGTCGCGATGGCGACCCGATCTCCGGGCTGCACCTGCGCCCGCCCGGTCAACCGCTGCCCGTTGACGAAGGTGCCGTTGGTGCTCTTCAAGTCCTCGACATAGATCCCACCGCCCTCGCTGATGAGCCTGGCGTGCTCGCGCGAGACGAGTGGCGAATCGATGGTGTGGTCGCAATGCGGGTCGCGGCCGATGGTGACGATGTCGCCGGGTGCTTGTGCTTTGCCCGGGCCGGGCGGGGGCGGCCGGGCCACGGGTGGCCTTGTGAATTCGCTATCCGGAAGATGCACCTGGAACAGCGTCTCGCCGAGCGCCAGCCAGTCCCCGTCCCGCAGGCGGGTGGGGACGGTGATAGATCGGCCGTTCAGGGACACGGGGGCCTCGCCGACCGGCTCGATAACGACACCATTGTCGTGGGTACAAAGCCGGGCATGGCGGGCCAGCACATCCGAGCCCTCCAGATCGATGCCGTCACCCGTATCGCAACCGAGCAGGTACAGCCGCCCCGAAGACACGCTTACGCTGGTGCGCTTGCGCGTGTAGGAACTGCGAAACTCGACGGTTTTCGTCTCTGTGACGATGGCGGCTCCCCTCCCCGAGAACCTCATCTTGCATTTTATTCTAGCGAATCTAGCGCTTAGCGGCTACACGGCGGGCCGGGGGAAAAGCCCCGCAGCATTGCCGGAGAGCCCCGTACTTGGGTACCCTGTTCGATACACATAAGAACAGCAATATGGGCGCCACAATCCACTACAGCCGCTGGACGGCAGGCCCTCCAGGACTAACTACTATGCCTCCCGTGCGACCCGCGAGCGGGCCGCAGATATCGTCGTTATCCAGGAATGCTGGGGGTGAACGATCAGATCAAGGGATCGCGGAACGGTCGCATACCTCTACCGCGCAGAGGTCACGGTGGAGGCGGCGGAGGCCGAGCACCTCATGAACGGGCTCGATTCAATGGATGCCGCGATCCAGGACGTGCAGGGCGCCGTGTCTTATGTGGGCACAGCGGGCCCCGAGACGCCCATAGCCCATCGCTTCGCGGTCACCGGATTCTGCATAGGCGGGCCTTGACCACTTTCTCGGCGGTCCGGGTCCAGGGACTCTCGGCAGGGGTCGCCTGGTTCGGCTTTCCGCCGGCGGAGGCCGCCGCCGTGAGCATAGCCATGCCGCTGTTCGGTCACTTCGCCGAACAGGACGAGTCTTTCCGATCACTGGGGGGACGAGCTGGAGGCGCGGTTCCAGGCCGGCAATGGCCTGCGAAATCCACCGCGGTCGGCGTGGAAGAGCGTCCCACGAGCTTTGAGGCGTATGTACCCGATCTGCCCGGCTGCGTTACCGTGGCTGAGACTCGCAATGAAGTGCTCACTCTGATCGAAGATGCCATCGAATTTCATATTTAGGTGTGCGGGATGAGTGAATCGAGATACCCAATGCTCGCGTGTCAAGCGAATTCGTGGATGTTCAAGTTGCCTGATCCGGCGCTGGTATGGGACGCGACAAACCGCGCCGTGTATCGGAGTTTCATCCATTGGGCCGTGACGCATCTCCCATGGTAGCCGTCAAGCTCGACGACCTCTCGATGGCCTTCGAGTTCGTCGGCGCGGCGCCGCGCTGCGAAAACAACGCGTACATCTCGCTCGACACCGGCGAGATCTTCTGGACGTCGGAACTGAATCCGATGGACGAGGATCTCCCCGATGATCTGGAAACGTCGGACCGTTATCTAGCGGTACCGCACAAGACCGACCTCGACCTCGGAAAGCGCCTTGCGTTGCGCTTTGCTGCGCGCGAGGTGCCCGGGTGCTACGACCAGGTCGCAGGCTTTTTCCGGCGTGAAGACGCCTATGCCCGGTTCAAGGCGTTGCTCGATTCCAAAGGAGCTCTCGATCGGTGGCACGCCTACGAGGCGGAGTCGATCGAGCAGGCGCTGAGGGCATGGTGTGCGGAAAACGGACTTGAGCTCAGTGAGAGCCCACGCAGCTCGGGCTGAAGATCCGAACCCCACCGTTTTGGCGGCTGAGCGTTCCTGCGTCAGCCACTATTCTCAACCGCCCAACATCGCCTTCTTGAGGTCGGCCTGCGCGGGGTGGTCGCCGAGCCACACCTTGAGCAGGGCGCGATTGAAGCCCTCGCCCGCGATCCGGGTCTTCTCCACGCCGTTGATGGTGACGAGAGTGTTTCCTCCCACGAAATCGAGCATGATGGTATCGCCCTCTTTCGTTTCACCGATGGCCGTGATGACCGCTTCAAACTCGCTCACCTGTGGTTGGATCGCGTCCCGCTCGGTCTGACTAGTGTTGGCCTCGATGCCATCCTTGATCGCCTCGAGAAAATCGACGGCACCGACCTCGCGCAGCATGCGCACCTCGACGCGACGCGGCTCGGCCTTGAGGACCGCGGCGGCCGCCGAGACCTTCTCCGGCAGATAGAGCGAGGCGACGTAGACATCGACAATGAGCTTCTTGCGCAGGCCCGCGCCGTTCAGCACCAGATCGCGCCCGGCCACGGTGGCCGTGTCGGCGAGCTTCACGCCTTCGATCTCGACCGCGCCCGCGGGCGCAGAGAAGAGGCCCGCGAGCATGAGGATCATGATTCGTGAAATCATTGGTTCGCCCTCCCCCGTGGCCGGTACCGGCCGGCTGTGGCATGATTGCGGCCCCGACCGAGCCGCGCGAGACATCCCTTGGGGTGAGGCCGAGGCACCTTATCCGAAGAACGCCTTAACCATTATGAACGAATTTCTGCACATGGGGGGCTATGCGGCCTATGTCTGGAGCGCCTATGGGCTGGCCGCCGCCGTTCTCATCGGCATGATCGCGCACTCCCTCCTCTGGCACAGGCGCTTGTTGAAGGACCTTCGGCGCCGCTCGGCCCACTCTGGGATCGGGACGGCCGTCACGGGCAAAGCGCCCCCCCATGAGGCGGGTACGGGGGCCCGCCCCCACGGCACGGCGAGCGGCGCCCCCACCAGAGGCGAAGCGCGCCGGGAGAGCGGAGCGCCATGACCCCGCGCCAGCGACGTATGGTGGCGGTCGGCAGCGTGGTCGTGGGGATCTCCGTCGCGGCCTATTTCGCGCTCACGGCGTTCCAGAAGAACCTCTTGTTTTTCTATACGCCGACCGAGGTCAAGACCGGCAAGGTGCCCGCGGGCGCGGCCATCCGGCTCGGGGGGCTGGTCGTGGACGGCAGCGTCGCGCGTGAGGCGGACGGGCTCACGGTGCGTTTCACGCTCACCGATCTGAGCGAGACCGTGCCGGTCTACTACCACGGCATCCTCCCGGACCTGTTCCGCGAGGGCCAGGGGATCGTGGCCCAGGGACGCATGGGTAAGGACCGCGTATTCGCCGCGAGCGAGGTGCTCGCCAAGCACGACGAGAACTACATGCCGCCCGAGGTCGCGAGCGCGCTCGCCGGCAAGAAGCTGCCCTTCGGAAAGGCATCCCCAACCGGAAACGTACAAGGTTCCGTACCATGATCCCCGAGATCGGTCACCTGGCCCTGATCCTGGCGCTCGGGCTGGCGCTCGTTCAATGCACCCTGCCGCTCGCCGGCGCGAAGCGCGGGATCGTCGGCTGGATGGCCACGGCGAGGCCGGCCGCCTACGGCCAATTCCTGTTCCTCTGCGTGGCCTTCGTATGCCTGGCGGCGAGCTTCCTCGCGCACGACTTCTCGGTGCTCTATGTCGCCAACAACTCCAACACCGCCCTGCCCTGGGCCTACCGGATCGCGGCGGTGTGGGGCGCGCACGAGGGCTCGCTGCTCCTCTGGAGTCTGATCCTGACGGTCTGGATGGTGGCGGTGGGGCGCTTCAGCGCCGGCATGACCTTGGCCTTCCGCTCGCGGGTGCTGGCGGTCATGGGCGGGATCAACGTGGCGTTCCTGCTCTTCATGATCCTGACCTCGAACCCCTTCGTGCGCCATTTCCCGGCACCTGTCGAGGGCCGCGATCTCAATCCCCTGCTGCAGGATCCGGGGCTCGTCGTACACCCGCCCATGCTCTATATGGGCTATGTCGGATTCTCGGTGGCCTTCAGCTTCGCGCTCGCGGCGCTCATCGGCGGCCATCTCGATGCCGCCTGGGCGCGCTGGTCGCGGCCCTGGACGGTGGTCGCGTGGCTGTTCCTCACCCTCGGGATCACGCTCGGGAGCTGGTGGGCCTACTATGAGCTCGGCTGGGGCGGGTTCTGGTTCTGGGACCCGGTCGAGAACGCCTCCTTCATGCCGTGGCTGGTCGGCACGGCGCTCATCCATTCGCTAGCCGTCACCGACAAGCGCGATGCCTTCAAGGCCTGGACCTGTCTGCTCGCGATCTGCGCCTTTTCGCTGAGCCTGCTCGGCACCTTCCTCGTCCGTTCGGGCGTCTTGACCTCGGTACACGCTTTCGCGACCGACCCGAAACGCGGGGTGTTCATCCTGTTGATCCTGGCGATCACGGTAGGCGGCTCGCTCCTGCTCTATGCGATCCGGGCGCCCCGGATCCGCGACACCGGCCGGTTCGAGCCCGTCTCCCGCGAGGGGGCGCTCTTGCTCAACAACATCGTGCTGATGGTGGCCGCCGCCAGCGTCCTGCTCGGGACGCTCTATCCCCTGGTCCTCGACGCCCTCGATCTCGGCAAGATCTCGGTCGGCCCGCCGTACTTCAACACCGTGGTCCTGCCGCTCCTCGGCAGCCTCGGGCTGGTGCTCGGGATCGGCCCGATAATGCGCTGGAAGCGGCAGGAGATGCGCGATCTCGCACGTCGCATCGGGTGGGCCCCGCCGGTGGCGCTGGGGTTTGCGGGTGTGGTCGTCGGGTGGCGCGGCGGGGAGCACTTCCTCCAGGCCGTGGCGGGTCTCTTCGTGGCCATCTGGGTGCTCCTGACGGCGATCCAGGGCGTGCGCGAGCGGCTGGTCCACCAACACGGGCTGGCCGGGATCGCACGCGCTTTGTCGCGCGGGTTCCTCGGCATGACCCTCGCCCATCTCGGTCTCGCCGCGGGCATCACCGGGGTGACCCTGACCTCGCTCTACGGGGTCGAGCGCGACGTGCCGCTCAAGCGCAGGGAATCGGCCGAGGCCGGCGGCTACCGGTTCCGGCTCGACGGCCTGCGCGACATCCTGGGTCCGAACTACCAGGCGATCGAAGCCAAGGTCACGGTATCGCGCGACGACGAGACCATCGCGGTCTTAAGGCCCCAGAAGCGCGTCTATCGCGTACAGACCGAGGCCATGACCGAGGCCGCGATCGACCCCGGTCTTTTCCGGGATCTATTCGTGGCCATGGGCGAGCCCATCCGCGACGACGGTTTCAGCCTGCGCATCCAGTACAAGCCCGGCGTGCGCCTCATCTGGCTCGGCGGCCTCATGATGGTGTTGGGGGGGGTGCTGGCCGCGGGGGATCGGCGCTACCGGGTCGCGCTACGACGCGCCCGGGAAGGGTTGCCCGAAGGCCTGGTGGCCGTTTAAGTTTTCGATGCTGCGCTATGGCCTTCCCCTCCTCGTCTTCGGGGTCATCCTGTATTTTCTCTTCGGCGGGCTGTCGCGCGATCCCAGACTCGTGCCCTCGCCCCTCATCGGCAAGCCCGCGCCGGCTTTTGACCTACCCCAACTGCACACTCCCGAGACCCGGTCGAGCCAGGCCGATCTGCTCGGCACCCCGACCCTGGTCAATGTCTGGGCGAGCTGGTGCGTCGCCTGCCGCGACGAGCACGAGGTCCTCTTGCGGCTCGCCCAAGCGCGGCGCGTGCGGGTGCTCGGGCTCAATTACAAAGATAAGCGCGACGACGCCCTCGATTGGCTGTCGCGCCTCGGGGACCCCTACGAGTCGATCATCGTGGACGCGGACGGGCGCGCGGCCATCGACTGGGGCGTCTATGGCGTGCCGGAGAGCTTCCTCGTGGACACGCAGGGCATCATCCGCTACAAGCACGTCGGACCGCTCACCTGGGCGCTGGTCGAAGATCAGTTGTTCCCCTTGCTGAAGAAGAGCCCGGGGCGCCCCTAACCATGCCGGTGCTCGCCATGCTCGTCCTGTTCACGGTGTTCGGACCGGCGCTCGCGGCGGATCCGGCCGTGTTCCGTTTCGAGGACGCCGGATCGGAAGCGCGTTTTCAGGCCCTCACCCAGGAGCTGCGCTGTCTGGTGTGCCAGAACCAGTCGCTCGCGGACTCCCACGCTGAGCTTGCCGGGGATCTTCGGCGCGAGGTCCACGAGATGATCAAGGCCGGAAAGGCGGATCGAGAGATCGTCGAGTTCCTAGTGCGGCGTTACGGGGACTTCGTGCTCTACCGGCCGCCGCTCGATCCCAGGACCGCAGCCTTGTGGCTCGGGCCAATCGGCCTCTTCCTGCTCGCGGGCCTCATAGGGTTCATCGCGCTCCGCCGGCGGGGGTCGACGCCGCCACCGGAGGTGGCCGCGGAGGAACGGGCGCGCATCCTGGCGCTCTTGCAACGCGGGCCGGACAACGGCGCGACCGGGGCCCCGAGGTATAAAATAGATAGATGACGGCGTTCTGGCTCGGGGCGGCCGCGATGGTGGGTGCCGCGTTGCTCATCGTCCTGAGACCGCTCCTCTTCCCGCGCGATCCGAAGGATCCGGGCGCGGAGGAATCCGAGATCGCCGTTTACCGCGAGCGGCTCCGCGAGCTGGGACAAGACGTGGCGCGCGGGGCCTTGACCGAGGCCGATCTGGAAAAGGCCGAGCGCGAGCTCCAAGCGGCATTTGCGCGCGACACGGCGGCCGCGGCGCCTTCCACGGGCCAGCGCCGCGCACAGCGCCACTGGATCACGGCCGCGGTGATCGGGCTCGGCCTGCCCCTCGTTTCCCTCTTGCTCTACGAGCGCATCGGTGCACGCGAGGAGGTGGGGCTCATCCTTGCGAACGAGCGGGCCGCCGAGGCCCAGTCCGAGCACCTACGTGCCATCGCGCAGCGCTACGAGGCAGAGGTCACCGCCGCCCCCGGTGACGCAGAGGCATGGATGGCGCTCGGGCGCGCCTATCTGGCGCTCGGCGAGGCCGGCAAGGCCATGGAGGCGCTCGGCCGGGCCCAGGTGCTCCTGGGCGATGAACCGGATCTCCTGGCCGACTACGCCAAGGCCATGGCCCAGGCACAGGGCGGGCGCTTCGACGGTGGGCCTTGGCGGCTCTTGGAGCGCGCGCTCGCCAAGGACCCGGACCATCCCATGACGCTATGGCTCGCGGCCGCGGCCAGCCTGGAGCGTGAGGACCGGCCGCAAGCGCGCGCCTATCTGGAGCGCCTACGCGCACAGCTCGAACCCGGCAGCGAGGGGGAGAAGATGGTCCAGGCCCACCTGGCCATGCTCGGCGAAGCGCACGCCGGATCGGCGACGGAGGGAGAGGCGGTGGCGGCGGAAGGCCAGCCCGGAGCCCCGTTCACATCGGGCCAGTCCCCGCCTGCCCAGCCCCGAGCTTCTCGATCGCCAACCGCCCCGGAGACGCGCGGGGAAGCCCGCGTCGAGGTTCGGGTCGAGCTGGATGGGGCGCTGAGCGAGCGGGTTTCGCCCTCGGACACCGTGTTCGTGTTCGCGCGCGCCCCCAAGGGCCCGCGCATGCCGCTGGCCGTGGCGCGGCGTCCGGCCAAGGACCTGCCCGTGACGATCGTGCTCGACGACAGCCAGGCGATGGCCCCGCAGATGCGGATGTCGCGCTTTTCGGAGGTCCTGGTCGGGGCCCGCGTGTCACGCTCCGGAGACCCCATGCCACAGACCGGGGATCTCGAAGGACTGGCGGCCGGGATCGTGGCGCTCGGGAAACAATCGAGCGTGCTCGTCACGATCGATCGGGTGGTCCCGTGAGCGGCGCGCCGCCCGTGATCGGCGGCAGAAACGCCGCCTCATCGCCCGCGCCACCGGTCTCGCTCCTGCGGATTACGTTCATTACAATCCGGTCAAGCCTGGACTCGTCGCCGAAGTCCGTGATTGGCAGAATTCGACATTTCATTGTTATGTCCGGGTCGGTCTGTATCTGAACGACTGGGCGGGCACTGCCGTGGCTCGAGACCGAGGCGGCTATGGTGAAACTAACGAATAATCAAGCGTGCGCACAGTACCGTACGCTTGCTTGGTAAAGAGAAGTGAAATACGATCTCAGCTTCAAGCCCCGGTCTGTAAGAGATCTGAAGAAGCTTCCTGCCGAGTGCCGAAGGCGGATTATCCAGAAGATCGAGGAGATGACTGAAGATTTGGCCGGTGACGTTAAGCAGCTGACGAATTTCAGTCTGGAGTATCGCTTGCGGGTGGGGGACTATCGTATTTTGTTCGAAATAGAGGATAACACCATCGTTGTTTACCGCGTTCGGCATCGTCGCGAAGCATATCGATGAGAAAGAGGTGACAAATGATCGAGCTTCACCCTCAAATTATAGAGAAGGACGGGAAGAAGGAGTTCACTGTACTGCCCTATGACGAGTTTGTGAGAGTCCAGGAGGAGCTTGAGGACTACGAAGATCTTCGGCAACTTCGGGAGGCGCAGGAGGATGACAAGGAAGCCCCCGCTGTTACGCTCGCTGAACTCAAGAAGGATTTGGGTGAGCAGTAGCGAAGCCACCGCCCCGCCCCCCCGAACACGTGTTCCTCGCCGCAGACCGGGGACCTCGAAGGTACTGGCGGTGGGGATGGTGAGCGCTCGGCAAGCAACCGAACGTGCTCGTCACGATCATCGGGTGGCCCCATGACTGCTGCGTCAAGGTTCTGCCCCTTCCCCCTCGCGAGGGGGAAGGTTGAATGGGGGTAGAGCGATCAGAAGATCTCTTGAGCTGGCAGATGCTAGGCGGCCGCCAGAGCGCTACTCCAAGCCTGCCGTCCCCTTGGCTCTGGAGGGAACAGCATTGCCCATGAGCGAGCCCCGGCCGCCCGTGATCGGGGGCAGGAAGGCCACCTCATCGCCGTCGCGGACCGGCGTATCGGGGCTCGCGTACTCGTGATTCACGGCCAAGAGCACCTGGGGCGGCAGCGGCGCACCCCCGCTCACCCGCGACCACAGGCTCGCAACGGTCGCCCCCGGGGCGACCTCGACCGACTCCTCGCCGCGCCCGAAGCGCTCCCGGAGGCTCGCGAGATATCTGACTTCGACGGACATGCGCGTGACCGTACATGAGCAAGCTGTCCCATTTCAACCCCCGGGGCGAGGCGCACATGGTGGACATCGGAGCGAAACCGGTGACCCGGCGTGTGGCGGTCGCGGACGGCCGGATCCTGATGCAGGCCGAGACCTTGCGCCTGATCGAGGCGGGTGGACACTGGAAGGGGGATGTCCTCGGCATCGCGCGCATCGCCGGGATCATGGGCGCCAAGAAGACCGCAGACCTGGTGCCACTCTGCCACCCCTTGAGCCTGACGCACGTCGAAGTCGATCTCGTGCCGATCCCGGACGATGGCGCCGTCCACTGCCGCTGCCGGGTCGAGACCGAGGGCAAGACCGGCGTCGAGATGGAGGCGCTCACCGCCGTCCAGACCGCCCTCCTCACGCTCTACGACATGTGCAAATCGGTCGATCGGGGAATGACGATCACAGATGTGCGGCTCCTGGAAAAGTCCGGCGGGAGATCCGGCACCTGGCGCCGCGGAGCGTGAAGTTATTTGAATGTCTAGAGAGCTCACGCTCACAGCTCCTGCACCCCCGCTGCCAAATCAATCCTTCCTGACCCGGCGCGGATCCTCCCAATAACTCCCCGCCCGGAGAGAACACCACGCTTGTGACGCCGCGTTGAATATCCTACACCTTTTTCTCACCAGATTTGAATCCTACTCGAAACATATTTGAACTTTCAGGTATCTCCCAGACTTCCCTCCCCCTCCAGAAAGAAGCGTTTACTTCCTCCCTCTCCCATAGAAAGAGGGCCGCCGTGAGGATCAGCACAAGATAGGATGTGTTTTGTGACAGCACCGACAATATGGTGAACAACAGGTACACAACCCTGCGAGTCAATGCGGTATGGTATGTATCCATACGACGAGACGGCGCCGAACAACGTCGCCGGCGAAGGTCAATCATTTTTTCTACACATGGCAGGTCCAAACCGGCCAAGCCACATTGGCCTGAGATGCGAACATACAATCGATACTCTCAGGCGTTCATGTTGAGGCGCGAAGACCGACCAACGAAAAGCATATGCCGATCGTTTTCTTGAGAGTGAAGCGCGCTGTCGTGTTCCGTTCCCTGGCAGTGGCGCTCGCAGGGATCTCCCTCGCTGGCGAAGCGGGGGCGCAAGTCCTGCCGTTGTCGGATCTCCCAGTTCCCCGGCCGACGAACCTCCCCGATTTCGTGCGCGACGAGGAGACCGCCAAGGTCCTCGGGAAGGCGCTGTTCTGGGACATGCAAGTGGGCAGCGACGGAGTGCAGGCGTG
>JBOIDR010000061.1:0-22634 GCA_050740695.1 Gammaproteobacteria bacterium | reverse complement strand
CGTGTAGATCGGTGTCTTGTCCCCTGTCATTCATCAGACACCTTTACCACAAGCGTGTGATTTGGTATGCATCGAAGGTCGAATCGATACTCACTATGTGCATCTGCTCGACAATGGCTTGTGCTGTCAAAAGTCGATCAAAGGATCTCGGTAGTGAAACCGCAGTTTTGAAGTGCGCATTCCCCGCAGCTCCAATCCGTTTATCTAGAGTGCCCGTACATTGCGATTTCTCGATCGATACCAGTTCCTGCTCACGCTGTTGCTAACTGGCAATGTTGGCATATTTCATTGGCGGCGCAGCGCGTCGCACGGGCCGGTGCCCCCTGTGTCAACATAACGTGAGACACCTTTCTTTGTGAATTTACTGTGAGATCGATCTCCTGCCCAATGCCCAGGAGAAGACCCTCACGGTGCGTTTACATCCGCTTGCAAACCAGAGCTCCGATGACGCCGTCCGCCATCTATGCGCCGAGCTCAACCGCACCGAGTTGCTCTTTCCAGGCACCGAGCTGCGCCTCGTCTACGAACTGGTCTCATCGCACAATCGGTGAGATCAGGAGGTCTGAAATAGAATCTGTTCGAGCTGTTGTGTTCAGCATTTGGAACGCAAGTTTCTAGGAAAAGCGCTAACCGGCGTTTTCTCACCGCCACCCTGCCGCGGGCCGATCCGCTCGGCCCGGTTGAGGGCGGCTACGCCGTTGACGCCGTCCTGGGACCTGCTTCCCGCTCGAAGACCAGCCGGCCGTCGCGCACCTCGACCCGCACGGTGTCGCCGGACCCGAAGCGGCCCGCCAGTAGCTCGCGGGCGAGCGGTGTCTCGACCTGGGTCTGGATCGCGCGCTTCAAGGGACGGGCGCCGTACACCGGGTCGAATCCGGCCTCGCCGAGTTTCGCGAGGGCGGCCGGTGTCATCACCAGCGCGATGTCCTGCGCGCGCAGGCGGGCGGCGAGGTGCCGCACCTGGATCTCGGCAATGGCCTGGATCTGATCCTTTTGCAGCGAATGGAAGACCACCGTCTCATCGATGCGGTTCACGAACTCCGGCCGGAAGAACTGAGCGACGCTGTCCATCACGGCGGTGCGCATGGCCTCGTAGTTCTCTTCGCCGGCCATCTCCTGGATGAACTGCGAGCCGAGGTTCGAGGTCATGACCACCACGGTATTGCGGAAATCCACCGTGCGGCCGTGCCCATCCGTGAGCCGGCCATCATCCAGAAGCTGCAATAACACGTTGAAGACCTCGGGGTGGGCCTTCTCGACCTCGTCGAGGAGCACGACCGAGTAGGGCTTGCGGCGCACCGCCTCGGTCAGGTACCCGCCCTCCTCGTAGCCCACATACCCCGGAGGCGCGCCGATGAGGCGCGCCACCGTGTGCCTCTCCATGTACTCGGACATGTCGATCCGGACCATGGCCTCCTCGGTGTCGAACAGGAACTCCGCGAGGGCCTTGCAGAGCTCGGTCTTGCCGACCCCGGTCGGGCCCAGAAACAGGAACGAGCCGTAGGGGCGATTCGGATCGGAGATCCCGGCGCGGGCGCGGCGGATGGCATCGGCCACCAACTGGAGCGCCTGATCCTGGCCGACCACGCGCCGGTGCAGGGCCTCTTCCATGCGCAGGAGCTTGTCACGCTCGCCCTCGAGCATCTTGGAGACCGGGATACCGGTCCATTTCGAGACCACCTCGGCGATCTCCTCCTCGGTGACCTTGTTCCGGAGGAGCTTCATCCCCTTGAGGTCAATCTGGGAGGCCTTTTCCAGCTCTTTCGTCAGCTCCGGGATGCGCCCGTATTGCAGCTCGGACATGCGCGCGAGATCACCCGCGCGCCGGGCGTTGTCGAGCTCCAGCCGGGCCGCTTCCAGGCGTTCGGTGATGGTGTGCGCCCCGTGCACCGCCGCCTTCTCTGCCTTCCAGATCTCCTCCAGATCTGCGAATTCGCGTCCGACTCGCGCGATCTCTCCTTCCAGATCATGGAGCCGTTTCTTCGATGCCTCGTCGGTCTCTTTGGCCAGGGCCTCGCGTTCGATCTTGAGCTGGATGAGGCGCCGTTCGAGCCGGTCTAGCTCTTCCGGTTTCGAATGGATCTCGATGCTGATGCGGCTCGCGGCCTCGTCCACGAGGTCGATGGCTTTGTCCGGCAGTTGTCGATCGGTGATGTAGCGGTGCGACAAGGTGGCCGCGGCGACGATCGCGGGATCGGTGATCTGCACGCCGTGGTGCACCTCGTAGCGCTCTTTCAGCCCGCGCAGGATGGCGATGGTGTCCGCGACGTTGGGCTCATCGACCAGGATCTTCTGAAAACGCCGCTCGAGCGCCGCGTCCTTTTCGACGTATTTACGATATTCGTCGAGAGTCGTCGCACCCACGCAGTGCAGCTCGCCACGCGCCAGTGCCGGTTTCAGCATATTGCCGGCATCCATCGCGCCCTCCGCCTTGCCCGCGCCGACCATGGTATGCAGCTCGTCGATGAAGAGGATGATCCGGCCCTCTTGCTTGGCCAGATCGTTCAAGACCGCCTTGAGCCGCTCCTCGAATTCGCCGCGGAACTTGGCGCCCGCGATGAGCGCCCCCATGTCGAGGGCGAGCAGCCGTCTGTCCTTCAGGCTCTCCGGGACCTCGCCGTTCACGATGCGCAACGCGAGGCCCTCGACGATGGCGGTCTTACCGACGCCGGGCTCGCCGATCAAGACCGGGTTGTTCTTGGTGCGGCGTTGCAAGACCTGGATGGTGCGGCGGATCTCGTCGTCGCGCCCGATGACCGGATCGAGCTTGCCCTCACGGGCCCTTGCCGTGAGATCGATGGTATATTTCTCAAGCGCCTGGCGGCTCTCCTCGGCGTGCGGGTCATCGACCGTCTGCCCGCCGCGAACGGTGTCGATGGCATCGGCGATGCGCTTCTTGTCGGCACCCGACTGGCGCAAGATCTCGCCCAGTTGCCCGCGGTCTTCGCTCGCGGCGAGCAGGAAAACCTCGCTCGCGATGAACTGATCCTGGCGTTCCTGGGCGTATTTGTCGCAAAGGTTCAGAAGCTTTTCGAAATCGCGCGAGATGTGCACCTCACCACCCGTCCCTTCGACTCTCGGCAGGCGGCCCAACGCCCCGTACACCCGCGAGCGCAATCCCTTGACGTCGACCCCCGCCGCACCGAGCAGGTGGCGCGCCGTCCCGCCCTGCTGATCCAGGAGCGCCGCCATGACGTGCAGCGGCTCGATGAATTGGTGATCGCGCCCGACGGCGAGACTCTGCGCGTCGGCGAGCGCGTTCTGGAACTTAGCGGTGAGCTTGTCTAGCCTCAACGTCTTGGTCTCCGCGATGTCGAAATGCCGGAGGATAGATGCGGGCAGGACGGCGCGGTTCAAGGCCCGTAGAGGTCGGCCGACGCCGGCGCCGCGATGCATACGGTGGCGCCATCCGTATGCCCGCAACGCGCCGCTCGCACCTCGACCCAGTATAGACTGACGACCGACCGTTGCACAGTTGGTGGTACAGTTCCTATCCTTGAGCGGCATGCCTCGGCGTTCGTGACGGCGTGGCCATAGCGCCCAGGCAGAGGCGCGAGTGAATCAATGAGGATTGCGGTTTTCGGTACCGACGCCACGCACGGCGGCGCATCGAGGGCGATGCGGCGTCTGATCGCCGGCCTGTCGCGGCGTGGCCACGAGGTGGACCTCGTCTGCTTGACCCCCGATCCGGGCATGACCGGCTGTTTAGCCGTTCGACGCCGGGTGAAGTCCGATCCGGAAAATGCGATGGACGACGCCGCCCTGCGATTGTTCAACGAATGCTACGTCCGCGAGCGGCGGACCGCCGTCTCCAATACCCTATTCGCGCCCCAGTTGATCGGATACGCGTTGGCCGATTCAGGTCTGCTCGAAGCTTACGACGCCTTCAACATCCATTGGGTGTCGCACTTCCTTTCGATTCATGGCATCGCAGAGATCGCCGCGCTGGGCAAACCCGTGGCCTTGACGCTTCACGATATGAATTTTTTCACGGGCGGTTGCCACTACTCCGCCGGTTGTAGAGGATATGCGGCCGATTGCCACGACTGCCCTCAGCTCCACGATGACCCCCTCGACTTGCCCGCGGCCGTCTTGCGCTCAAAGCGCCGGCTCTACGCCGAGCCGAACGTGACGCCGGTTGCGCCGACGCGATGGCTAGGCGGTTGCGCGGCAGAAAGCGGCGTGTTCCGGGAAGGCGGGGTGACGGTGATCCCGAACTCGATCGAGACCGACGTCTTCGTGCCGGGCGCCAAAGAAGTCGCCAAGGCCGCGATCGGGCTCGATCCCGGGATCAAGACGCTATTGTTCGGCACCTATAACAACGGCGAGCATCGCAAGGGATTCGACCACTTAGCCGAGGTGCTGCGTCACATGCGCGCCGACGCCCGCATCGAAGCCCTCAGGCGCTCGGGCGGTATCCGGGTGCTGGCGTTCGGACGGTCGACGCCGGATCTGGCCGCGGCCGATTATCCGTTCCACGAGCTCGGATTGATCGACGACGATGCCCGGCTGGCTACCGCCTACTCCGCCGCCGATGTCTTCGTCCTGCCGTCGCGCGAGGACAACCAGCCGAATGTGATGCTGGAGGCCATGGCCTGCGGCACGCCACCGGTCGCCTTCGGTGTGGGCGGTATTCCCGAGACCATCACCGACGGGGTGAACGGTCGGATGATCCAGGGCTTCGACACCGCGGCCATGGCCGGGGCCCTGACGGAATTGCTGTTCGACCCGGCGCCGGCGGCGGCGATGGCTCGGGCGGCCCGCAAGACCATCGAGGAAAGGTACCCGCTCGACCTTCAGGCCGCCCGCTACGAGGCATTGCTGCGGGCCATGGGCGCCAAAACGGCTGCGGCCGCCGAGAGGGTGCGCCGGGGCCTAGCGGGCGGCGCCGTGTCCCCTGGACAGGACGGGTCGCGTTTCGTCGAGGCGCCTTTGTCGGTTCCGGTCGATCTGAAGACCGGCGTGTACGGGTTTGCGCTGAACCAGCAGGGCAAGCTCGATACCGCCGAGGCCGAGCTGCGACGCCTCCGGGCGGTGGTACACCAGCACGAACGCGAGCAGGAGGCGTTGTCGGCCAGGCTCGACGCGATATTGTTCGGCCTGACTCGTTCCACCTCTTGGAAGGCTACGCGAGCGCTGCGGGGCCGGCGCGGACGCGCTACGCCGGGATCCCGGCCCGACGCCGACAGGCCCGTGTCGGCTCGAGAGAAGCTGGCAGAGGTTATGACCCTCGTGCACTCGACCTCTTGGGAGATGATGGCACCGGTGCGGCTGCTTCATCGTGCCGCGGACCGACTGTGGCGGCGGCTTAGGCATGGCCTCCTGCCATGACCCGCCTTCCCCCCACTTTATGGCAGAGGTCATGACACTCCTGCACCCGACCTCTTGGGAGATGATGGCACCGGTGCGGCCGCTTCACCGTGCCGCGGACCGACTGTGGCGGCAGCGCAGGCATGGCCTCATGCCATGACCCGCCTTCCTCCATTCCCCCGACGGTGCGGACCGAGGCTAGACCAACGGCACGATCACCTCGGGAAGCCGCTGACATCGACCGCGTTGTCATTCAGACGGGCTGCTGTGCGAGGTCACGAGCCCAATACGGCATAAGGGCTTTGATAGTTTCTGATGATCTCCGCTTCCGCCACGAAGCTGTGATTATTCAAGACCAACGGCGCAGCAGGGCACGGGGATCCGCTGCGTGCGAACACCGTAATGCAGTCGCACGGGTCCGATCTGCCCCAATTCAAGAGTTCCTGTATGAGGATCCTGCCGCCATGCACGGCAACGAGCCCGGCGATCTTTTCTGCAGAAACAGACGTAGCTCGATAATGGGGATTTTTCCGGTGATCGGTGTTTACGTGGCGAGTGATGAATGAATGCCACTCCCGATTCCTCCAGCCTTTCGAGCATCTGCGGGATATAGCTTTCCAACACATTCATCTCCGCATAAACCAGCGAATCGAAAGAAAAGATCAGATCGAAAACGGCGCTGTACCTCGTGCGATGTCCCGGCCAAGGCCGCTCGAAGGGCAAGGAAGCTTATGATTGACGAATCAGGATTCGGATGTAACCCCGGGGATCCGTGGATGAAGTACGAGGGGCGTCAGAAATCGTCGTCACCTCGCGCCCCGCGGCTCGGAAAACCCGGATCAGATCCTCTCTTGTGAACAGATATCCGACAGTGTTTGCCCCGCCCCCACGGGACGTCGTGTGCTCCGCGTACACCTTCACCCGGTACTCCTTGTCTCCGTGTCTGAGCGTTTCGTAGGGGGCCTCCACCGCATCGGTGGCATAGAAGCCTCCGAAAAAAATATTCCCAGCCAGACTCAGCACATTCTCGAAGAAAAGAAACGGAGCGAAACTGTGGTAATATACGCCGTGCGCGACGACGAGGTCGTACCTGCCGTAGTTCAGAGAGCTCACGTTGTGGAAATCGTCCATTACGACGTTCACGTTGTTCCACGCAAGAAGTTCTCGGGCGGCGAAGGTCTTCAGCACGTTTTCGGCTCGGAGCTCAATGCATGTTATTTCCGCCGCGCCCAACGCAACGAGCCCGGCGGTTTGCGTCGCATCGCCCGGCCCGAACTCAATCACTCGCAGACCGCTGATCGGAAGTAGTTCGTCCAGCCGGTCGAGAGGACCGAAGAAAGATTCGCCTAGATAGAGCGGGGTGATGCCCTCGAGTGTACCCACGAAGTAACGCAGGGTCTTCTGTGCGAAATCGAGGAGCGTACAGGGAAGAAGGAGTTCGTAGATTCCGAGTACCCGCATTGAGGAACGACGCAATTCCAGGATAGATCGCCATTCCGCCTCGGTGAGGGGGATCTTGCACACGATCGAGACGGTGTCCGAGGATGGGGTTGGAAGGACAGGTTGGCCCCAATCCCAAGGGAGATAGGTCACGTTCTTCCCGATTGCCTGAAGCCGCTCCTGCAGCAATCGCGTCTCCGAGGGGGATCCCAGGAGAAGGAGGGCGCCATCGAACCGACGGACACGGGAGGCAATGAGGTCGCAGTACTGCGCCGTCTTCCAGTGCTCCGGGAGAACGATGTTTTTTTTCGAAAGGCCGGGCAGCGATCGCGCCACCAGTTTGTCCGAAAGGTCGGGCAGGGATCGCGGCGCCAACCTTGCGAACCGTGCGAGGGCTGTTTTCCAGTTGTCCCTGGGGCTTCGGTTCACTGCTGAAGAGAGAATCCGGCGTAGATTGACCATCGCGTCCTCCAGGTTCATCACCATCCGAATTCCGGGAGACCGGCCGCGAGCCAGAGGCACTCTACCAAAAACCGGCCACGGGTCGACGGTTTAAGGTGCGACCAGGCGCGCCACCGAAAGGACCGCACCGAGGTTGTTGCGTCCGAATGCCCAGAACCCGAGAAGAAAGTGACGAGGTGGCCGTCGGAAGCGTCGGGTGAAGGGGATGGTCGAGGTCCCATATCGCGATGTTCCGCTGCAAATCAGGCATTTGGTTCCTCACTCGATCTCCTTAGGGATCCCGCGTGGATGAACGTGATCCGGTCCTGCGCTCGATCGCGCCGGAGGCGCCACTCCACCGCACGACGTGCCGCGGCGGCCGATCGATTGTATGCTCGCTCCCAGGGACCACCGGTCGGGAGGGATAGCCCGAACGAACTATAGTAAGTGCAACGCGGTATAGCAACCCGGCGCAGGCTCGCGCGCCACCCGGGTAGCGTCGTCGGCCGGGCAGCAGAACCCGGTCGCCCGCGTTGGCCCCGGTTCGATCCAACGTCTCCATCGGTTGACACACACCTTCGCCTTTCTTATGCTTCCATCTCGATGAAAGCGAATACGCACAACGGCGGCAGCGTTTCCGTCATTATCCCGCTCTACAACCACGAGCACTATGTAGGCCACGCGCTCGAAAGCGTCTTCGCCCAATCCATGCAGCCATTGGAGATAATCGTCGTTGACGACGGATCGTGTGACGGCTCCGTTGCCATGGTGCATGCCCTCGCGGCGCAGAGGCCCGAGATAGTGTTCTGGTCCCATCCCAACCAGGGCGCCCATTACACACTGAACGCCGCGATCCATCGGGCCAGGGGCGAGTTTGTCTCCATCCTGAACTCCGATGACGCCTACCATCCGGAACGTCTCGCCCATTGTCTTCAGGTCTTCCGAGAAGACCCGGGTGTCGCTGTGGTGACCACGGCGCTTAATTTTGTGGATGAACAGGGCGCTCCGATCCGCAATCGGTGGCACGAACGGGCAAAGGCGTTCTACCAGGAGATCGGCGACCTGTCGCTCGCACTCGTGAACGGTAATTTTCTGATGACGACATCGAACATCTGCGCGCGGCGATCCCTGTTCCACGACATCGGTGGTTTCGCGGGACTGCGCTATGCCCACGATCTGGAGTTCTTCCTGCGCGTGCTGGCGCGTGGAAAGCGCATTCACTTCCTAGACAAACCCCTCGTCGATTACAGGCGCCATGCATCCAATACCATTCGCGAGGACGTGCCGAAGGTCAGAGTGGAAACGGCCGGAGCCGTGGCGTATTTTATCTATGAATACTGGCACAAGTGGCCGGGAGGGAACCGGGACTGGGGCTACCTGGGCCGTATCACGGATATCACCGACAGGCTCGGCCTGACGCCGCTGCTCGTGCATTTCTTGGCATTTTTCCGAGACGTCCCGCCCGGCGACGATGTATGGTGTGCCTTTGCGCGGGACGAGGGATTCCGGGAGTCGGTGGAGCGGACAGCACGGGCGTCGGCCGCGGGTCCCTCACCCCCCTCGACGCGATTGGCGGGTGTCGCCTGACGTTTCACGAGCTCTCAGGAAGGCATCGCCTCGCGTAAGGCGTCAACGAAGCGTTCCATGTCGGCGACGGCGATGGCACCCATGGCGGACACGCGAAACAAGGTCGTGGCGAGATCGCCTTGTCCGGCGTAGATGATGAAGCCCCGGTCCTTCAAGCGATCGTGTAGCTCGGTGTAGCCCAACCCGTGCGGCAGTCGAAAGGCGTTCAGGACCACCGAGCAGTCCTCACGCGGTAACAGCGGTTCGATGCCGAGGGCGCGGAGGCCGTCGCGGGCGATGCCGAGGAGGTGCCGGTAACGCCCGTACCGAGACTGCCGTCCGCCTTTTTCTGCGAGCTCCGCGAGCGCCTCGCGCAGGGCATAGAAGACCTGTACGGAGGGGGTATAGGGCGTGCTGCGGCGGTCCTGGGCCTCGCAGTAGCTCCGGAGATCGAGGTACAGGCCGCGGCGCGGAGCGTCCGGGTGAGACAGCGCCGCCCGCGACGCGGCGACGAAGGACACGCCCGGCACGCCGTGCAGGCACTTGTTCGCGGTCGCGGCGCAGGCGCTCAGGCCCCAATCCTCGAAGTCCAGGGCTTCCGCGCCGAAGCTCGATACCGCATCGACGAGGAGCCCGAGGCCATGCACCCGGCACAGCGCACCGATGTCCGCGAGGGAGTTCAGGCGCCCGGTCGTGGTCTCGTGGTGGGCCATGGCGATATGACTGAGCGCCGGGTGTCGCTCGATGGCCTGAGCGATCCGAGACAGGTCGAGCGGGGCCTGCCAGGCGTGTTGGACGCGGACATGGGGAATGCGGTGAACCTCCGCGATCCGGGTGAGGCGCTCGCCGTAGACGCCGTTCTCGAGCACCAACACCCCGCCGGTCTCGGGGATCAGGCTCGTCAGCATCGCCTCGACCGCTGCGGTCCCGGAGCCGGTGAGCAGGACGGCCGCGTAGTGCTCCGGCGCAAGATCATAGACGCCGAGGAGCCGCGTTCGGATATCGTCCTGCAGATCCGCAAACTCGGGCTCGCGGTGGCACAGATCGGCGTTCATGAGCGCCGCGCGCACGCGGGGGCTCAAGGTCACGGGACCGGGATTCAACAGGATCATGGGTAGTGCGGAGGTAGGCGCGCACGGCCGCGCGCGTCTACCAGGGAGCTCAAGAGGATCATGAAAAGGCCGTCCCGATGTGGGCCATGAGGCGATCGAGGACCTCGGTCGGCGAGAGGGCGGGGCGGGGCAGGCCTTCCCGGGTGCCGGTGCGGATCTTGATCTGGGCGAGGCGCGCCCGGTCGTGCGCTTCCGCCGCGAACAGCGCCTCGATCACCCCGAGGTGATCGCCTGCGGCCGCGACGCCATAGCCGCAACTGCCGGCGATCCCGGCGAAGTCGATGCCGGCGCTGACCGTGGACTGCGCCCCGGTCGAGTCGTGGGCCTCGTTGTCGAGCACCAGATGGGTGAGGTTGGCCCCACCGTAGGCCCCGAGGATCGCGAGGTTGCCCATGCGCATGAGTGCCGCGCCATCGCCGTCGAGGACCACGACGTGCAGATCCGGTCTCGCGAGGGCGAGGCCGAGGCCCAGCGAGGAAGCGCAGCCCATGGAACCCACCATGTAGAGATGGTTGGGCCGGTCGGCGAGGGCGTACAGCTCGCGGCCCGTGTAGCCCGTGGTGGCGATGATCACGGCGTTTTCGGGCGCATGCGCGAGGACATGCGAGAGAACGTCGCTGCGCGAGGGACGTTCCCGGCCATGATAGTCGTATCCGGGAACCGCTTTCGAATTCGCCACACGTGGCCTCCATCCCCGGCGTAGCGTATGGGGAGCCACGGTGCCCTTCTGCATCACCAATCCATAAGGCCGCCGTTCGCGCGCCATGTGTCGGGCGGCGCGTTCGAAGACGGGTGCGATCGCATCGGGTGCGTTCGGAAACGATTCCCATGGCAGCTCCATGGTGTCGAGCATGCGGCCGGTGATGCGCCCCATGAGCTCGTGCTGCGGCTCGTCCCTCACGCCCGGCGCGCCGCGATGCGTGCAGATGAGGAGCAGCGGGATCCGAAAGACATGGGTCAGGGAGGTCAGCGGGCTCACCGCGTTGCCGAGCCCGGAGTTCTGGATCATGAGCGCCGCCCGCTTTCCGCCGATCGCCGCACCGGCCGCCGTGGCCACGGCATCGCCTTCGTTCGCCGAGGAGAGGTACGTCAGTCGCTCGTCGTTGATGACGTAGTTAATAAAGGGCGTGAGGAACGAGCAGGGGACACAGGCATACCATTCGATCCCGCGGCTACGCGCGGCTTCGACGAAGTCTTGGGCTTCGATCATCCTCTTCCTCCCGCCTTAGGGTGCGAGCCAAAAAAATTGCCACCAGTCACCGGAGGTCCGGGTAGAGGGCGACGAGACCTTCCACCAGCTCGCGTGTGATCTCGCGGAGGGCGGCCTCGCCGGTCTCGCGGCTCGCGAGCGAGGGATCGCCGCGCGCACCGATCCGGCTCCAGTCGGGGCCGGAGCCCGGGTCGACGTCGAAGACGACCGGCTGGTAGAAGACGGTCGGGGGGGAGTCCGGCGCATGGCCGTAGTCGGCCTCCGCCCGCTCCATCCGCACGGCGTCCGGCTCGATGGCCAGGACGAGCGAGGTCTCGTGTTCGTCCGCATGGCCGCCGAGCTTCTGGCGGAGCCGCGGCCGGACGGCTCGCCCGAGCGTTGCCAGATCGGCGACCGCGACCCGCACGCCGTGGACCGCGTAGAAGTCCCGCACGACGATCCGGATCGGCTCCTCGGTCGAGACCCCGGTGTTCATGATCGCCAGCCGGCGCGCCCCTTGGCCGACAAAGCCTGTCAGGACATCCGTCACGAGCGCCATGAACGTCTCCGCCCGGAGGTGCTGGCTCCCCGGGTAGCGGACGAAGGCCGGGTAGTAGCCGAACGAGATGACCGGCGCGACGAGCACCGGCAGCGCCTCGGCAACACGCCGCCCGAGCTCACGGGCGACCAGGTAATCGGTCCTGAGCGGGAGGTGTGGCCCGTGCTCCTTGGCCGCCGCCCCTACCGGCACCACGACGACCGCCCCCGCGGCGATGCGCGCCCCGGCCTCCGGCCAGCTCAGATCCTCCAGGAACGCGCCCCGCATCATCGTCACCTCTCCTGGAGCCGCTCCATGGTGTCGAACATGTAGCCGGCGACGCCATCAGCTCGTGCCGCGGCTCGTCCTTCACGCCCGGCGCGCCGCGATGCGTACAGAGGAGGAGCAGCGGGATCCGAACATGGGTCAGGGAGATCAGCGGGCTCACCGCATGGCTGAGTGTGCACTATAGTGTGGATCGGCGTCATAGGCCATGTCACATCGTGTCAACGTGATCCTGGAGGACGGGGTTTGGGCAGCGCTGGCGAGGACGATCTCCGTCCCAGACGCTTGTCGCGATAGGTAATTAAGCGATGCGGTGGTCTCGATGGTCTCCCACAAATTGCCAACGTTGAAAGGATTGCATGGAGCTTGTAATCTTTACAAGGGTACTCCAATAACCCTCACGCGGCGCTCGGGTAACGCGTCTTAAACGCGTCTTAACCTCCGCACCAGGTTCAGCTTTTCTGCAGCCCCGTATACTCGAGCTCGGGCATGGATAGTGCTGCAAAAGCTGTCCCTACGTCTGAATTCTGGTCCGTGGTCAGAATCACGAAGTCGGAAACTCGCCATTCTATAATCGGCGAATACTATATTCTTACGGCGGAAACGGGGTTGGAGCAATGGCAAGTCACGTGAAACAACACGAAGAAGGGCGGGGTACCCACCTCGCCGATTATTGGCCACTCATCAGCCTGATCGTATTGACCTTACTGGCTGCCGGGGCGCTTCAGCTTCAGGCCCCCAGCGCGACGCTGTTCATGCATTATTTCATGGGCCTGTTTCTGGTCATTTACTCCATGTTCAAGATCTTTGATCTCAGCGGCTATGCAGATGGCTTTCAAATGTATGATCTCCTGGCAAAGCGGGTGCGGGCATACGCCTATGTGTATCCCTTTATCGAGCTTGCACTTGGACTGGCGTACTTGGCCTTCTTGTACCCGGTTGTCACTTACATCGTCACCCTTGTCGTCTTTGGCTTTAGCGCGCTAGGGGTATTCGATGGGGTGCGTCGCGGTCTCGACCTCGACTGCCCTTGTATGGGCAGCGTGCTCAAAGTCCCGCTCAGCACGGTCAGTCTGGTGGAGAACGTCGGCATGAGCTTGATGGCCCTCGGCATGTTGATCATGCGGTTCGACCTAGCCGAGTATGCGCTGGCGCTGCTCGAGCGCTCGGCCTAGATTCGGGCGACGACCCGTATGAGGAACTGACGTGATATCGGGTAGGTTCACGATGGCGATGGACGACTCGCGCCTTAGCTGCCCGGACCACACTCCAGGTCTTGAGCCCGCTCCGGGGGCATGGTGTTGAGCTCCGAGCATAGCGCCCGGATCGCGCTGCGGATCCCTTCTTCCAGGACCGGATGGTAGAAGGGTAGATCGAGGACCTCTGCGGCAGTAAGCTTTCTTTGTATGGCCCAGGCGAGCAAGTGTGCCATGTGCTCGACACGCGGTGCAACCATCTCGGCACCGATCAAGGCTCCGGTCTCACGCCGGGCATAGATGCGGATCAAGCCGGCGTTTTTTCCGATAACGCGAGCGCGACCCTGATCGCGATAGTCGATGCTTCCGATCGCGACATTGCCCACGAGACCCGTAAAACCCGTGCCCACAACAGCGAGCTGAGGATCGGTGAAGACAATCGCCAAAGGGGCTCGGCGCGTCTTGCCCTCAATCGCGGGCCAGGAAGCCGCGTTGATCCCCGCGATGCGGCCTTCATCGGCGGCCTCGTGCAACAGAGGACGATCGCCGTTGACATCACCGGCGATGAAGATAGAACTATCTCCGCATTGCATCGTTCGGGGATCGAAACGCGGTGAGCCGCGTTCATCCAATTCGAGCCCTGTCCTTTCAAGGCAAAGTCGCCCAAGGTTGGGCGGCCGGCCAGTCGCCGACAGGATCCGTTGGAAGCTTTCTTCCCCTTCGGCTCTATTGATGCGCCAACGCACGCGCACGCTATCGCCGTCTTTTTCAAACTCGGTTTCCGCTTTCAACAACAGGCGCAACTCTTGTGCGATGATGTTTCTGGCAGCGTCGTTGACTACTGGGTCGCGCAACGGGCCGATGCTATCCCCATGGCTGAATAAGCATATGCGTACGCCCAGCCGATGCAAGGCTTGGCCTAGCTCCAAACCGACCGAGCCGGTGCCGATCAGCCCGATGGAGCCTGGTAGGTCTTGCCACTCGAATAAATCGTCGCTTACCAGCACGTGCTCGCGTACTGGCTCTAATGACCGCGGGATCGAGGGGTGGGATCCGGTCGCGATCACGATCGCCCTCGCTTCGATCCGTGTACCGTCGTCAATCTCCAGCGTGTTAGGGCCTACGAACCGGGCGTGGCCTCGCAGAAGTTGCTTATCTGGGATTTCCCTTATGGAGTCGAGCACGCCACCGACAAAGCGGTCTCGCTCGCGCCGCACCCGTTGCATGACGGCTCGCCCATCGACGCGCACCCCGCCTGGGATATCTATGCCAAACTCGCCCGCCCCCGCCACCGCGTGCGCCGCCTCCGCTGCGGCGATGAAAAGCTTCGAGGGCATGCATCCGACACGCGCGCAAGTGGTCCCGTAAGGCCCCGATTGAATCAGTACCACACGAGCGCCTGCCTTCGCGGCCTCGCGGCGGGCCGATAAACCTGCAGTGCCTGCCCCTATGATGGCAACATCGACTGCACGTGCGGTCATAATCCCATTAGAATGCAACAAATCATCGAGCCTTACCCGCTTTATAGACCAGTCTTGGTCCAAGTCGTGTGGCCGTCCGTGAGTGGTGCAGGACGAATTCGCGCCGGACCCGAGGGAAGAGGCGCGTCACCGCGGTCCGCCGAGAAGGGATTGGCTTTGACCGGCGCGCTCGGACAGCCAGGCACAGGGGTGGTCGGCCGGACGCGACCGAAGCCAGAAAGCCCGACAGCGACATGCGCGAGTACGCGCTGCCCGCGACAGGCAGGGTACCGTTGGATCATATCGGTTGGCATGGCAAGCCCCTCTCAAGCCCCTAGTTTAACATGTACGTACGATGTACGGCATTACTCGCTCGGCGCCGCTGGGCGTGCGGCGGCGCCCATGTGAAGACAGCAGTGCTAGCGACAGCCGCCTGATTAAGCTATGCTAGATGACGTGAACCGAACAGATCCTAGCCAAAGATATTTGAAATTTATCGTCCCTTCCCCTCGTAAGGGGGGTCGAGCCTATCCGAACCGCGGCGCTCGACCCCTACCCTGACCGTCCCCCGCGACCCAGGGGAGGGAATGCGGAGGCTCCCTCCCCTGTCCGCGCTTTCTGCGGACGGGGGAGGGTAGGGTGGGGGCCAAGCCTTTCAGCCGCTGACCAAGACTCGTCTCCACCTGACGCGCCTGGCCCCCACCCTGACCCTCCCCCGCTGCGCAGGGGAGGGACTACCGTGGCGCTTGCAGCTTATTGACTTTGCATGTGAATCAGGACTTGCTTGAGCGGTGTTGTTCGACATTGACGACGTAAGTATCTAATAGGGTAGGAGAACATGCACGCTTTCTATACCCTCATGGGATTATTGCTCGTAGCTGTGCCCTACCCGCAAACCGTACTCGATACCGGAGGAGAATCGCATGAATACGACACGCGCTAGCATCCGCGGCGGACTCGCCGTATCACTCTTGGCCACTATGGGCTTTGTCGCTACTGTGCCGGCAGTGGAGTGCGACCCGGAAACGGGCGAAGCCTTGCGCAAGACCGTCGAAGCGAGCCTCGCGGCGTTTCAAAATGAAAATCTCAATGACGCGCTGAGGTTCGTCCACAGCAAGTCCCCCGAATATGCGCAGTTCCGGGAAAGGGCCCAGCTGCTGTTCAAAGCGCATGATGTCAAGGCCGAGCTCCTGCAGTTCGACTACATCGGTCACGAAAGAGAATTCGCTGCGGCGCGGGCTAAGATCAAAACGACGGCCGCGCCCGGTAGCGAGTTTAAAGATAATATTACCGATATCATCTTTATCTTCGATCTAGAGGACGGGACGTGGAAATACTGGACGACCGCAGTGCTTGGCACCGAGTTCATCGGTGCGCAAGGAGCCCTCTAGGATAAGGATCCTCGACGCGAGCGCGGCCGCTGGTTCGGCCAGGCGAGCGCGATCAGGACATTGACGTACAAAAGCGCAACCTTCACTCACCTTCCTCGGCTTGTTTGGCCATCTCGAACGTGATCGGTGTGGCGTCGGCGGGTACCTCGAACACGGGGAACCCCGAGATCTCCCCTTCCTGGGGCTGAGGAAGCAGTCCCCTTTCTCGCCAACTCCGAGATGACCTGACCGAGCCTCTTGCGCTCGGTGCGCGCCAGGCTGCGCGCCGCTCTCAGTACATCGTCGTCGATCTGAACGATGGTACGCATGACATAAGCCTATCCAAACATATTTGAAATATATGTCGTCCCTTCCCCCTGGAAGGGGGCAGGATATAGGATGGGGGTCGAGCGCATCCGGTCGCACGGACGCAGCCCGCGGCGCTCGAAGCCCCACCTGAACTTCCCCGCTATCGCAGGGGAGGGACCCGGAGAGGGTGGGGTGGGGGCCAAGCCCTTTAGCATACTGGCTAAGCCTCGTCTCCGCCTGACTCGCCTGACCCCCCCCTAACCCTCCCCCGCTCCGCAGGGAGGGCATACCCTGGCCTCGGACGTTATTGATTGACTTTCCATACGAATCAGAACTTGTTCGAGCGGTCTTGTTGAACATTTATGACGCAAGAATCTAAAGGGAACGCCGCTCGATGTCAAGATGTTATGATGCACCGATGACAATCACGGAGTGGATCCGTCTTTTCCGTCTCGACAACCGTGATATCCTGATTTCGATACCGGTCGACCAACGTTCATGGACCTGCAAGCGTTTGTTCTCGAACACGAAGCCGCGATCCGCCTCGCCTTCTTCGCGGGCGTGTTCGTGCTCATGGGCGTATGGGAAGTGGCGGCGCCCAGGCGCGCGCTCGCGCTCCCGAGGTCGGGCCGCTGGCCGGGAAACGTCGCGCTCACCGTACTGGACGCGCTCGCGCTGCGCATCGTCTTCCCGGGCGCCGCCGTGGGCATGGCGGTGTTGGCGGAGGAACGGGGCTGGGGTCTGTTACGATATTTCGAATGCCCCGAGCCGCTCGCGTTTGTGCTGTCCGTGCTGGCGCTCGATCTCGTCATCTATTTACAGCACGTGATGTTTCACGCCGTGCCGCTCTTGTGGCGGCTGCACCGCGTGCACCATGCCGATCTCGGCTTCGACGTGAGCACGGGGACGCGCTTCCACCCCTTCGAGATCCTGCTCTCCATGGGGCTGAAGGGTTTCGTGATCGCCGCGCTCGGCCCCCCGCCAGTCGCGGTGCTGGCCTTCGAGGTGCTCCTGAACGCGACCTCGATGTTCAATCACGGTAACGTCCGCATCTCGGAGCGGCTCGACCGCGTCCTGCGCCGGTTCGTGGTGACGCCCGACATGCACCGCGTGCATCACTCGATCGAAGAGGACGAGGCCAATTCCAACTTCGGCTTCAATCTGCCGTGGTGGGATCGCTTGTTCGGGACCTATCGGGAGGTGCCGCGCGCCCCGCACGAGGACCTGAGCATCGGGATCCGGGGCTTGCGCGAGCCCGCCCAGGTGGCTCGTTTCTCTGCAATGCTGCGCTTACCGTTCACCGGGAAGCCGAGCGATTACGTGATCAATCGTCGCCGGGGTGTGTGAGGCGCACCCCTTGCGACGGGCCTTCCACACCGCAAAGCTTCCATGCGGTTCCGCCGTGCTCTGCTCAAGCGGACGCAAAACGCGTCCCGCCCCTCATTGCGCTCCTCGACCATACTTCGGCGCCTCCTTGTTCCCCTCGCCAGTCTTTCGCGTATTCATACAACGCCGTAAGCAAGCATTGCATCGGCCACCTTCTTGAAGCCCGCGATATTCGCGCCCTTCACATAGTCGACATAGCCGCGCTTCTCGGTGCCATATTCGACGCAACTGTTGTGGATCCCCTCCATGATATCGAGCAGCAGCTGTTGGAGCTCCGCCTCTTTCCACGAACGCCGCTCCGAATTCTGGCTCATTTCGAGGCCGGATACCGCGACGCCGCCGGCGTTGGCAGCCTTGCCGGGCGCGTAGAGGGTTTTCGCGTCTTTGAAGACGTGCACGCCTTCCAGATCGGTCGGCATGTTCGCCCCTTCCGAGACCGCGATGCAGCCATTTTTGATCAGCGTACGCGCATCCTCGCCGAGCAGTTCGTTCTGGGTCGCGCAAGGCAGCGCCACGTCGCAGGGCACGCCCCAGGGCGTCTTCCCCTCATGGAAGGTCGCGCTTGTGAACTCCTTGGCATAGTCCGAAATGCGGCCGCGACGCTTGGTCTTGTGCGCCTTCACCCAGTTGATTCGAACCTGATCGATTCCGTCGGGGTCGTGGATGAAGCCGGCGCTGTCTGACAGGGTCAGCACCCTGCCGCCCAGCTGGGTTACCTTCTCCGCCGCGTGCGTCGCGACATTGCCCGAGCCGGAGATGACGGCGTTCTTGCCGGTCAGGTCCTGGCCCTTGGTCTTGAGCATATTGTGGAGAAAATAGACCGCGCCATAGCCGGTCGCCTCGGGCCGGATCAGAGAGCCGCCATATTCGATGCCCTTGCCGGTGAGCACACCGGTGAACTGGTTGGTGATCCGCTTGTACTGGCCGAACATATAGCCGATCTCGCGCGCGCCGACGCCGATATCGCCCGCCGGCACGTCGACGTCCGCGCCGACATGGCGATAGAGCTCGGTCATGAAGCTCTGGCAGAAGCGCATCACTTCATGGTCGCTCTTGCCCTTGGGATTGAAATTCGCCCCGCCCTTGCCGCCCCCCATCGGAAGGCCGGTTAAAGCATTCTTGAAGGTCTGCTCGAAGGCGAGGAACTTGAGAACGCTCTCCGTCACCGTGGGATGGAAACGGATGCCGCCCTTATAGGGCCCGATCGCGTTGTTGTTCTGAACGCGCCATCCGCGCTGGACGCGGATATTGCTGTTATCGTCCTCCCAGCAGACGCGGAAGGAGATCACCCGGTCCGGCTCGGCGATTCGCCGAAGGATCTGGTAATGGTGATATGGTTCCTTGTCGGCGATGAAGTCGAAAATATCCTCGGCGACTTCCTGCACCGCCTGAACAAATTCAGCTTGTCCCGGATTGCGTTTCTTCACCCCCTCGATGAACGTCGGCAGATCGACATGATCGGTAACGGCCATTGCTTCACCCCCTGCGTATCAGACAGTAACCAGGATACGGATTGCAAACGCCCTTTTTCATCAAGAGGCATAGTACGGCCGGGTTCGTGGGCTGTCAAACATGCGAGTCCTCGGCCTGGGAGGTTTCGGGCCCTTGGGATCCGGGCTTGCGCGAACCCGCCGAGGTGGCTCGTTTCTCCGCAATGCTGCGCTTACCGTTCGCCAGGAAGCCGAGCGATTAGGTGATCAATCGCTGGCGGGACGTGTGAGGCGCACGCCTCTTGCGAGCGGCCGCCGCGGTTCCGGCGGACGCAAACCGGGCCCCGCCCCGCATTGACCCCCTGGCGCCCCTCGACCGTACTACTTGTGTCCCAGGGCCTGGTGCCGGGACGGTACGCAACCCACCTGAAAGCCCGGGCGGGCCGCGGCCCGCCCGGACGCGGTTGGTACGGAGAGGGCGCCCGAGCGCGTCCCTCAGCGCACCGCGATGCCGTTGGCACCGCGCGGCAGCCCGTCCACGAACTGCAAGCGGTTGAGACCGCCGCCGGTCGCGACCCGGAACACCGTGATGCGGCTCCGGGTGTTGTCCAGGGCGTAGAGGTTGCGCTGGTCCGGGCTCAAGGCCAGATCGATGGGCGTGGTGCCTGCCCCGGTGCGACCCGCGATGCCGTTGGCGTTGCGTAGCGTGAGGTCGCCCTCGAAGGCGATGTTGAAGGCCGACAGGCTCGCGCTGCCGGTGTTGGTGACATAGGCGAAACGCCCGTCGTTGGAGGTCACCACCCAGCAGGTCGCGGTTCCCGCGGTCGGCACGGCGCCCCGGATCACGTCGAGCTGACCGGACGGCGATAGCTCGTAGGACGACACACTGCCGCCGCCCGGCGCACCCGCCGCGGCTTCCGAGACAAACACCTGGTTACGCTTCCCGAAGGCAAAGCCGAAGGGCGTCCGGCCCGCGGATGGCGCGGTTTGAGCCGAAACGATCCGGCCGTCCCCATCGAGGCCAAAGACATCGATGATGTCCGTGGCCTTCTCCGTCACCACCAGAAACCTGCCGTCCGGGCTGAATTCGATCTGCGCCGGATCGGTCTGCGCTGCGCTCAGGGGAGCCGTGCTGCCCATTGGGGCGATGACGCCATCGGGACCGATCTCGAAACCGACGATGTTGTCCGCTCCCGCCCCCACCCCCTCGTTCAAGACATAGAGCAAGCGGTCGTGGACGGCGATGCTGATGGGCCGCACCACCCCGATGCCCAGACCGATGGCTTGAACGACGAAGCGCAGATTCAGCCCGCCCTCGAGGACCTCGAAGACCGTGATCTGACCGCTCCCGGCGTTCGCGGCAAAGAGGAAGTCCTGGTTGGGGTGCAGGACCAGGCTGCCCTGGTTCCCGAGCGCCCCGCCGGTGCCGAAACCACGGGTAGGGAACGCGCCCGCGGGGTCGAGCCTGCCGTCGGCCCTGCGGTTGAACGCCAGGACGGCGTTGCCGTCGGTCGCATTGCTCATGACGTACACCGTACCGCGCGGCGGCGGGACAGACCTCGTGGCGAGGGCTTGGGCCGATACCAAGGCCAACGCGGCTGCCGCCGTGATGAACGAAAGTAATCTTCTGGGTTTCATGATGCTCTCCTCGTGTGCTTGGATGGATGATGTCGAGCCGGCCGCTGCGCTGCCTTCGGAAGGCGTGTTCAAGGCCGGCGTAGCACCCCCATCTCAAACGGTGTGCCGCACCTCCCAGCGGCGCGACCGATAGACAACTGGTTGTTTCCAAGGCAATTGATCGGATCTCGTGCGGGCGCAAGCGAACCAGGCGGGGGGTGTTGTCCCAATATATTGGGATCTCCCAAGATGTTGGGGATCAGGATGCCGGACGGAAGAGTGGCAGGGACATGAGTCATCGTTCGCCCGGGGGTATACTAGGCCGACCCTAGCTGACAACCGAGGGGAGGGGTAGCCATGCCTAAATTCGTCATCGAACGCGAGATCGCCGGTGTCGGGAGGTTGTCTACCCCCGAGATGGAGGCGATGTCGAAGAAGGCCCGGGAGGTGGTGTCGGACGCAGCCGCGCACGTCCAGTGGCTGTATAGCTTCGTGACCGAGGACAAGACCTATTGCGTGTACCTCGCCCCCGATGAGGAGGTGCTGCGAGAGCGCTCCCAGTTGGCGGGATTCCCCACCCACCGCGTGTCCCGCATCACCCAGACGATCGATCCGACCACCGGTGAGTGAGCACGGGTCATGGCGTCGTTGGCCGCCCGGCTACGGCCAAGAAGCATCGGGTGGTCAAGCTGCCCGGTTACGCCCGCTATGGCGTGGCTTATCTATGGCTCGTCGACCCGCTCTGCCGCACCCTGGAGATCTTCGCCTTGCACGAGGGCCATTGGAAAGTCATCGGGCTATTCCGAGATCAGGAGGTCGTCCGTGCGGCACCGTTTCCCGATCTCCACTTGGATCTGAACGCCGTGTGGCTCTAGGCCAGGTCACCCGGAGCACGTCGGTAGTCCGAGGTAGCGAGCGTAGCCCGGATGAAGCGCAGCGGAATCCGGGGGAACGTTTCCCGGATTTCACTTCGTTCCGTCCAAGCTACTTGCTGACTACAACGACGGCATGATTCCCCAGACATAGGGCGAGACGGACCGGCTCACCGCCCCTTCGGCAGCAGGGTCAGACTCCGGTTGGGGGCGGCGCCGACCCAGTCGCGCACCAGGTCCGCGACATCTACGGTGAGACACCGCGCCCGGCGCCACCGGCAGGGTGGCGCAGTCGGCAGTCGGGAAACCGACGACGTTGTCCGCTCCCGCCCCCACCCCCTCGTTCAAGACATGTAGCATGCGGTCGTGGACGGCGTTGCCGCCAGGCGCATTGCTCCACCCCGTGGCGAGGGCTCCGGCCGATACCAGGGCCAATACCGACGCGGCTGCCGCCGTGATGAACGAATGAAATCTTCTGGGTTTCATGATGCTCTCCTCGTGTGCTTGGATGGATGATGCTTGGGCCGGCGGCCGCTGCGCTGCCTTCGGAAGGCGTGTTCGAGGCCGCGTAGCACCCCATCTCAAACGGTGTGCCGCACCCCTCCGGCGGCGTGAGTGATAGACAACTGGCTGTTTCCAAGGCAATTTATCGGATCTCATGCGGGCGTACCCGGGAACGACGGTGGAGGCGTGGTCCCAAAGTATTGGGACCTCCCAAGATATTGGGAATCACTGGCCCCGATGGAAAGGAGCGCGAACCTGAGTCATCCTGCGGCCGCGCGTATACCGAGTGGACGGTCGCTGATAAGCGAGATAGAAACGTCACCTCGTGTAGAACCTCTTTGGATTCTCACACCTCGAATGTCGTACAGAACCACTTCAACAATTCTGGGAGTCCCTTCTCCCTCAGGGAGGAGGTTAGCCCATCTTTCTCAACTGGAGGGGCCGAGAGCCTGCCCCGGCGAAAGCCGGGGATGAGGGGAATCAACTAAACAACCACCGGCTAAAAGCCGGTGGGTTTGAGTTACGGACTGAAAGTCCGGATACGCGTCGACTGAACGACGCGTCTACGGCTCCACCTTGAATTCACTCGCGTGATCAGGTTCAAAGTGA
>JBOIDR010000060.1:0-22830 GCA_050740695.1 Gammaproteobacteria bacterium | reverse complement strand
TGGTCAACCATATCATCGCATATCGCCCACCCCCGGCGCCCCGCTTGGCCCCCTCTTCGCCACCATCCAACCCTTCGCTAGGCCAGGCAGTCGGCATGATGTGTAAAGCAGAATGACCAGTCCCTAACCGCAAGCGCGGCGCATGCGGTTCTCCGAACCCCGCCGTAGCGCACGTTGCCCGTTACCCCGGACCGATCCGCGATCCGGATAAGCCAGCTTGCGCACCGCGTCCAGTCGTGCGCCGTTCGTAAAACGTGGACTCACCGACACGGGCCATCAAACGGCGATCCTGTCCACGGACTATCGTAGCGAAACGGCGCGCCTGGCCGGGGCGATGTTCTCCCGATCATTTCAGGAGAACCTCTTCCGCTACCTGCGCCAACACTACACTCGACAGCTTGGTCCACTACCGCACCGAGGCCATTCCCGAGACCACCCAGGTCGTCAACCCCACCTACCGTACCCTCGATGGGCAGGTGCGCAAGAAGCTCGGGATCCGGCAACTCTTCGAACCCGAGTCTGGCGAAGAGGATCCGCATCGCGGTTGCGCTCACGGCGGTGCGCCCGATGCGGTAAGTGAAGTAACTTACATTAAGCGGGCGTGAGTTCCCACTGACGGGCACGCTCGGTAAGTTCATGGACCTGTTCAGGCCAATCGTGCAGCGTTGCTGGATCAAAGTCAGCCCCGTTAGGCCACACTAGCGTATGGACCTCCACGTCAAGTTGAACTCGGTTGAATACCGACAGGTCACGTAGTGGTCCATAAAGCTGACCGGCTAAAATGGGATCGAAGTTGATCGACTGCTCCGACCCGTCGTCGAACTGGACCCGTAAGGTGTACGGTGCGGTAATCTGAAAGCTCTGCACCCGATAGATAGGATGAATCATGGTACTCTCCTCACAACGGAGCAATGGGCAGTGGCACCTGCCCTGACTGGAGCAACTGCCAATCGGCCAACAACTCGCCTTCGTGTAACTCGCCCCACGCCTCCACAAGGCGCTGCTGACGGCGAGGCAGCAAGCCAGCAATCAACTCAACGAGTGACACAGCATAGATTGCCACCTCGTTGCCGTAGTAGGCATGAAAGTGCGGCCTGTGGTGCTGACCACCTGCCTCCACGTACATGCGTATGATGATCCCATGGAAGCGGCTGAGCTCTGGCACATCATCATCTTACCACGCTTCCGGTGGCGCTGCGTGTAGCGGTCGGGATAGAAACGTAGCGCGCGCGACCTTAAGCAACAGCTTGGCTGTTTCGGCGGCCACTGAGCGCCGCTCCGCTGCACCTCTCAAGCCGTCAGCCCGTCAAATGGCCTCACGTGCAACACCTCGTGGTGAGTGAGCGCTGTTGCCTGCGGGTTCGGCGTCCGGTGGAGTGCAATGGCAGCCGGCCGGAATCGGGGTTGCCCACCGAGCGCCTATCAAACCCTGAGCAACCAATAGGTCCGATCTGGAAACACGGCATCGCGCACCTCCAGCTCTTGGAATCCGAGCTTGGCAAAAAGGCCCCGCATCGCGGTTGCGTTCAAGGCGGTGCGCCCAATGCGGTAAGCGAATCCCTCGCTGCGGAGCACCGGGATCTGCGCAGCGACGAGCCCATAGCCGATCTGCCGTCGCCGAGCACCGGGGTCCACACAGAGCGTATCGTCATAAAAGACACGATTGCCTCCCTCGAACAGGTCATCGAGCGCGGTGGTGCCCGAGATGGCTCCGAGCGTGAGGTCTCGAGGGTCGTCGCTCTCTTGGAACACCTCATACCCGAGGGCATAACCCATGATCTTGCCGGACGCCTCGGCCTTGGCGATGAAGGCCACGGCATTGCGCCGCATCAGATCGACACCGAGACCGAAATGCAGGCGCGGCCTTTCGAGATCGTCGTTCCAGGGCGGCTCTCGGAAGGCCCGATAGGCCAGACAGGCTATTCGATCGATCAGAACGCCGGACTTGTCTGCCCTGAGGTCCTCGACGGCGATCCGCTCGATCGCGACGTCATCGATATCCATCGCAGTTGCCCCCGTGCCAGAAACGCCCTTCCCGCAGGAAATAGATCACCTGATCGGCCACGTCCCGCGAGAACAGGCCACCGAAATGGGAGACGGGCAGCGTGATCCGATCGGTCGCAGTGGACAGTTCTGTTTCCGCCGCAGCGACGGTACCGTCATGGGGCAGGTCGAGCCGCGCGAGGAAGCGGCCTAGCCCGATACCCCCGCTGCCGGCGATGACGCCGAGTTCCCTATCGCCGCGCCAGGCCGGGACATCGCCGAGGAGCCCCTGCTCCACGCTCTGGCCCAAGAGGCGCCGGCCGAGCACGGTGTTGGCGAGCGCCTGGGCGGCCCGGCTGCCCCGGTGGGGTGTCGCGAGGGTCACGACGCGGCCCGGACGGCCATCCGAATCGCCATGAAAGAAGTGCCGCAGGATAAGACCGCCGAGGCTGTGCGCGACGTAGTGAACTACGGGCTCCTCGATGTCCGCCACGAACTCGCCGAGCAGCCGCGCGACAACGGCCGGGCTCCCACGCACGCTCGGGTACGAGAACTGACGAGTCGAGAAGCCCGCGCCCGTGAGCCGGCGGTGCAGGAGCGCCATCTCCCGTCCTCTCATGAAGAGCCCGTGGATCAGGACCACGATCTCTTCGCCCTCGCCACAGGGGATCCAGTGCCTCCGGGCGATCTCGGGAGCAGGTTGAGCGACGGTAAATATCCCTGACGAGGTCAGAAAGGGACCGGCCCTATCGATGCCCGCGTGCGCGGACATGACGCGATCTTCGATACGTTTACGCGTCGTTGGCGCCGTAGATCACCGTGCTGCGCCCCGCCGAGAAATCCAACAGGCGTTCGATGGGGCGCCGCGCGCGTCGCCCGGTCTCCGGATCCACCAACACCTCGTTGGCGCCCGAGCGCAGGCTCGCAGCCACCTTTCTGAGCCCGTTCATCGCCATCCAGGGGCAGTGGCCGCAGCTCCGACAGGTGGCGCCGTGGCCGCCCGTCGGGGCCTCGATGAGGGTCTTGCCGGGGGCGGCCTGCTGCATCTTGTAGAAGATCCCGCGGTCGGTCGCGACGATGAGCTTCTCGACCGGGAGATCGCGGGCGGCCTTGATCAGGGCCGTGGTCGAGCCCACCACATCGGCCTGGGCCACGACCCCGGCCGGTGATTCGGGATGCACCAGCACCTTGGCGTCGGGATGGACGCGGCGCAGCGCATCGAGCTCGTGCGCCTTGAACTCCTCATGGACGATGCAGGCGCCATCCCACAGTAGCATGTCCGCCCCGGTCTTCTCCTGTACATAGGCGCCCAGGTACTTATCCGGGGCCCACAGGATCTTCTCGCCGCGATCCCTGAGAAAGGCCACGACCTCGAGCGCGCTCGACGACGTTACCACCCAGTCGGAGCGCGCCTTGACCGCCGCGCTGGTATTGGCGTAGACCACCACGGTGCGGTCGGAGTTGGCGTCGCAGAAGGCCGCGAACGCCGGCGGCGGACAGCCGAGGTCCAGCGAGCACTCGGCTTCCAGGTCCGGCATCAGGACGCGCTTTTCGGGGTTCAAGATCTTGGCGGTCTCGCCCATGAACCGGACCCCCGCGACCAATAGGGTCGAGGCCGGGTGCTCGTGTCCGAAGCGCGCCATGTCCAGCGAGTCGGAGACATGGCCGCCGGTGTCGTCGCAGAGCCGCTGGACCTCGGGATCGGTGTAGTAGTGCGCCACCATGACGGCGTCCTGTGCGCGGAGCAAGCCCTTGATCTCGGCCCGGAGCGCATCGCGCTCATCGTCGGCGAGATCCTCGACGACCGTCGGAGGGACCGCGGGAATGGGATGGGATCGTAGGGCTAGCATGTGCGAACCTCGACAATTACTACGACAGCGTGATCAGCGAAAGAACTCCAGGCTGCCGGGGCTGCGGGCGCGATACAGGCGGGCGGGTCGCCGCCGGGCGTGCGATTGCCATTCCGCGGTGGCCTCGATGTAGCCCGTGGCCTGGATGTGCTTGCGGAAATTGCGCTTGTCCAGCGTCCTGCCGAGCACCCGCTCGTAGACCGACTGGAGCTCGCTCAGGGTGAACTTCTCCGGCATGAGGCGCAACGCGATGGACGAGTAACCGAGCTTGGCGGAAAGGCGGGCGCGGGCGAGACGCAGGATCGCGTCGTGGTCGAAGGCTAGCGCCGGCGGGTCCTGGACTGGAAACCACCCGACCGCCTCGGCGTCGGACGCTGCCTTTGGCGCAACGGTCTCATAGGGCACGAGCCCGAAGTACACGACCGAGATGACCCGCTCACGCGGATCACGCCCCGGCGTGCCCGCCGTGCAGAGTTGCTCGAGGTACATGCCGGTGAGTCCGGTCTCTTCGGCGAGCTCGCGCCGGGCGCAGGGTTCTAAATCCTCATCGATGTCGATGAACCCACCCGGCAGGGCCCAGTAACCGCGGAAGGGCTCATGCGCGCGCCGAATGAGCAGGACCCGCAGGCGCTCGTCCTGGATCGTGAACAGCACCACGTCGGTCGCCACCGCGGGGTGCGGATATTCGTAGGTGAAAGGCATGCCCGAACCCGTAGCAGCGTGCACTATAGTGTATTGGCTACACTCTTACAAGCGGCATTCCTACAAGGGACTGGGGCCCTATGAGCGTCTCTGGATGGCGATGGACAGCTCCCGAAGCTGCGCCTCCGACACCGGCGAGGGGGCGGCCGTCAGCGGGCAGGCCGCGGACTGGGTCTTGGGGAAGGCGATCACGTCCCGGATCGAAGAGACGCCGGCCATCAGCATGACCAAGCGGTCCAGGCCGAAGGCGATCCCCCCGTGCGGCGGGCAACCGTAACGGAGTGCCTCCAGGAGAAAACCGAACTTCTCCTGCGCCTCGTCCTCTTGGATGTCGAGGAGCCGAAACACGGCGTCCTGCATCTCGCGCCGATGGATGCGTACCGAGCCGCCGCCGATCTCGGTGCCGTTCAGCACCAGGTCGTAGGCGCGCGACAGGCAGCCGAGGGGATCGGCCCTTAGCTCGGCCGGATCGGTGAGCTTGGGGGCGGTGAAGGGGTGGTGCAGGGCGAGAAACCGCCGTTCTTCTGTGCTCCACTCGAACATCGGGAAGTCCACGACCCAGAGCGGATGCCAGCCCCCCTGTGCGAGCCCGAGATCGGCCCCGAGCTTCAGCCGCAAGGCCCCGAGGGCATCGTTGACCACCCGCGCATCGTCGGCCCCGAAGAAGATCAGGTCCCCACTCTGTGCCCCGGTGCGCGCCAGGATGCCGTCGATGGCCGAATCCGGCAGGAACTTCAGTATCGGTGATTGGAGACCGTCGCGCCCCTGCCCGAGATCGTTGACCTTGAGGTAGGCGAGCCCTCTGGCCCCATGGCCGGCGACGAAGGTCGCGTAATCGTCGAGGGCCTTGCGCGACAACGTCGCGGCCCCCGCTACGCTGAGCGCCGCGACGCGAGCACCCGGCCGGTTCGCGGGGCCGGAGAACATGGTGAATTCGACCGATTTGACGAGATCGGCGCAGTCCACGAGCTCGAGCGGGACCCTGAGGTCGGGACGATCGGTGCCGAAACGCCGCATACACTCGGCGAAGCTCATGCGCGGGATGGGGTCGGTCAGCGTGTCCCCGAGCACCTCCTGGAAAAGCCCGCGAACCATGTCCTCCAGGATGGCGAGGATCCCGCCCTCGTCCAGGAACGTGGTCTCGATGTCGAGCTGGGTGAACTCGGGTTGGCGGTCCGCGCGCAGGTCTTCGTCGCGGAAGCAGCGCACGATCTGGTAGTAACGGTCCAGGCCCGACATCATGAGGAGCTGCTTGAAGAGCTGCGGGGACTGCGGCAACGCGAAGAACTGTCCCGGATGGGTGCGGCTCGGTACCAGGTAGTCACGAGCGCCCTCCGGCGTCGCGCGCGTCAGCATCGGGGTCTCGATCTCGACGAAGCCAGCGTCGTCCAGGTAGCGCCGCAGTACCCGGCAGACGCGGGCGCGCAGCCGGAGGTTGTCCTGCATCCGGGACCGACGCAGATCGATGTAGCGATAGCGCAGGCGTGTTTCTTCCTCGACATTGCGGTCGTCCACCTGGAAGGGGGGTGGATCGGCTATATTGAGGATCTCGAGCTCATCACCGACGACCTCGACCTCACCGCTCGCGAGCCCCGGGTTCTCGGTGCCGGGCGGGCGGCAGCGTACCCGGCCTCGCACCCGCAGCACGTACTCCCCCCGCGCGCGCTCGGCCACCGCGAAACTGGCGGGCTTCTCGGGATCGAAGACCACCTGGACGAGGCCGGTGCGATCCCGCAGATCGATGAACAGGATCCCGCCGTGGTCGCGACGCCGGTGGACCCAGCCACACAGGGTGACCCACTGTTCGAGGCAAGCGAGGTCGATCTGCCCGCAATAGTGGGTGCGCATGAGGAGGCTAGAGAGACGGCGGAGGGACGAATGGTACGGAGTCGGTGCGGGCCGCGCAACGTCACGCGGGGACTCCGAGGGACCGGCGGCGTGTCGGGTCGTGACGCCCGTCACTCGCTCGCGGTGCTCTGCTGCTCCGGCTTCTTCTTGGTCTGCTCCGGCTTCGTCTTGGCCTCTGGCGCCGGTGGCGTGCCGCCGTCGGTGGGCTTCTTGGTGCCGCCATCGCTCTCTGCGGTCTTGGGCTTGGTCTCACCATCGCCTTGTTCGATCTTGGGCTGGGTCTTGCCCTTGTCCTTGAAATCGGTGGCGTACCAGCCCGAGCCCTTGAGCCGGAACCCCGCCGCCGAGACCAGCCGCCTCAGGCCCGTCTTGGCGCACGCCGGACAGTCGGTCAGGGCCGGAGCGCCGGGCTGCTGGATGGCCTCCATCCGGTGGCCACAACTCAGGCACTCATACTCGTAGATCGGCATTGCGAAGCCCTCAGGTCAGGATGGCGCTCACCATAGGGTCTGCCCCGTAAAAATCAAGGGTGGGCGGGACGCACCCGGGAGCGCGCTTTGTTCCTGGTAGGCTATCCGCTATCATCGCGCCGCCGCGATCCGGGGCCGTTAGCTCAGCCGGTAGAGCAGCGGACTTTTAATCCGTTGGTCGCAGGTTCGACTCCTGCACGGCCCACCATTAAACACAATGGTGCGCGCTATCCCTCTCCTGTTCGCCACGCTCGGGATACTGGCGGGACACCTAGGCCCCAGGGATGCCTCTGTTTCACTTTCGACTCCCGACCCGAATACCGCATAATGGCGGGGAGCCATTGCCAACCCGAGGGGACACCATGAGCAACAGCTTCCACGCGCGTACGGCGCTGCGCCTAGGAGATGCCGACTACGAGGTCTACCGCCTCAAGGCACTCGAAGATCGCCTTCCGGTCGCCACCTTGCCCTATTCGCTCAAGATCCTCTTGGAGAACCTGTTGCGCCACGAGGACGGAGTGAACGTCACGGCGGAAGACATCGAGGCCGTGGCGAGCTGGGATCCGAGGGCCGAGCCGTCCAAGGAGATCGCCTTCGTGCCGGCGCGCGTGTTGATGCAGGACTTCACCGGCGTCCCCGCGGTAGTGGATCTGGCGGCGATGCGCGAGGCCATGGAACGCCTGGGCGGCGATCCCAAGCGCATCAATCCGCTCTCGCCCGCCGAGCTGGTGATCGACCACTCGGTGCAGGTGGATGTCTTCGGGAGCTCGGCGGCCATGGCCAGGAACGCCGCCATCGAGTTCGAGCGCAACGAGGAACGCTACGTCTTCCTGCGCTGGGGCCAGCAGGCCTTTTCGAACTTCAAGGTCGTCCCGCCCGACACCGGCATCGTCCACCAGGTGAACCTGGAATTCCTGGCGCGCACCGTATTTTCGAAGCAGAAAAACGGCATCGCAGAGGCCTACCCCGACACCGTGGTCGGGACCGACTCCCACACCACCATGATCAACGGCCTGGGCGTGCTCGGCTGGGGGGTGGGCGGCATCGAGGCCGAGGCCGCCATGCTGGGCCAGCCGATCTCGATGCTGATCCCCGAGGTCGTGGGCATGAAGCTCACCGGCCGCCTGCCGGAGGGCGCGACTGCCACGGACCTCGTTCTCACCGTGACCCATAGGCTCCGCAAGCACGGCGTGGTCGGCAAGTTCGTGGAGTTCTTCGGCGAGGGCTTGGACCACCTGCCGCTCGCCGATCGCGCCACCTTAGCCAACATGGCCCCGGAGTATGGGGCGACCTGTGGGATCTTCCCCATCGACGGCGAGACCCTGAGCTATCTGCGCCTCTCGGGCCGCAGTGCCGCGCAGATGGCGCTCGTCGAGGCCTACGCCAAGGCGCAGGGCATATGGCGTGAGCCGGGCGCCCCCGAGGCGCGCTACAGCGATGTGCTCATGCTCGACATGGGTACGGTCGAGCCCTCGCTCGCCGGCCCCAAGCGCCCCCAGGACCGCATCGCCTTGAAGGCCGCCAAGGGCGTGGTCGAGAAGGTCCTGCACGTCTACCAGGAAGAACGCTCGGGTGCGGCGAGCAAGGACCGCGACATGGACCGCTTCCTGACCGAGGGCGGCGGCGGCACGGCGGTGGGCGGGGAGGAGGCCCATCACAACGGCGTCGAGATGATCAAGATCGATGGGCGGGATGTGGCGTTGAAGGACGGCGCCGTCGTGATCGCCGCCATTACCTCGTGCACCAACACCTCGAACCCGAGCGTCATGATCGGCGCCGGGCTCATGGCCAAGAAGGCCCGCGAGCGCGGGCTGCATGCCCAGCCCTGGGTCAAGACCAGCCTCGCCCCGGGCTCGCAGGTCGTGACCCGCTATCTCACGGAATCAGGGCTTCTGCCCGCCCTCGAGGAGATGGGTTTCCACATCGTGGGCTACGGCTGCACGACCTGCATCGGGAATTCGGGGCCGCTGCCCGAGGCGGTGAGCCACGGGATCGCGCGCGGCGTTCTCGCGGTGTGCTCGGTGCTCTCGGGCAACCGCAACTTCGAGGGCCGCGTTCACCCCGAGGTCAAGATGAACTTCCTGGCCTCCCCCCCGCTGGTCGTCGCCTACGCCATCGCGGGCACCATGGACATCGATCTCGATCGCGAGTCCCTGGGGTCGGATCATTCCGGCATGCCGGTTTATCTCAAGGACATCTGGCCAACCCAGCGGGAGATCGCCGAGGTCCTCATGCGTATCGATTCGGAGATGTTCGCATCGAGCTACCGCGACGTGTTCGCGGGTGATGCGCGCTGGTCAGGGATGCGGGTGCCCGAGGGTGATCTGTTCCTGTGGGACCCGGCATCCACCTATGTGAAGAACCCGCCGTACTTTGTCGGCATGGGGCCTAACCCACCCGGGCTCAAGCCGATCGAGCGTGCCCGCGTCCTGGCACTGCTGGGTGACTCGATCACCACCGACCACATCTCGCCCGCCGGCTCCATCAAGGTGGACAGCCCGGCGGGACGTTACCTGGTCGAGCGCGGCGTCCAGCCCAAGGACTTCAACTCCTATGGCGCGCGGCGCGGCAACCACGAGGTCATGATGCGCGGGACCTTCGCCAACATCCGGCTCAGGAATCTCTTGGTCCCCGGCACCGAGGGGGGCTACACCGCCCACCAGCCCTCGGGCGAGACCTTGGACATCTACGACGCGGCCATGCGCTACCAAGCCGAAGGCACGCCCCTCGTGATCCTGGCCGGCAAGGAATACGGCACCGGATCCTCACGCGACTGGGCCGCCAAGGGCACGCTCTTGCTCGGCGTCGGCGCGGTAATCGCCGAGAGCTTCGAGCGCATCCACCGCTCGAACCTGGTCGGCATGGGCGTCCTGCCCCTGACCTTCCAGAACGGCGAGAACGCCGCCAGTCTCGGTCTCACCGGGCGCGAGCTGTATCGCATCGAGGGGCTCGTGAGCGGGGCGCGCGCGGTCACGGTGGTGGCCGAAGACGGGTCCGGCCACGGCAAGCGTTTCACGGCGCGGGTGCGGGTCGATACGCCCAAGGAATGGGAGTACTACGAGCACGGCGGGATCCTTCCCTACGTGCTGCGGCAGCTCGCGGCTTAGACGAGGCACGGCCCAGGTTTGTTGAAGTGCTCTGTATGACATTGGCTGCGTGAGAATCCATCCGGCACCGGCACCCGAGGGAGCTGCTGGGTCAGGCAATGGAAGGTGCCGAGCCCCCACACCAGATCGGTGCAGTCGATATCGACTACGCGGCGTCCCGGGAAACATCCCTCCAGAATACGGCGCGCCGTCACGTCGCGCGGGTCGTTGAACACCGGTAACAGCACGACCGCGTTGCCGATGTAGAAATTGGCATAGTTGGCGGGCAGGCGCTGGCCGTCGTAATACACCGGCGCGGGCATGGGCAATTCAACCACCGAGAGCGGCCGCCCGTCCGCGAGCCGCATCGAGCGCAGCCGCGCGAGGTTGTCCGCGAGCGGCGCATGGTTCTCATCGCGCGGGTCATCCTCCACCATCGCGATCACCGTGTCCTCGGCGACGAAGCGAGCGATGTCGTCCACATGCCCGTCGGTGTCATCCCCGGCGATCCCCTGTCCCAGCCACAGGACCCGGCTGACCCCGAGAAACTCGTGCAGCCGCTCCTCGATCGCTTGGCGGTCGAGATCGGGGTTGCGGTTCGGGTTGAGAAGGCATTGCTCCGTGGTGAGCACGGTGCCGGCCCCGTTCACATCGATGGACCCGCCTTCGAGCACCATATGCGCGCGGAAGCGCGGGACGTCGAGGGCCTCGGCCATACGCCCCGGGATGGCGTCGTCGAGGTCATAGGGGGGATACTTGCCGCCCCAGGCGTTGAACGCGAAGTCCACGGCGGCGAGCGGTTCGTGACCCGCCCGCGTCACGAACACCGCCCCATGGTCACGGCACCAGGCGTCGTTGGTCGGGAAGCGATGGTAGCGGACGGGGCCCGGGACGCCGGACAAGAGCCCGCGCACATGGCGCTCGTGGAGCGCGTCGAGGACGTTGATATGCACGGTCTCCCCCGGGGCGAGCGCGCCCACCGCCTGGACCATGACGGGCTCGACCGTCTCGAACTTGCCCGGCCAGGTGTCGCGCTTGTGGGGCCAGGACAGCCAGGTGCCGGCATGGGGCGACCATTCCGCGGGCATGCGGTAACCGAGGCTGGCCGGTGTGGAATAGGGCTCGGGGGGACTCAAGCGACCCGATGGAAACTGACGTGATTCGATCAACTCGGCCACAGCCGGATGTGATCTCGATGGAATACGTTTCTAACGACGCCGGGGGTGTCGCTGAGATTTTAGGACCTCGGTCTCGTTTGCACAATGCAGCACCAACTCTGCCCCGAACGACCCCCTACCACGCGGCCAGCCTCGCATGGCGCCCATAGAGCACACTGGCGTGCCAGGGCCGGGGGGGTGCCATCGAAAACCGGCGCGAAACTGTGGAGCGCGACGAGATGGAGATCGCCCGCTGATTACGTCACAAGGTCGATAATTCAGCGACTCAGACGAACTGTGCCGGAGACTCCAGCCAACCTCCGCATCGCTCTTCCTGGTTTCTTACGTAAGAGCCTCGAGTTCCGGCTCGCTTGCCGCTTTCTTCGGTCTCGCTGAGCCAGTCTGCTCTTCCCACAGGGCCAGCATCATAAGCCCCCATAGAAACGCACTGTGGTCACGCGACTGGTCCAAGTGCTCGCGCCACAGTTGACGCACGGCCGATTCATGCAATACGCCGGAGTAACGCTTGTCCGGCCTGAACAACAGGTCCTCCGCCATCGGCCGGAGCTCCTGTCGCAGCCAGCGGGCCGCCGGAATAGAAAACCCCCGCTTGGGAGCCCCGAGAACGCTGGCAGGAAGGCGGCGACTCGCTAAAGCGCGCAGCGGGAGCTTGCCGCGCCGCCGATCCACCTTGAGCGAGGCGGGCAGCGTTGCGGCGAATTCCAGGATGCGATGATCCAGCAACGGACTGCGGACCTCCAGCGAATGTGCCATGCTCATCCGATCCACCTTCGTCAGGACGTCATCGGTCATGTAGAAGTGAATGTCGGCGGACTGGGCCCGACCGAGGGCGTCTGGGGCGTCGCTGTGAGCGTAGTACGGCTGCACCGCTTCCATCGGGTTGAAGCCTTTCAACGTGCTCAGAAAATCTGGTGTGTAGATTGCGGCTCGTGTGCCTTCTCGAAGCCAGATCAGATCCCGGTAGTATGCCTCAGCATCTCCAACGGCCAGGTTCTCGAGGATCGTCTTGAGACGCAGCGGCCGCGGTAGCCACGAGGAGCCAGGCCAGACGGCCCCCAGGCTGCCAAACACCCCGACCTTCAGCCAGGGCGGTAACGCCCCCCGCACTCGCGACTCGAGCGCGTGAGGCAAGTACCTGAAAGTGTAGCCGCCGAACGCTTCATCACCCCCATCTCCGGAGAGCGCAACGGTGACCGTGCGACGCGCCATCTGACACACATACCACGTCGGAACCGCGCTCGAATCGGCAAGTGGCTCGTCGAAATGCCACGCGATCTTCTCCAGCACGTCAGCAGCGCGCGGCTCGACAACGAACTCGTGATGATCGGTCTTCAGGTGCGCGGCGATCTGAGTGGCGAGGGAGAGCTCGTTCAGCTCACGGTCGTTGAACCCGATTGAGTTCGTGATCACGGGCCGGACCATCGAACGCGCCATCGACGACACCACCAGCGACGAGTCCAGCCCACCCGATAGAAACGCACCGAGCGGAACCTCGCTCATCAGGCGTTCTTTCACCGCCTCGTCCAGCAAGGCTTCGAACTCACCGACGGCGTCATCGAGGGATCGCGCCGTGGGATTATCGAAACACAGGTTCCAATACTGGCGTTCCGACTGCCCCGACGCGGTGACGAGAAGCGAACGCGCCGCCAGCAGCTTGCGGACATTGCGGTAGATTGTTCGTGGCGCTGGGATGTAGCCGAACGAGAAGTAGCAATCCAGCGACTCCGGATCGATCTCGTCGGGGCAGAGTCCGCCCGCCCGCATGGCCTTGATCTCCGACGCAAAGGCCAGCGTGGAACCGCTCCTCCAGTAGTAGAGCGGTTTCTTCCCGACGCGGTCCCTGGCCAGCAGCAGGCTTCGGTGTCGCGCGTCCCAGATAGCAAAGGCAAACATGCCATGCAAGCGATCGACGCACTCCTCGCCCCACTCGAGATACGCGCCAAGGATGACCTCCGTGTCGGAGCGCGTACGGAACAAATGACCCTTGGACTCCAGCTCGGCCCGGACATCGAGGAAATTGTAGATCTCCCCGTTGAACACCACCTGGACCTTGCCATCGAGCGCGCCCATGGGCTGCTGGCCAGCCGCCACGTCGATGATCGCGAGGCGGCGGTGTCCGAGCGCCACGAAGTCGTCAACGAAGAAACCCTCGCCATCCGGCCCGCGGTGGGCGATGACGTCGGTCATGACCTTGATGCGTGCCGCGGCGGCGTCGCGCCGGTGGCCGTCAAAATCGACGAAGCCCGCGATTCCGCACACGACTCAACTCAACTCCTTGATGACTCGCCCTGGATTCCCACCGATGACGCAGCGGTCCGGCATACGCTTGGTGATGATCGCCCCCGCGGACACAATGCAGTCCTTGCCGACGTTCGCCATGATGACGGCCCCTTCGCCGACCCAGGTCCGATCGCCGATCGCGACGGTTTCATAGATGGTCGCGGAGGTGAGTCGGCCGGAGTCGTCCAGATGCTGTCGCCGACCGCTCGGCACGCTCACACGGCTTCCCATCATCACTTCCTCGCCGATCTGCGCGTGACCGATGATGCAGTACGATCCCATCGACGCCCTCGTACCCATGGCACTGCGCCGGTGAGTAAAGAGTGATCCCAGTCCGATATGAGTTTCCCAGGAGCAGCGATCGAGGGTACCGAAGTAGTAGGCGCTCCGCAGATAACTGCCCGGCAATCCAGGAATGAGCGCCAGCAGTTGTGCAAAGAAAGAGAAGAGGGCTTCGCCACCGACGGTGTGTTTCTCGAGCCATGAGAGCACGGTGAAGATCGCTGTCATTACGACGGAGATGACAAATATCAACGCCTTGAGAAACCTTCGAAGGGACATATGCCTATACGGCGCGCGCCAGCAGCTCGTGGTAGCGCTGCGCGTACGCCTCCAACATGCGATCCATGGCGAAATGCTCCTGAAAGCGACGGCGACTCGCTTCAGCGAATTGACGGCGTTTGTGCGGATCGTTCACGGCTTTGAGAAACACCTTCGTCAACTCGTCGGTTGAGCCCGATGGCACAGTCCAGCCGGTCTGATTCGCTACCACCACCTCGGGGTTGCCGCCCACCGAGGTCACTGCAACAGGGAGGCCGACGGCCATGGCTTCGAGCAGTGCCATCGACGTGCCCTCGCTTAGGCTCGAGAGGACGAAGAGATCCAGACATTGGACAATGGTTCGTGCATCGTCGCGATACCCGGTGAAAACGATTCGATCGGCCATCGCTCCCCGCTGTGCCAGCGCGCGAATGTCGGGCAGCTCGGGGCCGTCGCCCACGAGAAGTCCTCGCAGGGACGGGATCTGCCGGCCGGTCGCCTCGAGGCTGGCGATCAGCATGGGAAGGTTCTTGATTGAATCGAACCTTCCGACTGTGCCGACGATGAAGTCAAGCGGCTCGAATCCGAGCTCCCGCCTCAGCGCGTTCCGTTTGTCCGGCTCCAGCAACGGTGGTGCCGCTACGCCATTGTAGACCACGTCGATTTCTCCTGCGTCGAGACCCTCGTAGTGGGCCAGCCGTTGACGAATATCCGCAGACACGGCAACGATGCGGTGGGTGAGTCGTCGAACGAGCGCGCGGTTCACCAGTACGCGCGGCGACTTCCGTACTTCCGGGTATAAGCGACCATGCTCTTCGAACAGCAGTCGCGGTTCCCGGTACACCAGGCGCGATAACGCCGAGTAAAACCACGGCGTACATTGGTGCGCGTGAACGATCCGCGTCTTGTGACGTCGGAAACGTTCGGCGAGCTTCGCCGGCATGGTGAGGTCCAGACCAGCCTGTCGCCACAGGACATGCACTGGGATACCCCGCGTCCGGAGGCCGTTGGCCCACGATCCAGGTTCATCCAGGCACACCACCTCGATGTTGTAGTCGGTGGAGAACGCACAGCTCATCTCCACGACGAGCCGTTCGGTACCGCCAGGATTCAGGCTGTTGACGACATATGACAGGCTGGGGCGAGGTGAGGGCTTCATTCGGAGCGCCTCAGGCGAAAAATCTTCGGGACCACCAGGTTCCGACACAAGCGCCCGACTTCCTTGGCGAGTACCCGTATCTTGGACGTGAGCGACGCACGAAGGCGCGCCCGTTGCGGAACGAAGGAGGTGCGTAAGCCAAACGCATAGTTGTGCTGGCCGTGCTCAGAAGCAGCCGTACCGTACCTGCAGAAGTAACCGTGAATCGAGCCGTATACGCACAGGATCACCAACGGGCGAGTCAGATGCGCTGTGCTGAACTCCGCCAAGTCGGCCAGACAACGGTCGAAGAAGAACGTTGCACGCTCCTTGAATCGTGACCGCCGGGGCTCCGACGAGTGGTCTGCCGCCACATGGAGCACATGGCATTTCCGGATATCATGCGCGGGCCAGGTTTCGGTCGGAATCTCGACCTTGTGCAACACCTCCTTGAAGGGCACTTCGTTTTCAGCCATCCACTCGGCGTAGTGGAGCAGGCTCTCGCGCGCATAGTGAAAGCCATAGTCGATCTCGCCAAGCTCCCGCTTAATTTCGAGATACTTCCCGAGCACCTGCAGAAATACGAGGTACGACCAACGATGTTCAGGATCGTCGAGGCGCAATTGAGCGATGTCGTCGAGAGGATGAATGCAGCGCTGGATGAGCTCGTCGGCCTTCGCGAAATACCTGCGGTCCCGCGAGAGCGCGTACGCATCGAGTAGTGCATTAATCGAGTTGCCGGCCCCACGGCCTGGACTGTGATACGAGGACTCGAGCGTCTTGGTCGCGGTGCCCGTGGGGCCGTCATCGACGACGCAGAATAACGTCTGCGAGCCGTCATCCATTCCCAGAACGTAATCTGCGAGCTCGCGCACCGCTTTCGCCGCTTCGAGGTCACCGCTCACGTAGTAGTAGTGCAAGAGGCCGGACGTGTAATTGTGCTCGTTGCTCGGCCCGCCACCATAATCGCCGGCCCCGCGGTTGCAACGGCTGTAGCCGCGGTGCGTGCACGTAGCGGCCGGCAGGTAATGATCGGTGTGCCAGAACAGGCCGCCATTGAACGCGGCCTTGTCGTCTTGTGTGTGATAGATGTCAATGTCGATGACATGCCGGGCGGCATCCCGCATCAGTTCCTGCCAGCGCGCGTCGCCGGTGCGTTGAAAATGAACGAACGCGCCGTACACGAAGTCATACTGATTGTTGTAGTGGGAGACGAATGGCTGGGGCCCCTGGTGATGCACCGCTTCATGGTCGGCGTACAACTCACCAAAGTTCCGCCACCCGTATTCGTCGATGACTTCACGCCTGGCCACGAAGGAACGGGGCCCCTCGATGATCTGCCGAATGTACGTGCCGTAACGATCGTCCTCGTCGTCCGAACCGGTGACGAACCACGTGATTGCCCGTGAAGCCTGAACCCACGCGGGATCGACGGACACCGTCACCGGGCGCTGCAGCCGTGCAATGGAGGGCTGTTCTGCCGGCAGACCGAAATCCAGCAAGACGGTATGACGCTTCTGCTCGCCACCTTGAAGCTCGAAGCAGCCGCGTGCCTCGCCGGGAAACAGGCCAACGCTCAAGCCCCCGTCCGTCCACCGCAACGCCTTCGGGAAGTTCTGCCAGAAATCCCTCGTGCCTGCCGCGATCCAGGCGTCGGCGCCGACAACCGTCGCGCCAGGAGTGGCGCGCGCACCCTGAGCGATTAGCGTGCCGTTGCCTGAAGGCCCCGGGGTGACACGATAGCCGCGGAACGTGACCGTCGACGTCGCATTCCGATCGAGGTGATTGGGAGAATCCCAGTTGTCTCCGCCGCTGGAGTCCTGATAGATGGACCATGATCCGCCACGGTGCTCGCGCTCGTCCGCCGGCGTCTCCGAGTACCAGCGCAAGAACTGCCCGGGAGAGCGCGGGCGGAGGAAGAGCGTGAGGTCCTTGAAGAACCAGGAGCCGGGATCACCGAGGTCCCACAGGCCGCCTGGGTGATGAGCGGCCCGGGTGTTTTGAATCTGAACGTCGACCGACACGGCCGAGGAACCGAGGACAAAGACCGATCGCCACAAAAAACGCAGCGGCAAGGGACCTCGATCGCCATGGAACCACCCTTCACTGACGACGATGGCTCTCACCGGGCCGTGTTCTTCAACGAGAGATCGTTCCGCGACCCCCGTGTAGACCTTTCCGTCCTGGCCGATGAGTCGGATCGCCGATCCTGAATCGTCCAGGACGCTAACAGTCCCCACCGTCGCCGACGCCAGCGGTCCCGGGTGTCCGTCCCGGACCTCGAAACGCGCCCGGCCAGTGTCGATCTCGACCACACCATCGCGCGCACTGATACGAAGGCGCGCGCCGTATGGCTCATGGTTCGCCACGGCCGTCTTCGGGCGGAGGAACAACGAAGTCCGTTCATTTGCCTCGACACTGAGGAGTGCATCGACCAGCAGCCACTTCACGCTCCGGTCCGACCAGAACGCCAGAGGCGAGGCCTGATGCGGCACTACGCCTCCAGCGGAATCCATTGCGACGACCTCGCTCGGCGCGTGCACGAGACCTCGAGGCAGCGGCACGCCAATCCGAATCGCCTCGGCCGTGCGCCGCAGGCCGTGCTGTTCCGCGATGTGAATGGGAATGTTGAAGTCGTTCAAAGTCCGCAGCGTCGTTGATCCCGCGTCACCATGTACCGTGTACATTCCTCTTTCGAACCACGCGTGATATGGGAGAGGGGAGTCGTGCTTCGAGCCACACTGCCAAGCCTTCTCGAAGCTCTTTCGGACGAACGACTGTCCTGATTGCCTCTGAAGCGAGCGCAAGCCCGGGAAGACAGACGAGGAACTCTATGCTCACCCGCAGGGCGTAGTCCGGCACAGAGCGGCGAAGAAGTGCTTCCATGCCGTAATAGAGTGGCATGTGAGCGATGAACACGATCAATGTATTCTTCGCAAAAAATTCGACGACGCGCGCGCGTGGGCACAGGTGGGCTACCTGGGACGCTGCGTACGTGTAGACCAGGTAGACGAAGGATGCGCCGAGAGAAGTCCCCAGGGTGGCAACACCTGGGCCTGTGCTCGTTGGTGACATAAATGGGAACGTAAGCTTCCACGTGACGTAGCCGAGGGCGACCGGCCAGCAAAGCACAAGTGCGACAGCCAGAATCGGTACGATCCTGTCAACCTGGCGCGGTATCGGTGATCGACGTCCCATGGCGATTCCCATCAGGAAGACCGTCAGCCAGTTCAGCAGCTGCATGTACGCAACGTACCCGCCCGCAAACTCGATCAAGGCCGCGCGCCCGAGAATCTCCAGTACGCAGCTTCCCGCGAGAACCCATGGAGTGATGCGCGTGGTACGAAGAAGAAAGGCCCAGAGCAGCAACAGGTGCAGGTAGGTGCCGATGAACCACGTGGTTGGATTCGCCGGAAACGCGTTGATGAACACGTTGAACCCCAACGCCAGCGGAAGGTAGTTGCTTTCGGCGATGTCCCACGATCGCGCCAGCCCGATGAGGCTCATGAGCAGTGCGCAGGCGGTTCCGAAAAGAAGCACTTCGAAGGAGCGGTTGTATAGCACGCGCCAGACGGTTCTACGCTCGTGGGCAAGCGTGTAACCCATCGCCCAGACGAAGAAGGCCACGCCAAGTTGCTTCGGGTACACCGGCGGTGTCCAGGTCGTCGTGGTCGCGGCGGCGACGTGGCCATATACGATCAGCGAGATGCCGACCGTCTTCAGCCAGTCAACGAACGGCAGGTGATGGTGGGGCACTGACACCGGCCTCGCTCTCCGGACAAGGATGCAGGAGGCGGACGAACCTCGCGGGGTTACCACCAACCATGGTTCCCGAGGGCACCGCCGCAGATACGACCGAGCCGGCGGCAACCATGCTCCTCGACCCGACGTTGGCCATGAGAATCGCGCCCTCTCCCACCCAGGTATTCGCGCCGATTTCGAGGCGCTGCAGCTTGCTCTCGTCGGTCGCGCTCCACCCTCCCGACACGAGCATTTGGTGTTGGTTTCCGCCGCTCAGCAGGCTGGCGCGACTACCGACGAGCGTGTTTTGCCGGATCCACGCGGAACCGATCAGTGCGTAGCTCCCAATGAACACACCGGGCTCGAGGACAGAATTTCGACGGCTGAACAACACACCGAACTGGATCGTCACGTCCTCCGTGCAACGGTCGAGCGTCCATCGATAGAACGCGCGTCGCAAAAATAGCCCGGGCGTGCCTGGAAGAATTGCGAAGACATGTGTCCAGAACGTGAAGAATCCGTGAGACCGGGTTCGGGTCCAGCCCTCGAGTGAACACGACCATGCGGCCGGCGCAACGATGACCAGCGCAAGTCCGTTCAGGAAGCGTTTGAGCGGCTGCATGGGTGGTCGTGTTGGGCATCGGCGTGCCGCCATCGTTTGAAGCGCACGGAGTGAAGCGGTTCGAAGGAGATCCGAACACGGGTCGGTACTTTGAACGCGCTCAGCCTTTCCGCGCAAAACGCTCGCATGCGCGCCTTGAACGCATCCAGGTTCTCGGGCTCGGCGAGCCTGACCGTGGCCATGACGACCTGGCCCATGATCGGATTGCGCTCGGCCGTTACAACCGCGTCCGCCACATTCGGCATCTCCAGCAGCGTGCCTTCCACTTCTGCCGGGTACACCTTGTTCCCCCCGACGTTGATGACGTCGCTTTCTCGCCCCCGGAAGCGCAACCAGTCGCCATCGACATCAACCAGGTCCCCGGTATCGAAGAAGCCGTCGGCGTCGAATGGGCTTGGCGCGTTCAGATATCCGAGCATGGCGGATTCAGCGCGAACCCAGAGGCGCCCCTCGATCACGCGGGTTTCGTATCCTTCACCGCCCACTCGCACCCACAGGGAATCAGAACTCCTGGATTGAGACCGCAGAATGCCGAGTTCGCTGAGGCCGTAGGTTTGAAGGAGGCGCACCGTCGGAAAGGCCTCCGCCACTCGCTTCAGCGTGGACGCGGGCATCGGCTCAGTTCCGTACGTGATCACTTCGAGACACGAGAGATCGTGACGCAGGTACTCCTCGGCCAGCAGCAACAGGTTCAGGAACGTAGGCGAGGTTGGCAGCAGCTGGACCTTGTGCTCCGCGATCGCCCTGCACACGGCGTTGGGGGTGCGGTCGTGTGCAACGACTGCCGTGCCACCATTCGACAGTGTGTAGAGGAGGGTGTTGATCCCACCGATGTGATCGAGCTGCAGAAACACGAGCGTCCGATAGGTATGACGGGGAACGGCGAACTTCCGCAGAAGCAACGTCATGTCGTGCAGCGCGCACTTGTGGATCCCGGTCGAGCCTGACGAGAAAAGAACCAGCCCTGGATTTCCTTGCGACCGCAGTTTCCCGTACAACGGATGGGAAGCATGTTTACGAGTCGCGCTCAGTTCCGGGTCGCCTTCTACCGACCGTATCCAGTATTCGACCTCTGCAGTGGTCGCGAACTCGTCATGATGTGGCGTCACATCACGGGACAGAGGAACGATCACGTTCCGATTCAGGGTCAGGGCGAGCAGCAGGGAGATCGCGCCGGGTCCGTAGTCGCCCTCGAACGCCACGACGGCACCGGGCGGAATCCGGTGGAGAGCGGATTCGCGCCACTGATGCACTCGCCGAGCGATCTCGGTATAGGTGAACGACCGGGACGCCGCGATCGCCACTGATTCGCTGCGACCCGCGATGGCTTCATGGAGCCAGGCCAGCATTAGCTGTGACCCCCCAGGTAGACGATCTGACCGGTGACCAGCGCGCTCTCCGGACGAAGGAAGAAGTCGATCACGTTGGCGACGTCGGCCCCTGTCGCTTCACGCCTGATAGCCTGACTTTGGACGAGTTGTTCGAGCCGCGGAGCGGGCACGCCCTGAGTCAGCGCTGTCTTGATGACGGACGGCCCTACCGCATTGCAGGTGATCCCCATCGGACCGATTTCCTTGGCAACCACGCGGGTCAGCATCTCGAGTGCCGCTTTGGATGCAGCGTAGATGGCTTCTCCCTCCAGGCGGAGTGGTACTGCGATCGTGGTCAGATTCACGATTCGACCAGCAGGCGACTTTCGAAGCAGGCGAATCGCACGGTGTGTCAACAGAGCCGCGGCCACGAAATTCGTATCCATGACTTGTCGCATCGAAGCGGGCGGCGTCAACGCGAAGGCATTCATCGACGCAGTCCCGGCGTTGTTGATCAATGCGTCGATCGTGCCCCAGCCAGTCCGAAGGTTTTCGAACAGGCGATCCACCGCAGCGTCGTTGGTCACATCCAGTTGGTGATGAATGTAGTTGGGATGCACGAACGAGGCCTTTCCGCGGGCGCATCCGGTGACCAGATCTCCTTGAGCCAGGAAATGTTCCGCAAGGTACCGTCCCAAGCCACGAGTCGTTCCGCTCACCAGCACCCGCCGCATCACGCCGTTTTCTGTTCTGACAGCAGGCGGTCGATGTAATCGACGAGCATGGGGACACTCCGATACGGACTCCGCGTTTCGGAAAGTGCCCGTTCGTCACTGAGCACGATTGGGTAGCCCGCCAGAGCAAACCCGTCTTCGATGTCGATGAGCAAGGCGACGAGGCCAAGGGAATCGAGTGGGCTGGGTGGGCCAAACAATGGTGCCGTTGGAGACACCTCGACCCGCTGATGTTCGGCACGACCGAGGTTCGCATTGCCAAGCGCACGGATCACAATTTCAACTATTGTTGAGCGGTTCACATTGGTACCTTCCGGGTGAAATGCTTGTAGCATCGATCATGCCATAATCCCGCCGGATCGGCGACGATTTCGATTCAGCGTGGTCGGATTACTTGTTGAAATCAACCGGGCTACGTAGTGGTTACAAGCCTGGAGGATTGGGCGCGACTGGTCCGAACTTTGTCTTCCAACATCGCCCCGGCTCAATCGCCCTCGGGAGCCGGCCCGGTTTACGGGTTACGGGCGCGGGGCTGCCGTGTATGTGGGTGGGACGTATGAATATACGAAGTGTCGCGTCCATGCTGCTGTCCTTTGCCGTTTCCGTGGGTGCCCGCGACAGGTCTTTGGCGCCCGTCGCTGTTCGGTATCCGGGGCCTTCGGGACCACCTGGTTCCTGGCGGCATTCTTCGATGTTCCGCGAGCGGATGCAAGCCCCTAAATGGGGGGCATGCGGTAAGTGTACACACGATGTTCGTGGGAAGGTGCCGTTGAAGGGGGGATTGCACCCGTGCAACCGGAGTACAAGCACATCGACCATCCAATCGGTGCAGGGATCGCGGTCGACCGCGTGCGCTGGTCGGAGCGTGATCGGTCCGGCTAATCGATCTCACCGAGCCTCAAGAACTCTTTTTCCCCGCTCGAATCACCCACCCCATCGTTGTCCGGGACGATGAAGCCACGCCCGGATCGGTTAACCGCGAGGCCCTCCTTTTCAAGCACCAGAAAACGGAAACTAAATAAACCGATCCTCCCTGTCCTTGCGCCAGGTTTCCCGCCATATTGCTGCCGCGGGACAGGGTGCGGTTCTGCGTGAACACCTGCCCGGTGAGGTCTAGCCAAAGACATTTGAAATTTATCGTCCCTTCCCCCTCGATAGGATGAGATCGACCCTATCCGAACCGCGACGCTCGACCCCCACCCTGACCGTCCCCCGCTACGTAGGGGAGGGAACCCGGAGACTCCCTCCCCTGTCCGCGCTTTCTGCGGACGGGGGAGGGTAGGGTGGGGGCCAAGCCCTTCAGCCGCTGACCAAGCCTCGTCTCCGCCTGACACGCCTGGCCCCCACC
>JBOIDR010000059.1:0-23964 GCA_050740695.1 Gammaproteobacteria bacterium | reverse complement strand
TTGACTTTCTGAGCACGATAGCTACGCTTCTTCATGGCGAGAATACCTCCCACGTTATGGGTTGCTGGCACTGGTTGCCATCCCATATTCTGAGGGTTCTCGCCTCTTTCTTATAGCTGACTACACGAGCTTGTTACGTACATTTCCAGTAGAGCAAGTAACCGGAACTGTTATACACGCCAGTGCACCCTGGGCTTGATTCCGTCATAAAGACAGTCACGTTGCTGATGTGACGAAGCTCGCCCTTGATGTTACAGTTGCCTTCAACCTTTGCTTTGCTATCGACACTTCCGCACGGCTCCGCCAGCAACCCATCTCGGAGGAAAACCTTTACCGTGGCGTCTGCGTTGATCGCCGCGATAAACGTGGTAGCAGGATCAGCAGCGACCTTGTCCAATACCGACTCAGCGGGTTTCTTGTTGAGTTTGGCCAGACACCAAACCAAGGCAAGAAGAAGAATCAATGCCAGGCTGCATGAAACAAAGAAAAGGGGTTTTGACACGGTTGCGCTCTTAGAGTTATACATAGTTCACTCCTACCTGTATAAGTATGTCGTATTTAGAATGCAAGGGTGAATTGGGCGAATGCGGTTTGCTCAGGCACAAACAGAGGGCTATCTTCCCGACGTGGCGTTCGAAAACCGCCAATGCCTAGGAAACTAAACTCCTCATCAAACAAGTTTTTCACGCCTAGCCTCAAGATCCCGTAGCGTTTCGGAAGCCGATAACCAAGCGCGAGATCGATTAAAGTGAACTCATCATCCTGCCGATCATCGATTGTCACCTCCTCGGACAAGGGTATTTCACGACCGATCTGTTGTCTTGTATAGGTTACCTTAAGGCTACCAAAGAGCCCGGACGGATGGAAATACCTAAGCTCAACCGGGAAAAGTTGTGTCCTTGTGCTTGGGTTTATTAATGTGCTTTCATCCTCGAATTGTTCTAAGTGATAGCCAAGACCTAAGGCTAAGGTAGGATGGGGCGTCCAGTTTAGGTATCCTCTATATAGCTCTTCTTCCCAGTCTTCCGTCACGCTTATTCCTCTTGGGACGATCAGGTCACGGCGCGAAACCTCGACCCCTCCGTAAAGGACTGAAAAGAATTTATGGTCAAGGCCGACCCCATAACGCCTGCTTTCTGCCCCAGTAGGGTCGTCGAAAAACTGGTTGAAGCCCGCCACTTGAGTAGGTTCGGTGGTCTGGTCAAAAAGTATTGTGCGCTTTAGCTCCCTCAAGGCCGCGAGCCGCAGCGTTGTGTTCGGGGTGATATCCCACATCAAGCCAAGCTTTGGATTCAACTGGTCGAATTCGCGCCGGAATACGCTACGCGAAGATACGTCTGGTACATCAATATCGAGTGCGTCAAAGCTCAACCCTAGGGTCCATGTGACTTGGCTTGGAAAGTTAACGTACGAGTACACGTAAGCATTGCCGTGACGAATATCCGGTTCGGACAGAAAAGGTTGGGGCAGAAAAGGTGCGGCGCCAATCTCCGAGTCGCCGTTTACATGGTAAAAGCTTCCGCCGACTAAAACATTGAACCTGTGCCCCCGAGACAACGATTGAGCCTCGAACAGGTATCCACGATCTTCGTCTTTTACGGGGAAACCCCCGAAATCTTGATCCGAGTCGTTGGTTAAATACGTTGCCGAGGCAATGAAATCTAAATGAGTCGCTGGCACATAGTGTGCCCCAAGACGTACTGATTTAGCGTAAAGCTCTCTTCTAAAATTGTCGGCTAGATCAAGATCGAAATTAAACTGCAAATCTCCATGATCGAGTCTCCTCTGTCGGGCCTCCGCCTGAAGGCTTAGCGATGGTGATAGATTAGTTTGAACGAAGACATTGTATATGTCCTCCGTCAGGTCATTATTCTCTCTGAAGCCGTCCGTTTCGTAGTGGAATTGCCCAACGCTATAAGACAATTTATTCCAGACGCCTGACTGTGTGACCTCATCACCATAGCTCTGATTGCTACCGGCCACGCCTGAAGCTTGTAACGTCAAACGGTTACGGGCAAAAACGGGATTGTATTCATTGAAAGCCACGGACGACGAACCAGCGCCTTCAAGGATGAGCAGATCGCGCTCGGCCAGATGCGGCTGAACAGGGGTTAAGCTAAGCGGTTGTCGGAGCTGTGATTGTAACAACTCACTGACTCTCGCGATTCCGTGCTGGGGTAGCACGCTATAGGAATCGGCGAGTAGCCGGTGCCCAGAATAGTCTCCGGGGTCGGTATTGACGGACTTCCAGCCCTGCACCAGTGCAAGCTGTTCGAACCCGAGATCCCTATAGATCCTCCCCAAAGCCGCGCTCCTCGCCGCAAGATCCTGATCGAGCAATAGCCGCGATCGATATACCGCCCGGTTGTCGTTCAGATCAATAGCCCGTTGCACATCGTGCAGCGCCTCCACCGGCCGATTGGTGGTCTGCTTGTGGATGGCGTCGTAGAACCAGGGGGTCGGATCCTTGGGATCGAGGAGCTTCGCTTGTTCGTACTCGCTCGATGCGAGACCGTCGCGCTTCTGCTCGTAATAGGCCTTGCCGAGGTAGCTCCGGACCAGCGAGTTGTTGGGGTCGAGGGAGGCGGCGGTCTCGATCTCGCGGGTGCCTTCGTCCAGATCTCCGTCGCGGATCTTCGCGAGTCCTAGGCCGAGCCTCGGGAGGGGATCGGCGGGGTCGCCCTGGATCGCGCGCTGAAAGGCCGACTTGGCCTTATCGACCTCGATGCGAGTGAGATAGGCAAAGCCCAGCACGGTCTGGGTACGGGCCAGGACGGGGCTCAGGGCCTCGGCCTTCTTCGCGGCTTCGAGGGCGGCATCGAGATCGCCCCGTGACAGCTCGAGCTCGGACACGCGCGCCCAGAGAAGCGCGTCCTCGGGCGCGAGTTCCACCGCGCGCTTGGCATGTTCGAGGGCCTTTTCGATCTCGAAGCGGCCCTGATGGGCATAGGACAACGCGGCCTGGGGGAGCGGGGATTTGGGGTCCAAGCCGGCCCCGGTCTCGGCCAGGCGCAAGGCCTCGTCTTTCTGGTCGCGCACCAGCGCGATGACCGAGCGCAGGGCAGGAGCCCCGCCCGACTTGGAGTCGGCCCGCTCGGCCTCGGCGAGATCGGCCTCGGCCTTCGCGACCCGGCCGACGCTCAACAGCAAGCCGGCCCGCAGCACAAGATAACGCCCGTCGCGGTCCCCCGCCGGCACTCGCTCCAAGGCGGCGAAGGCCGCGGGGAGATCGTTGGCTCGATAGGCCGATAATGTCGCCCGCAGCGCCGGCGGATACGACTCGGGCCGCGGATCGACGAGCGGCGGATAGTACAAGGCCCATTCGACCGCTTCGCGAGGCTTCACCAATACGCGCCGTACCGGGGCCTGACCCGGACGGGCCAGCGCCCCCTCGCCGCTCCGGACCTCCAATTGCCCCTGGGGATTCGAAACTCGTACCCGCCCTTCGAAGACCCACAGCTCGGCCTCGGACTTCGAGACCCCCAGCACGAACTCCGTGCCTTCGACACCCGCGAATACGAAAGGCGTCTCGATCGTCAGGACCTGCGGCTCTCGGCTCAAGACATGCACCACGCCCTCGATGAGCTTCAACAGGAAAGACTTCTCCGGCTCGGGGGCTGGAAATATGAGGGTCGTCCCTTCGTCCAGGCGGATCGGGGTCTCGGCCTCATTCGCGAGCTGAACGGCGGCCCGCCCGAGTGCCCCGACGCGGATCCGGTCTCCGGGACAGACGGTATCGTCGAGGGCCGCCGCCTGCGCGCGCGGCGCGCCCGAGCGCTCGATCACGACCGGCCCCTGTGCGGAGATGATCCGGGCCACCCGAGGCTCGCAGCCCTGGGCGTGTACCCCGGTAGACGTGCTAAGGAGCGCGATCAAGATGGCCCCCCATAGCCCTCGGCCCCCTTCGATGAGCACGGAGCCTTTCCCCCTTCGGCACGGTGTCTAGTAATTTATAAATAACAGCATAACCCCCGGGGACCGGGAATGCCAGGGCGCGAGACGGCATGGGGGACGGGATCACGATCGCCCCCCTGCCCGGCCACCCGGCCGTGTGGCGAGCGCCGCGATCGGGCAGCCTCGGCACCATCGCATCGAACGAACGAGCCACGGCACGGAACCAGAAGTCAGCACCCGCGCTGACCGGCGAATGAGCGTCTCTTCACCATGCTGTCCTGCCAAACCGCTTGCCCACAACAAAACGGCCCTACACCCTGCAGTGATTGCCGTTGATTGGATGCGTTCCGTCCGCCCCATCTTCCATGATGGACGATACCCCTATTCCAATTGAGCGGGGCGATACGGGAGCCTCTCGGGTTCCGCCTACTTCATGCTCACTTCGGCGGTCGAGGAAACAAAAGAGCTGCCTGCTCATGCTCGAACAACAATCGTCCTTGCTGGCGGTTCCGACTTCTGCCACCTATTCTTAGCGATTAATGTCATGTCGTTGCGTCCGGTCGGAGGTCCCTGTAGCAACGTGTCGGATACCACAGCGTCAGGCCGTACGGCCCCCCAGGCTGCGACCTCTGATTTAGTGGTGATCTTACGGAGCCCGTAGCATTACGCCAGGTATTTTTTCACAAGAATTCTGTGAAATATTACCTGGACCACCAGGCCGCCAAGAGGCGAAACTTCCATATTTCGTCCGCGTATTTACCCCGTTGGCGTTGCTCGTTGATCTCGAAACCTGTCCCGAGGAGATCCGCGATCCGCTCGGAGGAGCGCGGTAAGGGCAAAGAGCGGATCGCGGGCGAGCGGCGCCCCTACTCGATGATCTCCTATACTGGAGCGAGCTTTCGGAGCTTGCGGGAAAACGCAGTCATGGATTGGAGCAGCTTCGCGGCTCCGCACCGACATCCGATCGATGCCTCGAAGGATGTCCGCGACGCTTTGTGGTATGCTCGTATCGGCTCAGGTTCGACTCCGATCCCAAGGGATCTATCGCCGCCTCGGCGGCCGACATCACTGGCAAGACTCCCTGCAATTCTTCACCGTCGACCGGGGCCTCTCCTTCCATTATGCACCGACGCCGCAGACTCACGACATACACATATACATCTCGTCGGTCTGAGGCGAAGCGTCATTAGATACTTGCGTCTTGCGTCGTTAATGTCGAACAACACCGCTCGAGCAATTCCTGATTCACATGCAAAGTCAATCAGCTGCAAAGGCCAGGGTAAGTCCCTCCCCTGCGCAGCGGGGGAGGGCTAGGGTGGGGGCCAGGCGTGTCAGGCGGAGACGAGGCTTGGTCAGCGGCTGAAGGGCTTGGCCCCCACCCTACCCTCCCCCGTCCGCAGAAAGCGCGGACAGGGGAGGGAGTCTCCGGGTTCCCTCCCCTGCGTAGCGGGGGACGGTCAGGGCGGGGGTCGAGCGTCGCGGTTCGGATAGGGTCGACCTCATCCTATCGAGGGGGAAGGGACGATAAATTTCAAATGTCTTTGGCTAGAATTCGGATCCATGGCGACCCGGACCCCTGCAGTCACCGCCGACGAGCTGTTGCGCATGCCGAACGGCAGCGCTTGCTACGAGCTTAGGGGAGAGCCGACACAGATCAACCCCATGAACCCCCCGCCATGAACCTGTCGGAAAGCTCGACGCAGAGGCTCATCGCCTGTCGGGAGTGCGATCTGCTCCAGCGCGCGGTCGCGCTTTCCGAGGGCGGGACGGCGCGCTGCCCGCGCTGTGACGCGGTGCTGTATCGCAAGATCCCCGACAGCCTCGATCGCACCCTCGCCTATGCGCTCGCGGCCGCGGCGCTCTTCGTGATCGCCAACAGCTTTCCGATCCTGGGCCTCGATGCTCAGGGCAACCACACCTCGACGACTGTGTTCGGCACGGTGCAGGCCCTTCACGCGACGGGCATGAGCGCGGTCGCGGCGCTGGTGTTCGTGACCACGATCCTGGTACCGGCGATCGATCTCGCCGCCCTGCTCTACCTGTTGGTGCCGCTCAGGCTCGGGCGGGTTCCGCCCGGGGTGCCGGCGATGTTACGCCTGATCCAGGCGGTCAAGCCCTGGGGGATGGTCGAGGTGTTCCTGCTCGGCCTGCTCGTCTCGCTGGTGAAGCTCGGCCATATCGCCAGCGTGCACACCGGTGTCGCGCTGTGGTCGTTTGCCGCGCTCATGCTGCTCCTGGCCGCGACGGCGGCGTCCTTCGATCCCCAGGGGATCTGGGCGCGGGTGCGGGCGTTGCCGTGAGGGCCATCAACGCCGCGCGAGTCGGTCTCCTCGCGTGCCACGCCTGCGGTCTCTTGCACCGTCCGACCGTCCATACGCACGCCTCGATGTGCAGGCGCTGCGGCGCACGGCTGCACCCGCGCAAGCCCGCCAGCGTGGCGCGCACCTCCGCGCTATTGATTTCGGCTTATCTCCTCTATATCCCGGCCAATGTCCTGCCGGTGATGGAAACCGGTTCGCTGTTCGGCGCGCAGACCGACACCATCATGAGCGGTGTCGTGTTCCTGTTCGTCACGGGCTCCTGGCCGCTCGCGGCGCTCATCTTCTTCGCCAGCATCGTGGTGCCGCTCGCGAAGCTCAGTGCCCTCACCGTTCTCACCGTATCCGTCCAACGCCGCGCCACGTGGGCACCGGGCTGGCGCGCGCGTCTCTTCCGGATCGTGGCGTTCATCGGCCGGTGGTCGATGGTCGACATCTTCGTGGCCGCGATCCTGGCCGCGCTCGTGCAGTTCCAGACGCTCGCGACCATCCGGGCCGGTCCGGGCGCGATCGCCTTCGGTGCCGTCGTGGTTCTCACCATGTTTGCCGCAGAGACCTTCGATCCGCGGCTGATCTGGGACCCGATCGAGGAACGCCGTGGCTGACGAAACGCCGATCCCGGATCTCCGCGATCTCCCCGAAGTCGTCGCGAACACAAAGAAGCGCGGCTCGCTGCAACTCGTCTGGATCGTGCCCATCGTGGCGGCCCTCATCGGCGCCTGGCTGGCCGTCCAAGCATTCATCGAGCGCGGGCCGACGGCCACCATCAAGTTTAAGACCGCCGAGGGCCTGGAGGCCGGCAAGACCAAGATCAAATACAAAGAGGTGGACATCGGCCTGGTCACCGAGGTGGCGCTGGGTGAGGACCGCAAGACCGTCGTCGCCACGGCGAAGTTCAGCAAACAAGCCGAGTCTTTCCTGGTCGAGGACACGCGTTTCTGGGTGGTGCGGCCAAGAGTTGCCGGCGGCCAGGTGTCCGGCCTCGGGACACTCCTGTCCGGGTCCTATGTCGGCATCGATCCAGGCAAGGGCACGACGGCGCGGCGCAAGTTCATGGGTCTCGAAACCGCGCCCATCGTCACCGGCGATCGGCCCGGCCGGCAGTTCGTCCTGCGCGCCGACGAGCTGGGTTCGCTCGAGATCGGATCGCCCGTGTATTTCCGGCGCCTCCAGGTCGGCGAGGTCATCGGGTTCAAGTTGGCAAAGGACGGCACGGATGTGACGTTCCGCATCTTCGTGCGGTCCCCTTACGATCGCTTCGTGACCGCCGGCAGCCGCTTCTGGAACGCCAGCGGCGTGGATGTGGCGCTCGATGCCGCCGGCTTCCGGGTGCAGACGCAGTCACTGACCTCCATCCTGCTCGGCGGCATCGCCTTCCAGACCCCACCCGAAGTCCAGCCCGGGCCGCCTTCGGAGCCCAATACCGAATTCACGCTGTTCGCCAACCAAGGTGAGGCGTTGAAGCACCCGGACACGGTTTCTGAGACCTACCTGCTGCTGTTCGATCAATCGGTGCGCGGGTTATCGGTCGGGGCGGCGGTCGATTTCCGCGGTCTCGTCATCGGCGAGGTGACCGCGATCGGTCTCGATATCGATCCCGCCAAGATGGAGATCCGCAGCCCGGTGGAGATCCGTATCTACCCCGATCGCCTGCGGGCCCGCTTGCTGAGTCCGGTAAGCCCGGCAGGCGATTCCGTCGAGAGTGTACGACACTATGTCGATCGCGGCCTGCGCGGCCAGTTGCGCAGCGGAAATCTGTTGACGGGTCAGCTCTATGTGGCACTGGATTTCTTCCCTAATGCCCCGAAGATCACCCTCGATACGACACGCACGCCGCTCCAGATCCCGACCGTGCCGGGGGCCTTCGAGGAGTTGCAGACCATGCTCGGGAATATCGTGAGCCAGCTCGAGCGAGTACCGTTCGAACAGATCGGCGACGATGTCCACCGGGCCCTGGTGAGACTCGATCCCTTGCTCGAGGCGGCGGACAAGCTGGTCAAGGACCTCGGCACCGGGATCGCGCCCGAGTTACACGCGACCCTCGGGCAGGCGCGCCAGACGCTCGCCACCGCGGAGCATGGTTTGTTGGCGGCGGACGCACCCGTGCAGACCGATCTGCGGGAGACGCTGCGCGAGGTCCGGCGCGCGAGTGAGGCGCTCCGTAATCTGAGCGATTTTCTCGAACGCCATCCGGAATCGCTGATCCGGGGCAAGCAGGAGGGCCGGCCATGACGGCCCCTCGCACTTGGATCGGGCTGTCGCTGGCGCTCTTCGCGGTGGGCTGCGGCACGCCGCCGAAGGAATACTTCTACACCCTGTCGGGTTACACCTTGGGCGATCTCGCGACCGACGATGCCGCGGCCGCCGGGTCGAACTACAGCGTGGCCATCGCTCCGGTGAGCGTGCCCGAGGGCGTGGATCGCCCCCAGATGGTGGTGCGCGCGGGCGACAACCGGGTCGAGATCTCCGAGTTGCACCGCTGGGCCGAACCGCTCAAGAGCGAGATCCCGCGAGTGCTCGCGGTGCAATTGCGGCGGGCGCTCCGCACGGCGCGCATCGCGACCGCGGATCAGAACGCGAGCCTCGACGCCGATTACCGGATCGCGGTCGACGTGCAGCGCTTCGAGTCTACCTTGGGTGAGGGGGTCACGATCGAGGCGCTCTGGAGTGTGCGCGCCGCAGAGGGCGGGAGAGTCCGCGCCGGCCGGTCCGTCGTCTCCGAGCCGGCGCGAGGCGCCGACCACGAAGCCCTGGCCGCGGCCCATGGCCGGGCACTCGCGCAGATGGCAGGCGAGCTGGCCGGGGCGATACGCTCGCTGCGATCGACGGGGTCGTTACCCTGAGCCCCGCAGGCAGGCAGCTCATATCGCGAAACCGCCCGTCGATCATCTCCCGCGGCAGGTGCTGGCTCACGAGCGAGCACTGCACTGCCCCCGCCCTGATCCTCCGACGATCGCTCCCGTACGTTTTATGCGTGCGAACAACGAAGACGCCAGCGGGGTGCGGCCACCGAAGTGTTCGCGCCAATGCGATCCGCTAACCGTCGGCATAACCGGTGAGCTCCAGATAACCTCTGCCCGTCACCGGCAGCCCGCACGCCGTGCCGCGCACCTCGACGGCCCCCTCCCAGTAACGGACCGAGACATCCAGCTCCTGGTCGGGAAGCCGGGGCGTGACCTCGAGCTCCAGGTCGGACTTCGGGACCCGCAACCGGGTGCGGGCCGGGTAGCGGTGTCCGCCGCGTGGGCTCACCCAGGTGGATAGCGTGTCGATCACGACCTCCGCGGCCGCGAGCGTCAGGGGCGCCCCGTCGTGGCGCACGATCGTCCCGGCGCTGTGCGGATCGGTGCTGCCGTCCCGGCGCCGCAGGCGGTAGAACATCAGCTCCTGTCCGTTCGAGAGCTGGAGTGCATACCAGTCCCACCCGATCTGATCCGGTCCCAGGGCGCTCGTGCTCCACTCCCGATCCATCCAGCTCAATCCCGAAACAGTGAAACGCTCCCGGCCGATGGTGACGATCCCGTCGGTCGGCATGCGCGTCAGCGAATAGTAATACGAGGCGTTGCCGGGTTCCGCGCTCTTCTGGCTCAGGCCGCGATCGCCCTGGGGCACGGGCGGCTTGCCCCGAGCGAGCCGGAGATCGATGGCCACCTCGCCCGCGGCGGCGCGTAGCCGCACCGGCAGCCCTTCGAGGGCGTCCGGGGTGGCCGACCAGTCGTCCAGCCATAGATGCAAGGTGCCGGGCTCGGCACCCGCAAGCCCCATGGCCGCCCGGCTCAGGCGCTCGTGGTCGTGGAAGGCACCCTCTGCGATGTCCGAGACGGTGAAGTGCGCCATATAGAGCGTGTTGGCGCGCCACGGGGAATCGGAGGACACCGGTTTCGGGCTCTGTGCGATCCGGAAAAAGGTCAATTGATACCCGAAGGGTCGGCCTTCGGTACCGGCCAGGTTGCCGGTGAAGTACCACCACTCGGTACGGAATTCGGGGTGCGGGCCGTGGTCGTCGGGGAAACGGAAGGATCGCGGGGTGTGCGCGCGGGCGTAGCCCTCGTTCTCCGCGGGATCGCCACGCAGCGCTGCGCTCGCGGACACGGGGCCCGTGGTTCCCTCCTCCGGCCGGGGACGATGAGCCAAGGTGGCCCACAAGGCCAGGGCCGTCCCCCCGATGAGCCCAGCGATGAGCACCGCACTGGCCGTCGAGGAGCGCGCGAGACGGCGTTCAGTCATTGCGAAGGACCGCGGCCGGCGAGCTCCGGGCGGCCCGGCGGGCGGGGTAGATCCCGGCGAGCAGCGCCGCCCCGACCGCGAGGACGATCCCTTGCGCCACGATCACCGGATCCACGTGGAGGTCCATGCTCCAGCCGAAACAGCGCTCGTAGAGGACATAGACGAGAGTCGCGGCGATCCCCGACCGGCAGCTCGCGCCCGGTTGAGATTGTAGGAGCGGGCCCCCGTATCCGCTCAAATCTCGGGCACCCTTGTAAAGGCGAACGCATCATCTGACCCTACGCCTTATCCGAGGAGTTGGGTCCGAAAAGATGAATGCCGACGAGCGTCGTGGTAACTCGCGCGCGCCTTTGTCGGTCTGGGATCCATTCCAGGATCACGTTTTTCTTAAACTCTTCGAAAAGAGATAGGCCGCATCGCGCTTGGCCGGGTCTACGGCTCGGCTGCTCAGATAGCTTTCCAAGGCGTCCTGGATCAGATCGCTTAAGGGACGCCCCTCATCGGTAGCCCGCCGCTTCGCCCGCCGCAGCACGTCTTCTTCAAGCAAAGTGCCGACTTTCTGTTTCATGACATCACCCTGCGTGTCATCTAACCGGCCCCAACACGACCCACGGCGTCAGCATTTCCATGAGCGTCAAGCCCCCGTGGCGATAGACCGACTGCGCCCCGGGGCCTTGAAAACGGTTGTGCCCTCGGCCCGCTAGCACGGCCAGCCGCCGGTTGGCATCCACCCACAGTCCGCTCCCGCTTGCCGGGAGCGTTTCGCTCGGATCGAAGACCCGGAAACGCTTTCCTTCCAGGATTCGATCCGCGCCCTTGAGCCCCGGATCGCTCAGCCCCGAGCCGAGAAAAATATAGCCGTGGTCGCTCGTGATCAGCACCTTGCGGTCCGGCGGCACCGCAGCCCAGGCAGCCCCTGCATCCAGCATTGCGCCCAGTAGACCCAGGGGGCACTACGCGTACCCTGGAATCCGCCGGTCTCCGTGATACGCTCGAACACCAAATCGATGAGGTCGGGCAGAAACGGAAAACTCGTCTCCATGCGGCTCACGTAGGCATCCGCGATCTCGACCCCGAAACGTCTCCAAGTGTTGACGTACGAGCGAATGAGCGCGTGGGCCGCGTCCTTGTCATAGCTTTCGGCGTTCTCGAAAAGGCGATGGCGGACAATGGACGCCCGGTCCTCCGCGTTACGAAAGCGCAGTTCTATTCGGGGCGTCCGTTTGAGTGTCGAGCCGGGCTCGACGTTGCCGTCGTATACCGCTGCTAACAGCGTGACGCGGTCACCGCGCGCGGCCTCTTCGCTAACCATCTGGAGAATCGTGACATGTCGAGAATCGAACGATTATCGGAGACCAGCCGATTGGGCGCAACCCATTTGCGCCGCACGGGCCTGGCCAGCGCCCGTGGATCGGCGGGGATGCGGAAGGCTCGCGGGGGGTGCGTGGGCGGGCGTAGGAACCCGCGCAAGACCGCGTTCAGTCATTGCGCAGGACCGCGGCCGGCGAGCTCCGGGCGGCCCGGCGGGCGGGGTAGATCCCGGCGAGCAGCGCCGCCCCGACCGCGAGGACGATCCCTTGCGCCACGATCACCGGATCCACGTGGAGGTCCATGCTCCAGCCGAAACAGCGCTCGTAGAGGACATAGACGAGAGTCGCGGCGATCCCGATACCGACCGGCACCGAGAGGACGCCGGCGATGAGACCCGTGAGCCCGGTCTCGACCAGCAGGAGGCCGGAGAGCCCCGCGGGAGTCATGCCGAGCGCCCGCAAAAGGCCGAGCTCGCGGGTGCGCTCCAGCTCCAATGCCATGAGTGCGGAGAACACCCCCGCGAAGGCGATCACCGCGGCCAGCAGCCGCAGCACACGGGTGATGGCGAAGGTGCGGTCGAAGAGCCTCATGGACTCCGCGCGGATGGTGCGGCTCTCTGTGATCCCGACCCCGAGGCCCTCCGGGAGGCGCGCCTCGACTGCGTCGCGCAGTCGAGCATCATCGATCCCGGGGCGGGCATAGACCCCGATGCTGCTGTACCCCCCGCCCTGCCAGTAGCGTTCATAGGTGCGCCGGCTCATCGCCACCCAGCCGCGATCGGAACTGTAATCGTAATAGACCCCGGCGATGCGCAAGGCCCGCGGCCCGCGATCGGTGCGTAGCGTGATACTGTCCTCCCGGTGCAGATCGCGATGATAGGCCAGGGGCTCGGAGACCAGCACCGCCCCTTGTTCCTCGAAGGCCCGCCAGACGTCTTCGGCGCCGCCTTCCTTGAAGCGAAAACCCCGGTACGATGCCGGGGCCATCTCATAGACGGCGATGTCGGTAGGCTGGCCGGCGATCTCCACGCGGAAGCGCCGCACCGTGCTCACCGCCTCGACCTCGGGCAGCGCCGCGATGCGATCCCGGAAGGCGCGATCCAGCTCGAAGGGAGGGGCGGTGGCATCGGGTCCGGGGGTGGTGATATACAGATCGGCGCGCAGGACGCCGTAGAGCCAATCCCCCACCGCGATCCGGAAGCTCTCGATCAAGATCCCTACCCCGATGGTCGTCGCGATGGCCACCATGAGCGCGGCCGTGGCCACGGCGGTGCGGCTCAAACCGGCGCCCACGTTGCGAACCGCCATGCGGCCGTGGCTGCCGAGCCATCGTGAGATCAGGGGCCATCGTGGTATCAGAAGATCGAGCCACCGGAGTCCGCCGAACGCCACGACTGGAGTCAGGAGCGCCGCGCCGCCGATCAAAGCGAACTCCGCGGCGAACCCGAGCTCGAGGCTCTTCCCTGAGGCCAGGAACATCGCCCCCGAGAGCACCAGGCAGAGACCCCCGAGCCACCCGGCGCGCGGCAGGGTGCGGCGGAAGCGCGCCTCCAGATCTGCGCGCGACAGGCTGATCCGCGGGGGTACGCGTGCCGCCTCGAGGGCCGCGCCCTGGGCCGCTAGGAGCGTCGTGCTGAGACCGAGGGCCAGGCCCTTGAGCAGGAGTTCTGGCGGAAAGGACAGCTCGCGTACCGTCACCGTGAAATACAGATCGTTGATGGTGCGCGCGACCAGTCCCACTAGGCCGTGTCCGAGCAGGGCGCCGATCCCCAACCCCAAAACCGATGCCAGCGCGCCGATCGCGCATGCCTCCAGGATCACCATCCGATAGACCTGCCCGCCCGTGACCCCGAGCGCCCGCAGCGCGCCGAATAGCTCCCGGCGCTGTACCACGGCGAGGTTCATGGTGCTGTAGATGAGGAAGGCCCCCACGAGCAGCGCGAGGAGGCTCATGGCCACGAGGTTGGCCTCGAAGGCGCGGGTCATGCCCTTGGTTGCCTCGCTACGCCTCCCGGAGGGGGTGAGCTCCACCCCCGGGGGGAGGAGGGCGCGGATCCGCCCTTCCGCGACGGCCCCCGCCGCGCCTTCGGCGAGCGCGAGGTCGATGCGGGAGATCCTGCCGGGCATCCCGAGGAGGGTCTGCGCCGTGGCGATGTCGGCAATCAATAGATCGTCGAGACCGCTTCGGCCCTCCCCACCCTCGGGCTCGATGAGGCCGATGGCCTTGAGCGCCCCGAGCCGGGTCCCGATCTGGAGCATGAGCTCCTGGCCGGGCCGGACCCCGAGCCTGTGTGCCGTGGCGGGGCTCAAGACGGTGGTGCGGGGCTCCGTGACCAGTCTGCGTATGAGCTTGCCGTTCGCGCGGCGCTCGCGATCCCGTCCCCGCACACGCAAGTGATCGCGGAACGGGGACTCGGCGTAGGGGTCGACGCCGAGGACGCGGAGAGTCGTTCCCTGTTTCCCGACTTGTGCCACCTGGCCTTCGACGATCGGGGCCGCGGGATAGATCCCCTCGCGGGTCCGCAACCGCACATACAGCGCTTCGTCCAGGCCGTTAGGCCCGCCGAGGATCTGGTGGGTGGCCCGGCCCGCCACGGCCTCGAAGCTCACATCGAAGGCGCGCTCCGCGCTTACGCGCGCGATGTCCACCGAGGTGACCACCGCCACCCCGAGCGCGATGCCGAGGATCGCGAGCCCGAGCTGCAGCGGCTGCGCCGAGAAGAAACGCCGGCTGGCCTTCGAGAGAATGGTGTCCAAGCGGCGTTGCCGAAGTGCGCCGGGTGCTAGAACTCTAGCCAAAGACATTTGAAATTTATCGTCCCTTCCCCCTCGATAGGATGAGGTCGACCCTATCCGAACCGCGACGCTCGACCCCCACCCTGACCGTCCCCCGCGGGGGGGTATGGTGGGGGCCAAGCCCTTCAGCCGCTGACCAAGCCTCGTCTCCGCCTGACACGCCTGGCCCCCACCCTAGCCCTCCCCCGCTGCGCAGGGGAGGGACTTACCCTGGCGTTTGCAGCTGATTGACTTTGCATGTGAATCAGGAATTGCTCGAGCGGTGTTGTTCGACATTTACGACGCAAGTATCTAATCCGTGCCGGCCCAGACCCGAGCAGTCACCGCCTACGAGCAGAATAAGCACGGGAAGCCTAACTAACTATAAACTACCCCAGTGGCCAAGTGCGGTGCCGTTGCCAGAGGCAGCAACCGCATGCTACTGTCACTACCGGCGCTCTTCAAGGAAGAGCCATTCCTCAGGGACGATGGGCGAAGTGGTTCAGCCTGCGCAGGCGGGAAGGCGCGTACACTGATCCTCATCGGCTCCCCACAGCGGGGGCACCGCAGCGGGAAGACTTGCATCCTCGGCGCGCCCAGCAGGCCCATCCCTGGGCCTGGCTTTCATAAATGCCGAGCAACATCGCCCACCAATAGGTCGAAGGCGAGCGGGATGTCTCTGTCACCTCTCGGGTGGGCGCTTGGGCAGGCCGGCTCGACGCATGCGCTAGCCCAACGAGATCCGGCGCATGTTGATCGGGCGCGAGCTGGTGGAACGAGGGCTTTGGGAACGAGGGCTGTGAGATGCCGGACGAAATCGTGATCTGCGCGGCGAGACGGACGCCCATCGGCGCTTTTCTGGGTGCCTTTTCGGCCGTTCCGGCCACCGAGCTCGGCGCGGTTGCCGTTCGCGCGGTCTTGGAGGACAGCGGCGTCGATCCGGCCCGCATCGACGAGGTGCTGATGGGCTGCGTCCTGCCCGCCGGGCTCGGCCAGGCACCGGCCCGCCAGGCCGCCCTGAAGGCCGGGATCCCGATCGGCGTGCCGGCAACCACGGTGAACAAGATGTGCGGCTCGGGCATGAAGGCGCTCATGCTGGGCTTCGATCAGATCCGCGCCGGCGCCGCCGAGGTCGTGGTCGCGGGCGGGATGGAGTCAATGAGCCGGGCCCCCTATCTGGTCCCGCGCGCCCAACGCATGGGGCATGCGCGCCTCCTCGATCACATGTCCTACGATGGGCTGGAAGACCCGGAGAGCGGTGAGCTCATGGGTTTTTTCGCCGAGCAGTGCGCCGAACGGTTCCAATTCACACGCGCGGAGCAGGACGCCTACGCCGCGCAATCCGTGCGGCGCAGCCTGGCCGCCATCTCGGGCGGGGCCTTTCACACGGAGATCGTGCCCGTCGAGGTCAAGGGCAAGCTCGTCTCCGAGGACGAGGGGCCGGGGCGCTGCGATCTCACCCGCATCACCCGGCTCAAGCCTGCCTTCCGCAAGGATGGGGGCACGGTGACCGCGGCCAATGCCTCCAGCCTCTCGGACGGCGCCGCCGCGCTACTGCTGACGGGCGCAGCCACGGCCCGGAAGCTCGGCCTCCCTCCGCTCGCGCGTATCCTCGGCCATTCGAGCTACGCACAAGCGCCCGCCGAGTTCACCACCGCGCCCATCGGCGCCATCCGCCGGCTCCTCGACCGGCTCGGATGGGGCACGGCGGACGCCGATCTCTACGAGATCAACGAGGCCTTCGCGGCCGTGGCGCTGGCCGCGATCCGGGAGCTTGGGCTCAGTCCCGAGCGCGTCAATGTCCATGGCGGCGCCTGTGCCCTCGGGCACCCTATCGGGGCCACGGGCGCGCGCATCCTCGTGACCCTGTTGCACGCGTTGCGGGCGCGCGGGCAGAAACGCGGCATGGCCTCGCTCTGCATCGGCGGGGGCGAGGCCACCGCCATCGCCATCGAGTGCCTGTGACGATGCCGGTCCTCTCGACGCGCATCGATCCCGACTCGGCCGGATTCGCCGAGAACGCATCCCACCTGCGCGGGCTCGTTGCAGATCTGAACGAACGCCTCGCCAAAGCGATGGCCGGCGGCCCCGAGGCGGCGCGCGAGCGGCACCGGAAGCGCGGCAAGCTCCTGCCGCGAGAGCGTGTCGCGGCCTTGCTCGACCCGGACGGCGGGTTCCTGGAATTGTCGCCGCTGGCCGGCCTCGGTCTCTATGACGACGAGCTGCCCGCGGGTGGCATCCTCACCGGGATCGGCCAGATCCACGGCCGCGACGTCCTGGTGGTCGCGAACGACGCCACGGTAAAAGGCGGGACCTACTATCCGATCACGGCCAAGAAGCACCTGCGGGCACAGGCGATCGCAGAGGAGAACCGGCTGCCGTGCATTTATCTGGTCGATTCGGGCGGGGCCTTCCTGCCGCTCCAGGCAGAGGTGTTTCCCGACCGCGAGCACTTCGGCCGGATCTTCTATCACCAGGCCCGGCTGTCGGCGCAGGGGATCCCCCAGATCGCGGTGGTCATGGGCAACTGCGTCGCGGGCGGTGCCTATGTGCCGGCGATGTCGGACGAGGCGGTCATCGTGCGGAACCAGGGGACGATCTATCTCGGCGGACCACAGCTCGTGCAGGCCGCGACCGGCGAGGTCGTGGACGCCGAGACCCTGGGCGGCGGGGATCTGCACTGCCGTACCTCGGGGGTCGCGGATCACCTCGCCGACGACGACGCCCATGCCCTTCGCATCGCCCGCGACATCGTGTCCCATCTTCCGTCGCGCCCGAAAATAAAAGCAATAAACTCCGAGCCCAAGACGTCTCTCGACCCGCGCTATCCGGCCGAGGAGATCTACGGGATCGTCCCCAGGGACCCGCGTTTCCAGTACGACGTGCGCGAGGTCATCGCGCGCACCGTGGACGGCTCGGAGTGGCACGAGTTCAAGGCCCTCTATGGCAAGACGCTCGTCACCGGCTTCGCCCGCATCGCGGGTCATCCGGTCGGGATCCTCGCCAACAACGGGATCCTGTTCTCCGAGTCGGCGCTCAAAGGCGCGCATTTCATCGAGATCGCGTGCCAGCGCGGCACGCCGCTCGTGTTCCTCCAGAACGTCACGGGGTTCATGGTCGGGAAGAGATACGAGTCGGGCGGGATCGCCAAGGACGGCGCCAAGATGGTCGCGGCGGTCGCCTGTGCCGAGGTCCCCAAGCTCACCGTCGTCATTGGCGGCTCGTTCGGCGCCGGCAACTATGCGATGTGCGGCCGAGCCTATGAGCCGCGTTTCCTGTGGATGTGGCCGAACGCCCGCATCTCGGTCATGGGCGGCGAGGTCGCGGCCTCGGTGCTGTCCGTGGTCCGGCGCGAGTCGCTGAAGGCGCGCGGCGTCGAGTGGGGCACCGAAGACGAGGCCGCCTACCGCGCCGAGATCCGAGATCAATACGAGACCCAGGGCCACCCCTACTACGCCACCGCCCGGCTCTGGGACGACGGCGTCATCGATCCCGCACGCACCCGCGAGGTGCTGGCGCAGGCGCTGCGCATCTGCGCCGGCGCGCCGAGCCGGCGGACGCGCTTCGGCGTGTTTCGGATGTAGCCGTGGGATGAGTACCGCAGCCTTCACAATTCTTCTATGCACAAGCTCACGGCCTTCTACCAATCATCGATCCCCTGAGCCTCTGGAGGCGACCGAGCAGGACCTCTATGTCGGCGCGCTACGAGGAGGCGGAGACGCGCTATCAAGCCAGCGTTGGGGAACCGCTCATGGGCTCCCATTCGAGGAAGTTTTCGAGGATCTGCAGGCCGGCCCGCTGGCTCTTCTCCGGGTGAAACTGCACGGCGAAGATTTTGTCTCGCGCGAGCACTGCGGCGAACGACGAGCCGTAGTCGGTCGTGCCCGCGATCCAACCCTGGTCCTCCGGCGCCACGTAATAGCTGTGTACGAAATAGAAGCGCTCGCCGGGGGCGATCCCGGCCCACAGGGGATGGGATCGGGTGGGTGAGACGGAGTTCCAACCCATATGGGGGATCTTGAGCCGTTCCCCGGTCTTCGGATCAGCGACCCCATTTGTGAACCGCAGCACCCGGCCCGGGCAGAGACCGAGACCCGCCGTACCGTTGCCCTCCGCGCTCCAGTCCATGAGCGCCTGCAGGCCCAGGCAGATCCCCAGGAAGGGCTTGGCGTGCACGACCTCGCGCAGGGCTTCGATGATCCCCATCGTGCCGAGGTGCGACATGCACTCGCCGATGGCCCCTTGGCCGGGGAACACCACGCGCTCGGCGCGTTCGAGATCGGCGGCCGTGCCGCTCACCACGACGCGGTGTCGCCCCCGAGAGACGTGCTCCAGCGCCTTCGCCACCGAGCGCAGGTTGCTCATCCCGTAGTCGAGGACGACGACTGTCTCCTTGGCACGCGCCATGGCGGGATCAGAGGCTGCCCTTGGTGGAGGGAATGGTGCTGCCCAGGCGCGGATCGGGCTCAACGGCCATCCGGAGCGCGCGGCCGAAGGCCTTGAACACGGTCTCCATGATGTGGTGGGTGTTGCGCCCGCGCAGGGTGTCGATGTGCAGGGTCACGAGGGCATGGTTAGCGAAGCCCCGGAAGAACTCGACGCTGAGATCCACATCGAAATCTCCGACCCGCGCGCGCGGAAACTCGACATGGAACTCGAGACCCGGCCGTCCGGAGCAGTCGAGCACGACGCGCGAGAGGGCCTCGTCGAGTGGCACATAGGCATGTCCAAAGCGCCGGATCCCGCGCTTGTCTCCCAGGGCCCGTGCCAGGGCCTGGCCGAAGGTGATGCCGACGTCCTCGACCGTGTGGTGGGCATCGATGTGCAGATCTCCCTCTGCGCGCACCGTGAGATCGATCATCCCGTGGCGCGCGACCTGGTCGAGCATGTGATCGAGGAACGGGATGCCGGTCGCGAGGCTGGCTCGACCGCTACCGTCGAGTTCGATCTCGACCACGATCCGGGTCTCGTTCGTGTTGCGCTCGATCTTGGCCTGGCGTTCACCCATGGGCGTTTTCTCTTGCCATGCTATAACATAACCTCCTATAGCATAGCCTCAACCCAGCGTGGGCGGAACGAGGGGTCGAATGCGCATCGACGTCGAGGCGGTCAGGGCCTATCTCCATGACTTGCAAGAGCGGATCTGCGCGGCCATCGAGGGACAGGACAGATCCACACGTTTTCGCGAGGATCGCTGGGAGCGGGTCGAAGGCGGCGGCGGGCGTACGCGCGTCCTCTCCGGGGGTCGGGTATTCGAGCAGGCCGGGATCAACTTCTCCGAGGTCTTCGGCAGCTATCTGCCGTCCTCCGCCACCGCCCACAGACCAGAGTTGGCCGGTCGGAGATTCCGGGCACTGGGCGTGTCGCTCGTCATCCACCCGCAGAACCCCTATGTCCCCACCTCCCACGCCAACGTCCGGTTCTTCCTGGCCGAGGCGGACCATGTGCATCATAATCGGGCGGAGCCCGTCTTCTGGTTCGGCGGAGGATTCGACCTCACCCCCTATTACGGCTTCGAGGAGGACGCGCGCCACTGGCACCGCACGGCCGCCCGTGCCTGCGCGCCCTTCGGCACCGAGGTCTATCCGCGTTTCAAGCGCTGGTGCGACGAGTATTTCCATATCAAGCACCGCGGCGAGGCGCGCGGGATCGGCGGGCTGTTCTTCGACGATCTGAATGAATGGGGTTTCGAGCGCTCGTTTGCATTCATGCAGAGTGTCGGGGATCACTTTCTGCCCGCGTATCTCCCGATCGTGGAGCGCCGCAAAGACAGGCCCTATGGGGAGCGCGAACGCGACTTCCAGCTCTACCGCCGCGGGCGTTACGTCGAGTTCAACCTGGTGTACGACCGCGGCACGCTGTTCGGTCTAGAGTCCGGCGGGCGCGCCGAGTCCATCCTCATGTCGCTCCCCCCGCTCGTGAAATGGCGCTACGACTGGCACCCGGAGCCCGGCAGCCCCGAGGCCGAGCTTTATGAAAAGTTCCTCGTACCGCGCGAGTGGCGGTGAGCGCAGGCGAGGCGTAGGACCGGAATTGTCGACCGAGCGTGCCTACGCATCCCTATCCCCCTGCCTCCCTCTCCCTTGGATCGCCGTCGTTTTTCCAAGCCCTCTTGCCCGGCGCGGCTGATCTCTTGTTTCGTTGGGCGACAGAGAACGAGACTCACGATGCCAGACGTTGACCGGTTGCTCTTTAATTCTCACGCTCCTGGCGGCGCTTGGGTGCGGCCTGGTTGCCGGGGTCTTCTTCGCCTTCTCAACGTTCGTCATGAAGGCGCTCGCTCGTCTTCCCACCAGTCACGGGATCGCGGCCATGCAGTCTATCAACGTGGTTGTCTTGAACGGTTGGTTCCTTGGCACTTTCCTCGGAACGGCCATACTGTGTGCGGTCGCCATGATCGGCGCGATACTTCGGTGGCAAATGCCAAACGCCATTTATCTTCTTGTTGGCAGCGCGCTGTACTTGGTGGGTAGCCTCTTGGTAACGATCGTATTCAACGTGCCCAAGAACGAGTCGCTTGCAGCGCTTGCCCCTGACGGCCCTCGCGGCGCCGATGCTTGGGCACTCTACGTCTCCGACTGGACGGCATGGAATCATGTACGAACTGCGGCATCTCTGGCCGCCGCCGCGTCGCTTAGCCTTGGACTTGCCGCGTGAGACAGCGGACGAAAGAGCGACTGCCTTCCGACCCCACCATCGAGTGCACTCGCAACGGCGTGACACCGTTGCCTTCCGCTCATGTCCAACGTCAGGCCTTGCGGAGGAGACCGTATGCTGAAAGTTGCGCAGTTCCTTGCCACCTTATGCTGCACATTGTTCGCCGGAGCCGCCGTCTACATCAATCTCGTCGAACATCCCGCACGTATGGGTTGCGACACGAAGACCGCCGCGACCGTGTGGGCGCCAAGCTACAAACGCGCGACGCTAATGCAAGCTTCACTCGCTGTCGTGAGTTTCCTCGCGGGTGCGCTGGCGTGGTTTCTCGGAGGGGGCATCATTTGGCTTGTGGCGCGGTGCTGATCGGCCTTGTCGTGCCTTTTACATTCATCGCAGTCATGCCAACGAACCATCAGCTTCTTGCGCCGGGGCGTGATCTGGCGTCCGTAGAGACCCGGGCGTTGTTGGAAAGGTGGGGCAGACTGCATGCCGTTCGCAGTGCTCTGAGCCTGGTGGCGTCGGTGTTGTATATGGGGCTTTGGGCCTAAAGATTTCTCGAAGCGGACGCGCCGTACGCGGCGCGCCGCCGAAGGCGAAGTGTCGCGGAAGTCCTTTGAGGGCATGCGCGGGCTGCAATTAAATCTATCGAGATTTCATCGGTTTTTCCGCGATGCAGTTGGCCACCAAAATGCGACGCGACGATTTCACCGAGCGTCTCCGTGGTGGCCATCGTCTGCAGCCCCCTTGTTCGGCTCCCGGCTTTCATCGTCCGTCAGCATTCTTCCAAGGTACTGGCAGATCATCTCCGGAACTCTTCTGTTGTTCCGGAATGGCCGGTAGCGCCAGAACCTCTTCCTGAGTCGCCTCGCCTACTCATCCAGAAGATCTGAACCTTGTCGTGGTCGGTTCCGTGGTCTGGAATCTCGATTGATGGCTCGCCGGCGCTCTCCTTCAAAACGACATTGGTTGACTCGTATGCCTCTTTGGCATTCGTTTCTCGTCACGGTCACAATCATTCGACTATTCAAGTCTGACCCTCCGACTCGCTCCCCCGCTGTGGGGCGCCGCCCGAGGGTCTCCTAATAGACCGATCTTCTTTGCCGACTTCGGCGCGGGCGAATACGATGCCATCGGGGCATCGTTAGGCGACATCGTGGACTTGACCCTGGTGCACCCCGATGTCCGCATCATCTTGGTCACCGATATCTCGGAGGGGGGTGATTCGGTGCTCGCGCGACCCGGCGTTGAAAAGGTCGAGGATCTCAGGGGCAGGGCGTTCGGCGTGAACCTCGGGAGCTTCGCGGAGCTCTTCGTGCTCACCGTGCTGAAGTCCCACGGCCTCAGCTCGGCCGATATCCGTCTGATCGACACCGACGCAGCAGAGCTCCCCGAAAAGCGCAAGAGCGGCGAAGTCGAAGCCGGTCACACTTGGGAGCCCTTCGTCACGCGAGCCCGGGACGAGGGCGCGCGCGTGCTGTTCACGAGCGCCGCGACCCCCGGCCTCATCCAGGATGTGGTCGCGGTGCGCGGCGAGGTGTTGCGCGAGCGCGCGAAGGCGCTCGGTGCCTTCGCCAAGGGCTGGTTCAAGGCCGTAGACTATTGGAAGGCCCATCCGGATCAGGGCAACACCCTCGCGGCAAGCGTGCTAGACGTCGCTCCGAGCACTATTTCCCTAAAGGGGATTCGCTTGGCGACCCTACAGGATAATATCCAGCTCTTTAAAGCCGGAGACACGACGCGCTCGACCTACTATACCGCTCGACTGTACGTCGATTTTTTCCTCGGGAGTGGCGGACTGACTCACAAGCCGGATGTCGAGCAGATCCTTGAACCACGATTTCTGAACTGATCCGATCGGGAAGGCGCTTACCGGAACTATGGTGCAACGTCCCCCATTGGAGCCCGCCTGTGCCGCACGATCGGTTCGGAGAACCTGAGCCGGGACCCGGTGCCGGCCTATCTCTACGCCATGCTGGAGGTCTCGAACGGCGATCCCGCGCGACGCATCACCCGCGAGCGCCTCATCCGCTGGGGCCGCCACATCCGCCTCCACGGCGGGGCCACGCGCGTCTTCGAGCGCCTCACCCAGCACGCGCGCTCGGTCAGCCCCGACATCGAGGTCGAGTTCTACCTGGTGAGCAGCGGGATCGGGGAGACCTTGCGCGCGACCCGCATCGCCCGCCACTTCCACGACATCTGGGCCTGCGACTTCGCCTACGGACCCGAGGGCGAGATCGTGTTTCCCAAGAACATCGTGAGCTTCACCGACAAGACCCGCTTTATCTTCCACATCCAGAAGGGCATCGTCGGACCGGAGTCGCACGGCCGTCCCTTCGAGGTCAACCGCAAGATACCCCCCGAGCGCCTGCGGGTGCCGCTCCACCAGATGATCTTCGTGGGCGACGGCTACACCGACATCCCGTGCTTCTCGCTCATCCGCAAGAACGATGGGATCGCCGTCGGGGTCTACGACGCCGCCGACCGCGAGCGCTGGGGCCGCGCCTGGGGCTTCATCGAAGACGGCCGGGTATCTAACCTGGTACCCGCCGACTATCGCAACCACTCGGCGCTCACCCACTCCCTGCTCATGGCCGTGGACAGCATCGCGCGCCGGATCGCGCTGAGGCGCAAGACATACCAAGGCTGAGGGACCCTAGTAGATCGATTCCATGATAACATAGCAATAGATCAAGCGACCGGCAGCTCGTCGAGTTTATAGGTCCAGCGGAAGACCACCGGCTCCTCGTTCACTTCGGCGAGATACTTTTCGATTCGCTCCCTGA